>JAOPXO010000173.1 GCA_025965115.1 Aeromicrobium sp.
GAGTCGGCCGCGGTCAGCGGGGCGCCGTCCTTGCGGTCGAACACGATGATCGCCCCGATGTCGGTGCGGTCAGGGAACGCCTTGGTCTGCAGGTCGATCGCTTTGATCGACTCATAATGACCAGGCAGGAAGTCCGCCTCATCGGTCGTTGACGTGAGCTTCGGAGCGGTCAGGATCACGACGACGGCGACCACGATCCACGCGACGATGATCTGCCACGGATGACGAGCGACGTACCGGCCAAGCGATGCGAACATGAGAACAAAATAGCCATGCCGCTTGCGGAACCACGATCAGGGTGAGACAGGGTGACGCGGGCGAGCTTGGTTCCCGCTGACGCTCGACCGCTAGAACCTCTTGACACGACGATTCTCGGACGGCGTGATCACTCCCGCGACCGCGTCGCCGCCCATACACTTGTGAGCACTCAGGGTCCCATCACGCGGGGAGATCGCATGGCTACGAGCAGCAGGAACCGCCCCACTGTCGTCGTCGTCGGCGCTGGGGCCTCGGGAACTCTTGTCGCACTGCACCTGGCGCGCACCGCAGGGAGGCGCTCCACCGGCGTCGACGTGATCATGGTCGACCCGGCTGACCGGTCCGGCCAAGGCGTCGCGTTCGGGACCGCTGACGAGCAGCATCTGCTCAATGTTCCGGCTTCTGGCATGAGCGCTCTACCGGAGGATCCGGCGCACTTCGTCACGTGGCGACATCGTGACAACCCTGATGAGCCCTCCGAGCCGTACGCATTTGCACCACGCCGCCAGTTCGCGCGCTACCTGGAAGAGACATTCTCCGAAGCTCTTGCCTCATCATTCGACGAGACGTCTCTGCGCCGCGTGCGTTCCCGGGCGGTCGGCATCCGCCGTACGCCTGCGGGCGCGGTGGTTTCCACGGCCGACGGCCGCGAGTTCGAAGCAGAAGCGGTCGTGATTGCCACCGGGTTGCCCTCGCCGGGCTGCGGATGGGCGCCGCAAGGTCTGCAGGACTCCGCATTCTTCGTGCCGGATCCGTGGGCTCCGGGTGCGCTAGAAACCATTCGCCGCGACCACGTCGGTCCGGCCGACGTCCTGGTGGTCGGATCCGGACTCACGATGGTCGACGTCGCCATGTCACTCACCGACGCCGGCAACCGTCCTGACCGCACCCTCCACGCAGTTTCGCGAAACGGTCGATTGCCCAAGAGCCACGCCGACGACCCGCTGCTGGCCGCGATCCCCGACATCTCCGACTGGGGCACGAGCCTGACCGAGGTCCGCGAGCACGTGTCGCGCCACCTGACCAGCGTGGCCACCGCGACCGGCAACTGGCGGCCGGCGATGGACGGCCTGCGATTCCAGGCGTCGGCGATCTGGGATCAGCTGAGCGAGGCGGACCGCGAGGAGTTCCTGGCGAGCGATGCAGGCTCCTGGAACGTCCTCAGGCACCGGATGGCTCCCTCCAGTGCGGTGCTGCTGCGCGAGTTGCGTACGGCTGGCCGACTGACTGTAGATCCTGGATCGATCGCTGAATTCGAGCCATTGCCCCAGGGCGGCCTTCGCGTCACGCTCACTGATGGCACAGTTCGCGAGGCCGGCTGGGTCGTCAACTGCACCGGTCCCCTGACAGATGTTCGCGAACTGGCCGACCCGTTCATCGACGACCTGCTTCGTCACCGCGGTGGAGCGAGCCTGGCGGTCGCCAGCACCGCAGGAATGGGTCTCCGGACCAACAACGGTCGACTCGTGGGCGCGGACGGGACGAGCGACGCACCGCTCTGGACCCTTGGTGCCATGCGGCGCGGTGAGTTGTGGGAGTCCACCGCGATCCCGGAGATCCGCACCCAGTCGCTGGCGGTCGCGACCTCCGTTCTCGACGCAATAGCCCCGCTGCCCCGGCGGCTGGCCGACGGCAGGATCGTCAGCGGGCACCACCCGGTCGCGCGTCCGCGTGATCCCCTTGGTCTGCCCATCTCGACAACAGCCGAGGCGGCTGCCGCCTACAACGCGGGTCTCGAGCGGATCATGCTTCTGCAATCGGGCGGCGAAGAGTTGATTCGGAAGGCCACCCAACTCGATCCTGATTTCGCCATCGCTCACGCGGCGCTCGCGATGTTGGGCCACGAGGCGGGCGCCGATGCCGATGTCGCGCTCTCTCTCGAAGCCGCTCGTCGGGCGGTCAGCACGCGAGGCGACGATCGCGAGCGCAGCCTCGTCAACGTGGTGGGTTTGCGCGTCAAGGACGTGCAGCGCACCGGCACCTTGGCGCTGATGTCACACATCGCCAGCTTCCCGCGCGACGTGCTTGCGGTGTCGGCGGCGGTCCCGACGATCGCGTTCTCAGGCGTCACCGATGTCCAGCAGGAGGCCTGGGAGCTCGTCGAGGGGCTCGCGCCGGCGTACGGCGACCATTGGTGGTACATATCGCTGTTGGCTTTCACCCGACAGGATCAGTCGCGGTTCGAAGAGGCCGGGCTGTTGGCCGAGAGCGCGCTGTCGTGCGAGCCGTCTTCGGGCCACGCCGTCCACGCACAGACGCACGTGCTCTATGAGACGGGCGAGCACGAGACCGGTCGCGTGTGGCTCGACCACTGGGTCAACGAGAGCGGCCGCTCGGCGAGCCATCGTGCGCATTTCTCGTGGCACGCAGCACTCCACGAGCTCGCGATCGGCGACACGGAGGCCGTGCGCCGCCGCTACTACTCGCAGCTTGCCCCACCAGCGGTCACCGGCGTGCGCGCATTGATCGACTCGGCGTCGCTGTTGTGGCGTTGGCGGCTCACCACGTCGGAGTGGGACGGAGCCGTTGATCTCGGCGGCGCAGGCGCAGGCCAGCCAGTGTTCACCGGCGAGACGGTGGCGCCCCCCGTCGACCCGGTCATCGACGCCGTTGACCCGGAGCTCCTGTCACATCCGCAGACCCCATTCGTGGCACTCCATGCTGCCGTCGCTCTTGCCGCTGCGGGCGACGTCGCCGGGCTGCACAGCCTCGGCAAGCGGTGTCGCGAATCCCGCGACTCCACCGCCTACGCGATCGTGGCGGCAGTGTGCGAAGCACTCACGGCATCGGCTGAAGGCGAATGGGCGGTCGCTGCCCAGCTTCTGTCCGATGTCATGCCGACACTGCCTCGCGTCGGAGGATCGGCAGCGCAGCGCGAGATCGTCGAGGAGACGCTGCTGTTCTGCCTCGTCAGCAGTGGCCAGGCCGAGCGTGCGCTGGCACTCCTCGATCAACGGCTCGATCGGCGCACGTCCCCGCTGGACGTACGCCGCAAGCGATCGCTGACCCGCGTCGACGCCGACCTGTCGAGCTAAGAGCGTCCGTGGCGAGCGATGCGGTCGAGATCGAGGCCGGCGGCCGCACGGTGCGGGTCTCGAGCCCCGAGCGCGTCATCTACGAAGCCACCGACTTCTCCGCCGAGGTCACCAAGCTGATGGTCGCCCAGTACTACGTGGCCGTCGAGGACGGTTTGATGCGGGCACTTCGCAATCGACCGGTCGCACTCGAGCGTTGGCCCAAAGGCGTGCGCGAGGGCATGGTGATGTCGACCCGGGCCGACAGCCACGGTGATGCGTTCTACCAGAAACGGATGATGCGGGGCGCGCCGGACTACGTCGAGAGCACCCGCATCCTGTTCCCATCAGGCCGCCCGGCCGACGAGATCTGCATGACCGAGATCGCGGTCGCCGCGTGGGCAGCTCACATGGGTGCGATCACGTTTCACCCGTGGCCGACCCGGCGAGACGACAACGATCGTCCGGACGAGCTGCGCATCGACCTCGACCCGTTCGGCTCAGCCGGGTTTGCCGATGCCATACGCATCGCCGATGTTGCGCGCAGTCTCTTCGAGGAGCTCGGCATCCGTGCTTTCGCCAAGACCAGCGGCAAGCGTGGCATCCATGTGTATGCGCGCCTTGAGCCACGGTGGACGTTCACCGACGTACGCCATGGCGCCATCGCCTTCGCCCGCGAGCTGGAGCGGCGTACCGAGGGCGTCACAACGGCGTGGTGGAAAGAAGAGCGGGGCAACAACGTCTTCATCGACTTCAACCAGAACTGCCGGGACCGGACGATCGCCTCGGCCTACAGCCTGCGGCCCGCACAGGGCGCGACCGTCTCGACGCCGATCAGTTGGGACGAGCTGCCCGATCTCGACGGACCGCGTGCGTTCACGCTGCACACCGTGCCGGAGCGGCTCGCGGCCGGCGGAGATCCGTGGGCCGAGATCGACGATGTCGCGCACTCCTTGCAGCCGCTGCTGGACCTGTGGGACGCCGATCCGATCGAGATGCCCTATCCTCCGGAGTACCCGAAGATGCCGGGCGAGCCCAAGCGCGTACAACCCAGCAAGGCCAAGAAGGACTAGGGCACTCGTTCACCTCGTCGACAGGCGGCTGAAGGGTGGCGTGTGGGACGCCTCCCTACAGTGGACGCGTGGACCCCACGCCCTCACGCATGGACCTTGGCCGTCTTGTTGAACCCGGCGGCGAGCTCGCGACGGAAGACGCACAACAGCTTCGCCAGGACTTCACCCGGTTCATGATGCGCTACAAGTTCGGCATCGAAGAGATCGTCACCAAGCTCTCGATCCTGCGCGATGAGTTCGCGCACCTGCACAACGACAACCCGATCGAGAATGTCTCGTCCCGGCTGAAGAACCCCGAGAGCATCATCGAGAAGATGACGCGCAAGGGCGCCGACCTGACCTTCGAATCGATCGAGAAGACGATCACCGATGTTGCGGGCGTGCGCGTCACCTGCAGCTTCGTGTCCGATGTCTATCGGGTGTTCGATCTGTTGACCAGCCAGGCGGACGTGCGCGTGGTCGACGTGCGTGACTACATCGCCACGCCGAAGCCCAATGGCTATCGCAGTCTGCATGCCCTCATCGAGGTGCCGGTGTTCCTCAGCGATGGCCCGGTGTCGGTGCTCGTCGAGGTGCAGCTGCGGACGATCGCCATGGACTTCTGGGCGAGCCTCGAGCACAAGATTCACTACAAATACCGGCAGGACGTGCCCCAGTCACTGTTGGACGGGCTCAAGGATGCCGCCGACACCGCAGGCGCCCTCGACGACACGATGCAGCGGCTGCACACAGAGGTGAAGACGGCTGGCGAGCTGCCTCCAGAGATTAAGGCAAAGCTGGCCGACAGCACCGCGCTGGCACCCGACGAGGCATTCGTCGCGAAACTTCGTCAGCTCGGACACAACTGAGTCAGGTCAGGACGTCCTTGAGGTCGTACTTCGCAACCTCCTCGAGCTGGCTGTAGCCGCATGAGGTGGGCTCGCGGTCGGGACGCCAGCGCTTGAACTGCGCGGTATGCCGGAACCGGTCGCCTTCCATGTGCTCATAGCCGACCTCCACGACGCGCTCGGGTCGAAGGGGTACGAATGACAGATCCTTGCCCCCGCTCCACCGGCTCTGTCCGCCGGGGAGACGTGAGTCGGCATGTGCGGTGGCCTCCTGCCACTGACCCCACGGATGGTCGCTCAGGTCGGTGACGACCAGCGGTGCCAGCTCGTCGATCAGCTCGGCTCGCCGGGCTTCGGTGAACGATGCGGCGACGCCGACGTGCTGGAGCGCGCCATCCTCGGCATACAGCCCGAGCAGCATCGAGCCCAGCAAAGGCCGCTCGTCTGTTGAGGTCTTGTGCAGCCGATAGCCTGCGACGACGACATCAGCAGTGCGCGCGTGCTTGATCTTGAGCATCGTCCGACCGTTCGGCGCATACGGCTTCGCGAGAGCCTTCGCCACAATGCCATCCAGGCCGGCCCCCTCGAACGTGCCGAACCACCGCTCGGCTTCAGCGGCATCGGTCGTCGTACGTGTGACGTGGATCGGTGGCTTCGCCGTGGCGAGGGCCTTCTCGAGCTGAGCCCGGCGCACCGAGAATGGCTCATCCATCAATGATTCAGACCCGAGCGCGAGCAGGTCGAAGGCGACGAAGGATGCCGGCGTCGTCTCTGCCAACATCTGCACCCTCGAGTCGGCCGGATGGATGCGCTGGGACAACGCATCGAACTCCAGGCGGCCGTCGATCGCCAGGAAGATCTCGCCATCGAGCACGCACCGCTTCGGAAGCTCAGCCTTGACCGCGGCGACGATGTCGGGGAAGTAGCGGGTCAATTCCTTGGTCGAGCGGCTCGCCAGCACGACCTCATCGCCGTCGCGGAACACCAGGCAGCGAAAGCCGTCCCACTTGGGCTCGTATGACAGTCCGCCGTCGACGGAGTCCTGAGCAGGCACGCCCTTGACCGACTTGGCGAGCATCGGCTGGACGGGAGGCATCACGGGAAGGTCCATGGTCGACAGCCTAGGACCGGCCGCCCGGAACGCGACACCTACACTGATCGGGTGAATCAGCCCGCCGTCGAGGTCGTCGACCTCGTGATGCGATACGGCTCGATCACCGCCGTCGATGGACTCAACCTGACTGTTGCCCCGGGCACTGTCACGGCGATTCTCGGACCCAATGGCGCGGGCAAGACGACAACGATCGAGACCTGCGAAGGCTTCCGCGCCCCGCAGTCCGGTGCCGTACGAGTGCTCGGGCTCGATCCGATCGCGGACAGCCGCTCGCTGCGTCCGCGGGTCGGCGTCATGCTGCAGTCCGGCGGCGCCTGGTCCGGCGTGCGCGCCCACGAGATGCTGCGACATATCGCGTCGTTGCATGCCCATCCTCTCGATGTCGATGCCCTGATCGAACGACTCGGCATGCAGACCTACGGACGTACGCCGTTCCGTCGACTCTCCGGCGGGCAGCAGCAACGGCTGAGCCTGGCGATGGCGATCGTCGGTCGACCCGAGCTGGTGTTCCTCGACGAACCCACCGCCGGCCTCGACCCGCAGGCCCGGCACGCCACCTGGGACCTCATCACCGAGCTGCGCGACAGCGGAGTCACCACGGTGTTGACGACCCACTTCATGGACGAGGCCGAGACCCTGTCCGACCACATCCACATCGTCGACGACGGCACGTTGATCGCGTCAGGCACGGTGGCCGAACTCAGCGAGTCGGGTGCCAAGAACACCGTACGTTTTGCCGCCCGTGCCGGCCTCGACGTCGAGAGCCTGATGCTGGCCCTCCCCCACGACACCAAGGTCGACGAGGTCTCCCCCGGTGCCTATGTCATCGCCGGTCATGTGGATCCGGCTCTGCTCGCCACGCTCTCCGCGTGGTGCGCCGGCCAAGGCGTGCTGACCGAGTCGGTGCTGGTCGAACGACAGACCCTCGAAGACCGGTTCCTCGAGCTCACTGGCAAGGCACTGCGATGACCCTCGACCTCTTCCCCAGGCCGGGAGCTGCCGCACCAGCCGCGATGTTGCGGTCGCAGGTCAGCATGGAGCTGCGCCTTCTCCTCCGCAATGGTGAGCAGCTGCTGCTGACCTTGGTCATACCGCTGATGCTGCTGATTGCTGGCACCCATTCCGACAAGGTCGTCGACCTCGGCGTGGGGCGTCCGATCGACATCGTCACGCCCGGAGTCCTGGCACTGGCGATCATGTCCACGTCGTTCACTTCCCTGGCGATCGCGACCGGATTCGAGCGACGCTATGGCGTGCTGAAGCGTCTCGGCGCTTCGCCACTGCCGAGGTCGGGCTTGATGCTCGGCAAGATCGGCGCGATCGTACTGGTCGAGGCTGCCCAGCTGGTCGTGCTCTGTGTTGTCGCCAGGGTCCTCGGCTGGCATCCGCATGGCGGCGTGGCTGCCTTCGGCTGGCTTGCGCTGCTCGCGGTGCTCGGCACTGCCGCATTCGGCTCGTTGGCCCTGTTGATCGCCGGCACGCTGCGTGCCGAGGCAACGCTGGCGGTGGCCAACCTCGTCTACGTGCTCCTACTCGTCGGCGGCGGGCTGATCGTCCCGTTGAGCAGGTATGGCGGAGCGCAGCACGCACTCAAGCTGTTGCCGTCCGGCGCGCTCGGTCAGGGTCTTCGTGACGCGTTCCACGGGACATCGCCCGGGCTCCTACCGATCGTCGTGCTGTTGGTCTGGGCCGCCATCGCAGGCGTCCTCGCCGCAAGGACATTCAAGTGGGAGTGAGTCTCTCGCGCCGACCTCGCACAGCCACGGTCCAGGTCTGGGCGTGGGCCACGCTCGTCACGAACAGCCTGGTCATCCTGACGGGTGGTCTGGTGCGGCTCACTGGTTCCGGACTCGGCTGTCCGACCTGGCCCAAGTGCACGGATGGATCGTTCGTCCCACACAAGGCGCTCGGCATCCACGGCGTCGTCGAGTTCAGCAATCGGATGCTCACCGGGATCGTGACCTTCGTACTCGTCGCCACGGTCGTCGTCGTCTGGCGCTGGATCGACACCAACCGTAAGACCCGAAGGATCGCCGTCATCATTGCGCTCGGCGTGCCGCTGCAGATCGTCGTTGGCGGCATCAGCGTGCGCACCGACCTCAACCCGTGGGTCGTGTCGTTGCACCTGGTGATCTCCATGTCGATGGTCGCGGCATCGATGCTCCTGGTGTTCCAGGTCCGAGGCGTGGCCTCCGGTGGCGTGGTCCGTCGCGAGACCGGCCGCGTCATCTCGATGTACGCCGTGTTGTGGGTCGTCGTCTACCTCGGCACCATCGTGACCGGAAGCGGCCCGCACGCCGGGGACGCCCATGCGCCCCGCAACGGGCTCAATCCGCACGTCATGAGTCACGTCCACGCGTTCGCGGTCTACGTCCTGGTGGCGATCACGATCGCCGTATGTATCTCGCTGCGCAGGCTTCCCGAAGGCCGCCTGGCACTCGGCGTGCTCGGCGTCGAGCTCGCACAGGGCACGATCGGCTTCGTCCAGTACTTCACCAACCTGCCAATCGCCCTCGTCGCCGCACACCTGGTGGGCGCAGCGATCCTGGTGGCGGTCGCCACAAGACTCCTGCTGGCCGTGGTATCGCCGGCTAGCGAATCGGCGCCTCATCCGCGTGAGGTTGCTCGCCGACGCTGATGCTGATCGGCGCGAGTGTGTAGCCGATCGTGTACTTGTGGTTCGGGTCCAGCTCCCTGATCAGGTCGACCAATGCTCGCTGGATCGCGATCAGTCGGCTGTTGTCGCCCTGGGCGACCCTGGCCATGCCCGCATCGACCGGTTCGAACCACCTCTTGAAGTCCTTGTCGTCGCGGTACATCGTGGCGAACTTCGAGTAGCCGTGCACGTGCGGAATTCGGAGGCCCCCGTCGAGAACCTCCCAGAAGAACATCAGCTCGCCGATGGCTCGTTGTTCAGCGCTGAAGAAGCAGAATCCGTCACTGTCATCGCCCCGGCGGAGCACCTTGAGCACCCCGTCGATCAACTTCTGGACGTTCTCATCCCGCCCGCCCTCACCACTCGAGTCGAGCACCGACTGTCGACGCGCCTCGATCCACCCGAAGTAGTGGGCAAACAGGAAGGCCGTGCTCGCGACGGTGTAGTCGCCGTGGCCCTCATAGCGTTTTGTCAGAGCGACCCACCCGGTCTCGACGATGTTGTAGATGCGCGACTGGAGTTCTGCAGCGGCCTGAGCCAACGGCTCGTACACTCTCTGGGCCGCCGCGAGTGCGCTCTCCTTCTCCTTCTGTTTGTCGGCCTCGACCTTGATCTTGTTGCTGATCTTCGCGGTACGAGCGGAGAACCACCCCGAGAGGACGATGCCGAAGACGCTGAACACCATCGCGAGGACCGACACGATTTCCTTCGAGTTCATGCCCCGCATCTTAGAGCTCAGAGAGGCGTCAGGGCTCGTCGTTCGACTCGGTCAGCCAACGGTCGGCGTCGATCGCGTAGACCCATCGGCGCCCGGGCCACTCGGTCAACGACCACAGTTGTCGACGTTGTGGCAGGTACGTGATGTCCTCAGCACCGGTCGGCAGCACACCGCGGTGACGCGTGAATTTGCCGGGCTTGCCCACCCACAGGTCGCCGGGGTTGTCTTCACCATTGCTTGAGGTGATGGCCCATGTGCCATCGGCGATGACGGCTCCCTGCATGCGGGCGAGCTGGGGGTCGTGCAGGTCGGTCGGCACGGACCAACCCCGGTCGTTGCTGGACAACAGCTCGGTGTCCCGATCGATTGGGTAGCGGATGAGTCGACCACTCCCGCCCGCTCGGCCGTACTCCCCAGCCACGAGGTGATCCGTTTCGCCGGACCTCTCGAGCGACATGAACGAATACGTCATGCGGCCATTGCCCTCGTCCTGCTCGGCAAGGTAGTGCGTGTATTGCGGTAACACATAGCGATAGCCCTTGGTGCGGATCCGGTTGCGCACACGGACGATGTCGTCGAGCCGGAACACGCGGATGCCCTGCGAGCTGCCAGCGACGAACAAATGCCTGCCGTACCAAACGATCCCTCCGGCGTGGACGGCCACGGGAAACAGCCGATGAAAGAAGTACAGAAAGCGTCTCGGCTCGACAAGAAGGATGTGTCGGTAGCGCGGCGGTTCGCGATCCTGCCAGTCGATGACTGAGATGCGAGATCCGAAATCGGGTCCGACCCGGCTGTACCAGCTCGCCATGATGACATCGTGGCCCTCGAACATCCCGCCGGACGGCTCCGCTCCGTAGGCATCTGCCGAGGTCGTGATTCCCTGAGGGAACCATTGGTCGGTGTGGCAGTCGTCCTGCTGCCACGCCATCCCGTAAATCGGCGCCTCACCCGGCACATCTGCGTGTGTCCCTGCGCGGTCAAGGTCAGCCAAGACTCCCCGGAGGCCCACCCGCCTGAACAGGCGAAAGAATCTCTCCGAGAGAGTGCCTTCGGGTTCCGCCACGACAAGCCGGTAGCCCGAGGAGTTCATTCCGCCAGCGTACGCAAGGCCGTCAGCGCCGGAGGGTCGATCGCACTCCCGTCAGCGAGTCCATGGCGTTGTCGCCTGAAGGACCGCGTGGGAGAGCGCATTTGTGCGGAGCTCGGTGATGCGTTGGTAGTCCGGGTCGGCGACCATCTGGCTGAAGGCCGCACGACTGGGGTAGTTCACGAGCAGCACCGCGTCCCACTCGAAGCCATCCGGCGCGACCAGCATCGTCGAGGTGTCGCCGGCATAGACGATCGAGCCGCCGACCTTGTCGAGGAAGGGCACGATCGCACGGGCGTATTCGTCATAGTTGGACCGGCCGCCTTCGGCGAACTGCAAGAGGTTGAGCATCACGACCGGGCCGCCCGGATCCTCCACCAGGTAGCGCTTCAGATCGGCACCGGTGGGATCGACGGTCATGTCTGCTCCTCGCGTAGGTCGTTGGTTGGCGCAGAGTTGAGCCACATCAGCCGGCAGCCCTCATCGTCGCAGCCATCCTGCATCACGAAGCCGTGTTGCTCGTACGCCTTGGTGGCCGCCGCATTGCCGTCCACCACTCGTAGCCTCAACGGCCGATCGTCAGCCCACGCGATGACAGTCTGGATGAGCTCGCGGCCGATGCGTCGCCTCCTCGCCTCAGGAGCAACCCACATCGAGATCAACTCCGTGCGGTCATCGATCACACGACCGGCCACCATCCCCACAGGTTGCTCCCCGTCATACGCAACGAAGCACGCACCATCGGCGAGCCGGGTGCGCCAGCGATCCTCGGTGTCGTTGTCGCCGCTCCACATCGCCGTCGACGACGAGAACGCCTGCGGGTCTTCGGACAGTGAGCGTTGTCGCATCGTGCGCCAGTCGGCCCAGTCATCGGGGCCGACCTGACGGATCAGCGCGCGCTCACTCACGGCTAACGCAGGAAGGGATCGATCGCGGCCGCAACGAACAGCAGCGCAAGGTAGGCGTTGGAGAAGTGGAACAGCCGCATCGGCTTGATCACCGAGAGGTCCTCGGTGTCACGTGCTCGCGACTGCAGGTCGTAGGCCTCGATCAGGAACACGATGCCGAGGGCGATCGCCATTGCCGGATAGAACCAACCGGTCGGGGTCAGCGGCCACAGCGCGAGCGACGTGGCAACCATGATCCAGGAGTAGGCCACGATCTGCTTCGCCACCTCGGCGGAGCTCACCACCGATGGCAGCATCGGAACGTTTGCCGCGGCGTAGTCCTCGCGGTAACGCATCGCCAGCGCCCAGAAATGCGGCGGCGTCCAGAAGAACACGACCAGGAAGAGCACGAAGGGCGCCCACGCCAGCTCGTTGGTCACAGCCGTCCAGCCGATCATGGCCGGGAAACAGCCAGCGGCGCCGCCCCAGACGATGTTCTGCGTCGTGCGGCGTTTGAGGATCATGGTGTAGCCGACGACGTAGAAGACGTTGGCCGCCAGGGCGAGCTCGGCAGAGAGCCAGTTGACGAACACACCGAGGACAACGGTCGAGACGACACCGAGCACAAGACCGAAGACCAAGGCGTTGCGGGTCGGGATCTGATGGCGTGCGAGCGGGCGACGGGAGGTGCGCCTCATGAGTTGGTCGATGTCGGCGTCGACCACACAGTTGAGGGCGTTCGCACTGCCGGCCGACAGCGCACCGCCGACGAATGTCGCGAGCACGAGCCACAACGGCGGAACGCCCTGCTGGGCCAGGAACATCACCGGAACGGTGGTCAGCAGCAACAGCTCGATGATGCGGGGTTTTGTCAGCGCGACATAGGACTTGACGACGTCGTTGAACGACGGAGAAGTGGGTACACCCTGACCGTGGGCGGAGTTCACGTCGACGGCGGTCACGTGCAGCAGTCTAAACGACGCGAGTACGCTCGACGTGACGGCCTGAGAAGCCGCTCCAAGCCGATTCGAACACGACGATCAGGAGCCACAGCTGTGACGTCCGGAACCCCCTCCCTGGAGTGGACTGACCTCGACAAGAAGGCCGTGGACACCGTTCGTCTGCTGGCTGCCGACGCCGTCCAGAAGGTCGGCAACGGCCATCCCGGCACTGCGATGAGCCTGGCCCCCGCGGCGTACCTGCTCTACCAGAAGCTCATGCGCCACGATCCGTCCGACCCGCACTGGATTGGTCGTGACCGGTTCGTTCTGTCGTGTGGACATTCGAGCCTCACCCAATACATTCAGCTCTTCCTCGCGGGCTATCCGATGACGCTCGACGACCTCAAGGCATTGCGCACCTGGGGCTCGCAGACTCCAGGCCACCCCGAGTACAACCACACGCCCGGCGTCGAGGTCACGACTGGTCCGCTGGGCCAAGGCGTCGCCAACGCCGTCGGCTTCGCAATGGCGGCTCGCCGCGAGCGCGGCCTGCTCGACCCGGCCACTGCAGCCGGCGAGAGCCCGTTCGACCACCATGTCTACGCGATCTGCTCCGACGGCGACCTCGAAGAAGGCGTCTCCGCCGAGGCGTCCTCGCTCGCAGGTCACCAGAAGCTCAGCAACCTGACCCTGCTGTACGACGACAACAAGATCTCGATCGAGGACAACACTAACGTCGCGTTCAGTGAGGACGTCGCCGCGCGCTACGAGGCGTACGGCTGGCACGTCCAGACGATCGACTGGACCAATGGTGGCACCGAGTACGTCGAGGACGTGCAGGCGTTGTGGGACGCCTATCAGGCCGCCGAGGCGGTCACTGACAAGCCCTCATTCATCCAGCTCCGCACGATCATCGCCTGGCCGGCGCCGACGGCACAGAACACCGGCGCGGCGCACGGTTCAGCTCTTGGCGACGATGAGATCAGGGCGACCAAGGAGCTTTTGGGATTCGATCCCGAGCAGAGCTTCGTCGTCGGTGACGATGTCATCGCCCACACCCGAGGTGCCCGCGACCGCGGTGCCGCTGAGCATGAGTCATGGCAGAAGTCCTTCGACGCATGGGCAACGGCCTCGCCTGACGGTGCCGCACTGCTCGAGCGCCTCTCCAAGCGCGAGCTTCCTGACGGCTGGGACGCTGATCTGCCCACGTACGACGCCGATCCCAAGGGCGTGGCTACCCGGGTGGCCTCGGGTGATTTCCTGTCCGCGGCGGTCGGCAAGCTCCCCGAGCTGTGGGGAGGCTCGGCCGATCTCGCCGGCTCGAACAACACGACTCCGAAGGGCGAACCGTCCTTCCTCCCGCCTGAACATTCCACCGCAAAGTTCCAGGGCGATTGGTACGGCCGCGTGCTGCACTTCGGCATCCGCGAGCATGCGATGGGCGCGATCATGAACGGCATGGCCCAACATGGACTCACCAGGCCTTACGGAGGCACATTCCTCACGTTCTCCGACTACATGCGGGGGGCGGTGCGGCTCGCGGCGCTGCAAGAGCTGCCGGTCACGTACGTCTGGACGCACGACTCGATCGGACTCGGTGAGGACGGACCCACTCACCAGCCGGTCGAGCACTTGGCGGCATTGCGTGCCATCCCCGGTCTGGACGTGATCCGACCGGCAGACGCCAACGAGACAGTCGCCGCGTGGAAGACCGTGCTGAGCAACACTGACCGCCCGTCGGCGCTCGTACTCAGTCGGCAGAATCTTCCGACGGTTCCTCGCGGTACGGATGGTTACGCCGACACCTCCGGCGTCGCCAAGGGTGCATACGTCCTGCTCGACACGGACGGTACCCCCGACGTCATCTTGTTCGGCACCGGCTCCGAGGTCCAGATCGCGGTGAAGGCCCGGGAGCTGCTGTCAGCCGACGGCATCGCCGCACGAGTCGTGTCTGTCCCCTGCCGCGAATGGTTCGAGCAGCAGGACCCCTCCTACCAGGACGAGGTTATCCCACCGACGCTTCGCGCGCGTGTGTCGGTCGAGGCCGGCGTGGCACTCGGTTGGCGCGATGTCGTCGGTGATGCCGGTCGCACCGTCAGCATCGAGCACTATGGCGCGTCCGCCGACTACCAGACGCTGTATGACAAGTTCGGCATCACCGCCGAGGCCGTCGTCGCGGCCGCAAAGGACTCGATCGCTGCAGCCGCCGCTCCCCCGGTGGCACCGTTCCACGCACGACCCGCCGGCCCGGTCGGACCCGGCGACAACGCCGACGCCCCGAAGACGCATTGACCTCTCGTACAACTGAATCCCGAAGGAGACATCATGAACGACCGCCTGAAGGCACTCACCGACGCCGGAGTCTCGATATGGCTCGACGACCTGTCCCGCGAGCGCCTGGTCTCGGGCAATCTCGCCCAGCTCGTCAAGGACTCCGGAGTCGTCGGCGTCACCACCAACCCGACGATCTTCGCCAGCGCGCTGGCCAACGGTGAGCAGTACGCCGAGCAGATCAAGACCCTCAAGGCATCCGGCGCCGACATCGACAAGGTGGTGTTCGAGCTGACCACGACCGACGTCCAGCAGGGCTGTGATGTGCTTCGCGGTGTCTACGACGCCACCAATGGCGTCGACGGTCGGGTGTCGATCGAGGTCGAGCCCGGCGCTGCACGGGACACCGGTTACACGATCGAACTCGCCCAGAAGCTCTGGGACCGCGTCGACCGGCCCAACGCGTTGATCAAGATCCCCGCGACAGAGGAGGGCCTGCCCGCGATCGCCGCGTCGATCGCCAAGGGCATCAGCATCAACGTCACGTTGATCTTCTCCCTTGAGCGCTACCGCGGTGTGATGGACGCCTATCTGTACGGACTCGAACAGGCCGATGCCGAGGGTCGCGATCTGTCGGAGATCCAGTCCGTGGCGTCATTCTTCGTCAGCCGGGTCGACACCGAGGTCGACAGGCGCCTCCCCGAGGGCAGCCCTCTTCGGGGCACCGCGGCGATCGCCAATGCGCGACTCGCCTACGAGGCGTACGAAGAAGTTTTCGGTTCCGACCGTTTCAAGGCCCTCGAGGCAAAGGGCGCCAACACCCAGCGACCGCTGTGGGCCTCAACCGGCGTGAAGGACCCCAACTTCCCCGACACGATGTACGTCACCGAGCTCGTGGTCGCCAACACGGTCAACACAATGCCGGAGAAGACCCTGGATGCTGTCGCCGACCACGGCGAGATTCGGGGCGACCGGGTGCACAACACCTACGAAGAATCTCGTGATGCGATTGCCGCGCTCGAACGCGAGGGCATCTCCTACGACGAGGTGGTCAAGGTGCTCGAGGACGAAGGGCTGGAGAAGTTCGACGCCTCCTGGAAAGAGCTGCTCGAGACGGTGTCCACCGAGCTCGACAAGGCCTGACCGTGACCGATCTGAGCACCACCACCGGGGACAGCTTCGCCCTCACCTTCCGCTTCGCCGATGAGGCGGCATATGCAGCATCGGTCGACCAGCTTGTCGCCGACAAGGTCGCCAGCGGTATCGCCGCGCAGGATCCGCACCTCTGGGGTCCCGACAGCGAGCACGAGGCGGCGATCCGACTGTCGTGGACCTCCTTGCCTGAATCGTCCCGTCCTCTGGTGGCCGAGGTGGCGGAGCTGCGTGCTCAGCACCTCGCGGCCGGGCGCGACCACGTGGTCCTGTGCGGAATGGGCGGTTCTTCACTGGCCCCCGAGGTCATCTGCCACACCGCAGGCGTCCCCATCACGGTCCTCGACTCCTCACAACCCGACTACGTGCGTGCGGCGCTCACCGACCGACTCGAGCGCAGCATCGTGGTCGTGTCGAGCAAGTCGGGCAGCACCGTCGAGACCGACAGCCAGCGGCGAGCGTACGAGAAGGCCTTCACCGATGCGGGACTGACACCAGCCGACCACTTCGTGATCGTCACGGACCCCGGCTCGCCCCTCGACAAGGAGGCGCGCGCCGCCGGCTACCGCGTCATCAACGCCGACCCCGACGTCGGCGGCCGCTACTCGGCCCTGACAGCATTCGGACTGGTTCCAAGCGGGCTCGCCGGCGCTGACATCGGCAGTCTCCTCGACGAGGCTGCGCACATCGAGACCGCGCTCACCGCCGATGACGTCGACAATCCGGGCCTGCGCCTCGGCGCACTGCTCGGCACGGCCAATCTCGCCGGCGTTGACAAGGTGGTGCTGACCGATGTCGACTCCGGCATCCGCGGTCTCGGTGACTGGATCGAACAGCTGATCGCCGAGTCCACCGGCAAGCAGGGCAAAGGCATCCTGCCGGTTGTCGTGCCCAGCACCAATGCGGCCAATTTCAACCCCAGCACTCGCGATGAGGTTCTGGTGACGTTCGGGCCGGGATTCGTCTTCGACACCACGCCGCCAACGTCCGGTTGGGGCGCCGCGATCGACGCACCACTCGGGGCGGCAATGCTCCTGTGGGAGTACGCCGTCGTGGTCGCCGGCCGCATCATCGGCATCAACCCGTTCGATCAGCCGGACGTCGAGAGCGCCAAGAAGGCCGCACGGGAACTGCTCGGTGGTGGCGGCGACACGCCCACCGCCAACTTCACCGACGGCGGCATCGACGTCTTCAGTCCTGAGGGCAGCAGCCTCAAGGAAGCTCTCGACTGGCTTCTGAGTGCACTCGACCGCGACCACGGCTACGTCGCGGTGCAGGCCTACCTCGACCGTGAGACGTATGCCGACTTCGCGGGCGTTCGCGAAGTGATCGCCGAGCGCGTCGCGCGCCCAGTCACTTTCGGTTGGGGACCGCGCTTCCTGCACTCGACCGGTCAGTTCCACAAGGGTGGCACGCCGACCGGGGTGTTCCTCCAGATCACCGGTGAACCAGTCGAGGATCTGCCGATCGCGGGCCGAGACTTCACCTTCGGATCCTTCATTGCCTCGCAGGCGGCCGGAGATGCGGCTGTGCTGCGCGACCACGGCCGGCCGGTGCTCCGCCTCCACCTCAACGACGTCGCGGCCGGGCTGGCCACCGTACGAGAGGTTCTGGCGTGATCGACAATCCACTGCGCGATCAACGCGATCGCCGCCTCCCCAGGATCGCCGGACCGTGCAGTCTGATCCTGTTCGGTGTCACCGGCGATCTTGCCAAGAAGAAGCTCATCCCCGCCGTCTATGACCTGGCGAACCGCGGTCTGCTGCCACCTGGATTCGCACTCGTCGGGTTCGCTCGCCACGACTTCGGCACCAGGCAGTTCGCCGGAATGATCAAGCAAGCCGCCAAGGACGGGGCCCGCACCACCTGGAGCGAGACCGTCTGGAAGCAGCTCGCGGCCGGCATCCGGTTCGTCCCCGGCGAGTTCGATGACGACGCCGCGTGGGAGCGGCTCGGCAAGACCATGGCCGAGCTCGACGAACAGCAGGGCACGGGCGGCAATCACGCGTTCTATCTGTCGATTCCGCCCGGGCTCTTTCCGGTCGTCGTCTCGCAGATCAAGAAGCACGGCCTCGCCGAGTCGTCCAAGGGCTGGCGCCGGGTCGTCATCGAGAAGCCTTTTGGTCATGATCTCGCCTCCGCCAAGGAGCTCAACCGCATCGTCGCAGATGTCTTTCCGACCAGGTCGGTCTTCCGCATTGACCACTACCTCGGCAAGGAGACCGTCCAGAACATCCTGGCGTTCCGATTCGCCAATGGCATGTTCGAGCCGATCTGGAACAACCACTACGTCGACCACGTGCAGATCACGATGGCCGAGGACATCGGCATCGGCTCGCGCGCCGGCTACTACGACGGCATCGGCGCTGCCCGCGACGTCATGCAGAACCACCTTCTGCAGCTGTTGGCGTTGATTGCGATGGAGGAGCCGGTGTCGTTCAACGCGTCCAGCCTGCGCATCGAGAAGCAGAAGATCCTGGCCAACGCACGGCCACCCGCACGCATGGATCTGCACACCGCGCGGGCGCAGTATGCCGGCGGCTGGGCCGGCGGAGAGCACGTGCTGGGCTATCTCGACGAGGCCGGCATTCCCAAGTCGTCGATGACCGAGACGTTTGCTGCGATGCGCATCGACATCTCGACCCGCCGCTGGGCCGGGGTTCCGTTCTACCTGCGTGCCGGCAAGCGGTTGGGTCGGCGGGTCACCGAGCTCGCGGTGATCTTCAAGCGCGCACCACATCAGCCGTTCAGCAAGAACGACGTCGAAGAGCTCGGCCAGAACGCCCTGGTCATGCGCATCCAGCCCGACGAGGGTGTGACGCTGCGCTTCGGTGCCAAGGTGCCCGGCACCACGATGGAGATCCGGGACGTCAACATGGACTTCGCGTACGGCGGGGCGTTCGTCGAGAGCAGCCCCGAGGCGTACGAACGTCTCATCCTCGACGTCCTGCTCGGCGACCCACCGCTGTTCCCCCAGCACGAGGAAGTCGAGCTGGCCTGGAAGATCCTCGATCCGGTGATCGAACACTGGAACCGGCAGAAGTCGATCGACACCTATCCGTCCGGCACCTGGGGCCCCGAGTCGGCCGATGCCATGATCGCCCGCGATGGCCGCACCTGGAGGCGTCCCTGATGGAGATCGCACTCGAAAAGACCAACTCGGCCCGCATCGCCCGTGCCCTCGTCAAGGCCCGTATGGCAGCAGGGAGCCCGGCGATGGACATGGCGTTCACGCTGCTCGTCGTCACCGACGACGACAATGTCGCGGAGGCACTCAGAACCGCCACGACTCTGTCACGCGAGCACCCTTCCAGGGTCATCGGCGTGATCCTCGGTGACGGCCGAGGTGCAGCGCAGCTCAACGCCAAGGTGCGTGTCGGCGAGAGCTCCTCCGGGGAGTCGATCCTGCTGCGGATCTCGGGCGAGCTCACGAAACACGCCGAGTCGGTCGTGCTCCCTCTCCTGCTTCCCGATTCACCCACCGTCGTGTGGTGGCCGGGTGACGCGCCGGCCGATCCGTCCCAGGATTCAATCGGCCAGTTCGCGCAGCGGCGCCTGACCGACTCCGAAGCCACCAGCTCTCCGATCCGCGCGCTGCGCGCAGTGGCCCGCAAGTACGCACCCGGTGACACCGATCTCGCCTGGACCCGCCTGACGCCATGGAGAGCACTCCTCGCGGCCGCACTCGACCAGTCGACCGGCAAGGTCAGCGGTGGAGAAGTCACGGCGGGCGCGGGCAACCCGGCCGCAGCGTTGCTCGTCGCCTGGCTCGAGAGCCGACTCAAGGTCCCCATCAAGAGCCGCAGGAGTCCCGGCGAGCAGATCGCGAAGGTCGTACTCCACACCGCCGACGGGGACGTCCTGATCGAGCGTGTCGACGAGAAATCGTCCCATTTCAGCGTGCCAGGATCATCCCCGCGTGAGGTACCGCTCGGCGCCCGGACGCTCGCAGAGCTGCTGGCCGAGGACCTTCGCCGGCTCGATGCCGACGAGATCTACGAGGCCACGATCAAGCACCTGCTGGAGAGCACGTGAGCGTCGAAGTCCTTCCAGACCCCGACTCCCTAGCCGGGGCGATTGCCACGCGCATGACCAATCTGCTCGAGCTGATCCAGCGTGACGGTCGCCGACCCAGCGTCGTACTCACCGGTGGCACGATTGCCATCGCGACCTACGAGGCGCTGGAGGCTGGGGCGGTCGACTGGAGCGAAGTCGACTTCTACTGGGGCGACGAGCGATTCGTGCCGGCTGGGCACTCCGACCGCAATGACCAGCAAGCGCGTGACTCATTCCTGACCCGCTTTGGCGTACCCAGCGAGCGCATTCACTCGATGCCGTCGCACGGGTGCGATCTCAGCACCGCGGCGGCCGCTGACGAGTATGCGACCACACTGCCTCGCGAACCATTCGACCTCGTATTGCTCGGCGTGGGACCCGACGGCCATGTCGCATCGCTTTTTCCCGGGTTCCCGCAGCTGCACGAGAGTGAACGACGAGTCGTCGAGGTCTTCGACTCCCCCAAGCCCCCGCCCGTACGCATCTCGATGACGTTCCCGACGCTCAACAACAGCGCACGAGTGTGGTTCCTGGTGTCAGGTGAGGGCAAGGCCGAGGCCGTGGCTCGCGCACTCGGCGACGGCACACTTGAGGACACACCCGCGACGGGCGCACACGGCATCGATGAATCGCTGTGGCTGCTCGACGCCGCTGCAGCCAAGGACCTCAGCTAGACGAGGCAGCCGCTGAGGCTCAGAAGATGACTTCGCCGCTCTTGCGCTTGCTGCGCAACGACTCGATCGCCTCGGTCAGGATCTCGGCCGCCTCGGTCTCGGAGCGGCGCTCCTTCACGTATGCGAGGTGCGTCTTGTAGGGCGCGATCTTCTGCGCCAGCTGAAGGTTCTCGGCATCGACGCCGGCCGGCATGCCACAACGCGGGCAGTCCCATGAGTCAGGCGTCTCCGCCTCGATCGCGAACTGCAACACGGTCGTGTGGTCGTTGAGGCAGTAGAACGTCACTGACTGCCGAGGAGCGGCCTCGCCGCGCTCAGCTTCACCCATGGGGCCCGAGCCGATACGGCTTCCCCTGATTGCACCAGCGGCCATTTAGCTACCCACCTTCAGGAGCAGGCCGAGCGCAAAGATGCACACGACCCAGACGACTGCGATACCGACCGTGATGCGGTCGAGGTTGCGCTCAGCGACGGACGAGCCGCCAAGCGAGCTGGAAACACCGCCGCCGAACATGTCGGACAGACCCCCGCCACGCCCTTTGTGCATGAGGACCAGCACGATCATCAGCATGCTGCTGATCGCCAGGATGATGGAAAACGCGATTATCACTGTTGGCCTTCGTTGTCAGGCGCCGGACAGGTCCGGCATGTCATAGAACCGAGCGATCCCGGCGAACTCCTCCGCCTGGAGGCTTGCACCGCCAACAAGAGCTCCGTCAACGTCCGACTTCGCCATGATGGCGGCGATGTTCGCCGCTTTCACTGATCCGCCGTAAAGGATACGCAATGACTGTGCCGCATCGGCCGACCAGGTCTCTTCAACACGCGCGCGAATGGCCGCGCACACCTCTTGGGCATCCTCAGGAGTGGCGACTTCACCTGTGCCGATGGCCCATACCGGCTCGTACGCGACGACCATCGTGGCGATCTGATCAGCGCTGAAACCAGCAAGAGATCCGTCAATCTGCGCCAGCGTGTAGGCGACGTGGTCGCCGGCCTGACGGACCTCGAGTCCTTCGCCGACACACACGATCGGCGTCATGCCCGCGGCCAGCGCCTTGATGGCCTTGGTGTTGACCAGAGCATCTGACTCACCGTGGAACTCGCGGCGTTCGGAGTGCCCGACGACGACGTACGAGCAACCAAGCTTGGCCAGCATCGCCGCCGAGATCTCGCCGGTGTAGGCGCCACCATCGTGCTCGGAAACGTCCTGCGCGCCGTAGCCGATCGTCAGGTGGTCGCCGTCGACGAGCGTCTGGACGCTGCGGATGTCGGTGAACGGCGGGATCACCACGACCTCAGACTTGTCGAAGTCGTGCTTCTTGTCCTGGAGGGTCCACGCCAGCTTCTGGACGAGCACCACTGCCTCTTGGTGGTTGAGGTTGGACTTCCAGTTGCCGGCCATCAGTGGCTTGCGTGCGGAGGTCATGCAGGTGTCCCTTCGAGGATGGCGAGACCCGGGAGCGTCTTGCCCTCGAGATATTCGAGACTGGCGCCGCCGCCGGTCGAGATGTGACCGAAGTCGGAGTCGGCGAAACCCAGCTGGCGTACGGCAGCGGCCGAGTCGCCACCGCCGACGACGGACAATCCGTCGACTTCGGTCAGCGCCTGTGCGATGGCTTTGGTGCCTGCCGCGAAGGCCGGCATCTCGAACACTCCCATGGGGCCGTTCCAGAACACCGTCTTGGACCCACGAATGATCTCGGCGAAGTGGGCAGCGGAGTCGGGTCCGATGTCGAGGCCCATCTGGTCCGCGGGCATCTCGTCCGCGGCGACGGTCGTCGCGGGTGAATCGGCCTTGAATTCGGGAGCTACCACGATGTCGGTGGGTAACACGAGCTCGACACCCTTGGCGGCCGCCTGCTCGATGTAGCCCTTGGCGATGTCGAGCTGGTCCGCCTCGAGGAGTGAGGTGCCGACCTCGTAGTCCTGCGCCTTGAGGAAGGTGAAGACCATGCCGCCACCGATCAGGAGGTTGTCGGCCTTGTCGAGGAGGTTGTCGATCACGCCGAGCTTGTCGGAGACCTTCGAGCCGCCGAGCACAACGGTGTAGGGACGTTCGGGACTCTCGGTGAGCCGCTTGAGTACGGTCATCTCGGCCCCGACGAGTCCCCCAACTGCGGCCGGCAACCTGGTCGCGATGTCGTAGACGCTGGCCTGCTTGCGGTGCACGACGCCAAAGCCGTCCGACACGAACACGTCGGCCAGGGCGGCAAGCTCGTCGGCGAACGCCCCACGCTCGGCATCGTCCTTGCTGGTCTCTCCGGCATTGAACCGGACGTTCTCCAGCACGGCAACGTCACCATCCTGCAGGGCCGCCGAGATGCGCTTTGCCTCGGTGCCAACCGTGTCGTTGGCGAACAGCACCGGAGACCCGAGCAGCTCCGCCAGGCGCTCGGCGACAGGCGCCAGCGAATAGGCCGGGTCGGCAGTGCCTTTGGGACGGCCCAGATGGGCGACCACGAGCACCCGGGCCCCCGTGTCGGCGAGCGCCTTGATCGTCGGCACGCTCGCGCGTACGCGGCCGTCATCGGTGATCGTTCGACCGTCGAGCGGCACGTTGAGATCGCTGCGGACGAGTACGCGCTTGCCGCGCAGGTCACCCAGATCTGAGACCGTCTTCACGCGGTCAGAGAGTCGTGCCGACGTGAAGGACGAGGTCGACGAGGCGGTTGGAGTAGCCCCACTCGTTGTCGTACCAGCCGACGACCTTCACTTGGTCGCCGATGACCTTCGTCAGGCCCGAGTCGAAGATGCACGACGCCGGGTCGGTGACGATGTCGGACGACACGATCGGGTCCTCGGTGTAGACGAGGTAGCCCTTGAGTGGGCCCTCGGAAGCGTCCTTGACGATCTGGTTGACCTCTTCGACCGTCGTCTCGCGGGACGCGGTGAACGTGAGGTCGGTGGCCGAACCCGTCGGCACCGGCACGCGGAATGCGAAGCCGTCGAGCTTGCCCTTGAGCTCGGGGAGCACGAGGCTCACCGCCTTGGCAGCACCGGTCGAGGTCGGCACGATGTTGATCGCTGCCGCGCGGGCGCGACGCAGGTCGGAGTGCGGGGCGTCCTGGAGGTTCTGGTCCTGTGTGTAGGCGTGGATCGTGGTCATCAGGCCGCGCTCGATGCCGAGACCGTCATTGAGCGCCTTCGCCATCGGGGCGAGGCAGTTGGTCGTGCACGAGGCGTTGGAGATGACCGTGTGAGCGGCCGGGTCGTACGTCTCGTGGTTGACGCCCATCACGATCGTGGCGTCTTCGTTCTTTGCCGGCGCCGAGATGATGACCTTCTTGGCGCCGCCATCGACGTGTGCGTGAGCCTTGGTGGCGTCAGTGAAGAATCCGGTCGACTCGATCACGATGTCGGCGCCAACGCTGGCCCAGTCGAGCTTGGCCGGATCGCGCTCTTCGAAGGCGACGATCTTCTGTCCGCCGACCGTGATGGATCCCTCGTCGAAGCTGACGTCCTGGTCGAGGCGGCCGAGGATCGAGTCGTACTTCAGCAGGTGGGCGAGTGTCTTGTTGTCGGTGAGGTCGTTGACGGCGACAATTTCGATGTCGGCCCCGGCGGCACGTGCCGCACGGAAGAAGTTGCGGCCGATGCGGCCAAATCCATTGATGCCTACGCGTACGGTCACGGGGACGTGTCTCCTGCGGATCGGTATGGGGTGAGGCCTCAGTCTATCGAGAAGCCATGGCTACCGGCGAGTCACCTCGTGCCGCGGACCGAATGACCCACGGGCTCAACCCTCGGCGAGGGACTCTTCGCCGAGGCTCGACTCGGTGTCGGGTATGCCGAGTTCTTCGGCACGCTTGTCGGCCATCGCCAGCAACCGGCGAATGCGTCCCGCAATGGCGTCCTTGGTGAGTGCTGGCTCATGCAGCTGGCCGAGCTCTTCGAGGCTGGCCTGGCGGTGCTCGACGCGAAGGCTGCCGGCCATCTTGAGGTGGTCGGGCACGTCTTCGCCGAGGATCTGCAGGGCCCGCTGGGCGCGAGCTCCAGCAGCAACGGCGGCTCGTGCGGAGCGCCGAAGGTTGGCATCGTCGAAGTTGGCGAGCCGATTGGCGGTCGCTCGCACCTCGCGACGCATACGGCGTTCCTCCCAGGCCAGAAGGGATTCGTGGGCGCCGAGTCGAGTGAGCAAAGCCCCGATCGCCTCGCCGTCACGGATGACGACCCGGTCGACACCGCGCACCTCGCGGGCCTTGGCGCTGATGCCGAGCCGTCGAGCCGCGCCGACGAGCGCAAGTGCCGCCTCGGGCCCCGGACAGCTGACCTCGAGCGCTGAGGATCGGCCGGGCTCAGTCAGGGATCCGTGCGCCAGGAATGCGCCACGCCACGCCGCCACCGCGTCACAGGACGACCCTGACACGACCTGCGGTGGGAGACCACGAATCGGTCGGCCACTGGCGTCGATCAGCCCGGTCTGGCGCGCGAGTGCATCGCCGTCTTTGGCCACGCGTACGAGGTAGTGGGTCGCCTTGCGGATGCCGCTGCCCTGGACGACCAACATCTCGCTGTCATGGCCGTAGACCTCAGCGATGTCCTTGCGTAGACGTCTCGCGGCGGCTCCGGTGTCGAGCTCGGCCTCGATGACGATGCGGCCGGCGACGATGTGCAGTCCACCCGCGAACCGCAGGATCGTCGAGACTTCTGCCTTGCGACAGCAGGACTTGGTGATGGCGGTGTTGGCGAGCTCCGCCTTGACCTGAGCAGTCATTGCCATCCGGCAGAACTCCCATCGGTTGAAAAGTCTTTCGACACTCTATGCCTGCCTCATGGTGCGACCGAATGCGGCCGCGAGGCGCACCGGGTCGTGCTGATCGGATCCGAGCGAAACCGCGACATCCGCGACGACCAACCGCGCTCCGAGCGACTTCGCCGTCGCCTCCAGATGTCCTCTGGCGTCGACCAGGGTCGGGTCGGCGATCACCGCGTCGAGCCGCAACTCGGGCGCGTGGGCCGCCAACACTTCAAGGTGATCGGTCGGGGTCAGGCCCTCGGTTTCGCCCTCCTGCTCCGCGAGGTTGAGGACCAACACGCGGCGGGCGTGGGTGCTGACGAGAGCATCCCGGAGGCCGGGGACGAGCAGCGTCGGCATGACGCTGGTGAACCACGAACCAGGCCCGACCACGATCCAGTCGGCCGCTTCGACCGCCGCGACGGCCTCGGGGCAAGCGGGTGGGTCGTGCGGATCAAGTCGAACACTGACCACCTGCCCGTCGACCGAGGCAACTTGGGTCTGACCGCGTACGACCGTGAGCCGATCGGGCGCTGAGCGAAGGTGCACCTCCGCCTCGATGTCGAGTGCTACGGAGGCCATCGGCAGGACGCGTCCCTGTGCACCAAGGAGCTCCGCCACCAGATCGAGCCCCGCGACAGGATCACCGAGCTGATCCCAGATCCCGGCGATCAGCAGATTGCCGACCGCGTGCTCGTGCAATGGGCCGTCAGCGGTGAACCGGTGCTGAAGGATGCCGGCCCAGGTGCGCCCCCACTCGTCATCGCCGCACAGCGCCGCGAGCGCCATCCGGAGATCACCGGGCGGGAGTACGCCGAGCTCATCACGAAGTCGGCCAGAGGATCCGCCGTTGTCGGCGACCGTCACGACACCAGTGAGCTCGGAAGTGAGTCGGCGCAGTGCCGAGAGGCTGGCGGCGAGGCCATGACCGCCACCGAGCGAGACGACCTTCAGGTCGCCTTCATCGCGTCCGGACAGGTGATCAGCTCGTGACATACGTACGGTCATTCGCGGCCCAGATCGCGGTGCACGACCTGCGTGCGCACGCCCTGCGCGCGCAGCCGCTCGGCAAATGCTTCCGACATCGCCACGCTGCGGTGGCGCCCGCCGGTGCAACCGAAGGCCAGCGTCAGGAAGTGCTTGTCCTCGCGGAGATAGCCATCGGTCAGGATCGCGACCAGCTCTTCGTACTTCTCCAGGAAGTCCTCGGCTCGCGGCTGGCCCAGGACGTATTCGCGCACCGGGTCGTCAAGACCGCTCAACGGCCGGAGCTCATCGACCCAGAAGGGGTTGGGGAGGAATCGCAGGTCAGCCACCATGTCGGCGTCGATCGGCAGGCCGTACTTGAAGCCGAAGGACATGACGGAGGCGCGGAGCCCACCGTCGTCGGGGTCCTCGAAGGCGGCGCGCACGCGCTGACCCAGCTGGTGGACGTTGAGGTTGGTGGTGTCGACGACGATGTCGGCACGTCCGCGGATGCGCCGGAGCAGCTCACGCTCCCGATCGAAGCCGTCCATGAGTCGGCCCTCAAGACTCAGCGGGTGTGGCCGGCGTGCAGCCTCCTGGCGACGCACCAGCACCTCGTCAGACGCCTCGAGGTAGAGGATGCGTGCCACGACCCCGCCGGCCCGCAAGGTTTCGAGCTCGTGGACCAGGCCGGTGAAGAACTCTCTCGATCGGGCGTCGACCACGACGGCAAGCCGATCGATGTCCTCCGATGAGCGCGCCGTGGCCACCGCAGCGCCGAGCAACCCGGGTGGCAGGTTGTCGATCACGAAGTAGCCGAGCTTTTCGAGAACCTTGGCGGCCGAGCCACGACCGGCTCCGGTCATGCCAGTCACCAGGACGAACTTCGACAGATTCGTCAACGGTCCTCCAGGATCTCGCCCGTCGCGGTGTTGACCGCTGGTGCCGCCTCGCCGGTTGCGAGGGCCTGCACGATGGATTGTGCCGTAGCCGCGCCGATGCCGGGGACTGTTGCGATCTCTTCGGCCGTGGCGAGTCGAAGCTTGCGTACGGATCCGAATGACTTGAGCAGCGCCTTGCGACGCGTCGGGCCAAGCCCGGCGACCGGGTCGAGGATGCTGTCGATCATCGACTTGCTGCGCCGGGTGCGGTGGTGGGTGATCGCGAAGCGGTGCGCTTCATCGCGGATGCGTTGCAGGAGATAGAGGCCCTCGCTGGTGCGCGGCATGATCACCGGATCGGGATCATTGGGCAGCCACACCTCTTCGAGCCGTTTGGCCAGGCCACTGAGGGCAACGTCGGTGATGCCGAGCTCCTGCATCGCGGTGTATGCGGCGGCGACCTGCGGCGGCCCGCCGTCGACGACCACGAGCGCCGGCTTGTAGGCGAAACGCCGCGGCTTGCCGGTCTCGGGATCGATGCCGGGACCTTCCTCGTCATCGGAGTCCTTGGCCTTGAGGAGCCGCTCGAACCGGCGGGTGATGACTTCGTGCATCGCGGCCACATCGCTCTGTCCCTCGTGGCGGATCGTGAAGCGGCGGTATTCGGACTTGCGTGGCAGGCCGTCCTCGAACACCACCATCGAGGCCACGATCTCGGTCTCCCCGAGGTTGGAGATGTCGTAACACTCGATGCGCAGCGGGGCGGTCGGCAGGCCGAGGGCTTCTTGGATCTCTTCGAGCGCGAGACTGCGAGCTGTCAGATCGGACGACCGCTTCATCTTGTGCCGCATCATCGACTGCTTGGCGTTCTGTTCGACGGTCTCCATCAGCGCGCGCTTGTCGCCCCGTTTGGGCACCCTGATCGTGACGGGGCCGCCGCGTCGCTCGCTGAGAAGCTCGGTGACCACACTGGCGTCCGCAGGCAGAGTCGGCACCAGCACCTCGCGTGGGATTGCTGTGGGAATCGCATCTTCGTAGAGCGTCATCAGCGCTGCCTGCACCAGCTCATTGAATGGCGCTTCGTCGGTCTTGTCGGCGACCCAGCCACGTTGTCCGCGGATGCGCCCACCACGCACGGAGAAGATCTGCACTGCGACCTCGAGCGGGTCGTCGACGAAGCCCAGCACATCGGCATCCGTGCCATCGCCGAGCACCACGGTCTGCTTCTCCAGCACGCGGTGGAGCGCCGCGAGATCGTCGCGCAGCTTGGCGGCAAGCTCATACTCCTCGGCGTCGGACGCCTCCTTCATACGCGTCTCGATGCGCTTGGTGAAGCCCGCCGTCTGCCCGCCCATGAACGCGAGGAAGTCGTCGACGATCGCCCGATGCTCCTCCGCGGTGACCCGGCCGACACACGGCGCGGCGCACTTGCCGATGTCACCGAGCAGACAAGGCCGACCGATCGCGGCCGACCGACGGAAGACGCCCGCCGAGCACGACCGCATCGGGAACACCCGCAGCAGGGTGTCGACCGTGTCGCGGATCGCCCAGGCGTGACCATAAGGCCCGAAATAGCGCACCCCTTTGCGTTGCGCGCCGCGCATGACGGTGACCCGGGGGAACTCCTCACCCACGGTGACCGCCAGCCAGGGGTATGACTTGTCGTCGCGGTACTTCACGTTGAACCGCGGGTCGAACTCCTTGATCCACGAATATTCGAGCGCGAGCGCCTCGACCTCGGTGCTGACGACGGTCCATTCGACCGAGCTCGCGGTCAGCACCATCTGCTGCGTGCGGGGGTGAAGTCCGGAAATGTCCTGGAAGTATGAGCTCAGCCGCGGGCGGAGAGATTTGGCCTTGCCGACATAGATGACCCGACGCTCCTCGTCGCGGAAGCGATAGACCCCGGGCTCCACGGGAATCTCACCCTGAGCGGGTCGATAGCTTGCCGGATCTGCCACTCCTGAAGCCTACGGCCCGTCGCCCACAGACGCGGCCCACGAGTCGGGGCGTCCGAGCCCGCGGATCGCGGAGCTCGAAACCAACGGGAGCAGGCTCAGCGCGACGAATGCGGCGCCGATCAGGGTTGCGGTACGCCCACCGGCCACGCCGATCAGCACGCCGGCAAGGACGGGTGCGATGGGGATGACGCCGTTGGCGATGAAGCCGCCGGCCGAATGGACCCGCCCTTGCAGGCGATCCGGGACGACCGAGACCATGTAGGCAGAGATACCGGAGTTGTTGGCGGGCAGCAGAAAGAATCCGACCGCCAGCAAGGCACCGATGATCACGACGTTGCTGGTCCAGGCGATCGGGATGACCACGACGGCGAGCAGCAGGCCGGTGGCGATCGTCATTGCGCCGGTGCGGGCGCGGCTCAGGATCCACGGTGTGACCATCGCACCGACCAAGGCAGCAGCCACGGCGATTGCGTCGACTGCGCCGATCGCGGCCGGATGCACGCCGGCCCGGACGAGTCGGAGGGTCACCGTCACGAGGACGAGGCCGACCGAGAAGTTGATCGCACCGCCCCACAGCATGATCGCCCTGATGACCGGCTCCTTCCAGACGAAGCCCAGTCCCTCGCGGATGTCAGCGAGGAACCCTCGCGCCTCGGCATCGCGGTCTGGCGCAGGCAGCGGTGTGTGCAGTCGAGTGATCGCCAGCGCCACGACGGAGTACGACACCGCGTCGACCAGGAATGGCAGCCCCCGCGATATCGAATACAACGCCCCGCCCAGTGGCGACCCGGCGAGCTGTGCAGCGTGGCGCCTGGCCTCCAGCTGGCTGAATGCGACCGGCAGCTGCTCCCGAGGGACGATCTTCCGGATGGCCGCCGAGGTCGCCGGCGCAAAGAACGACTCAGCGACGCCGCCGAGGAATCCGGCGACCACGAGGTGCGTCAGGGTCAGGTGATCTGCCAGTGCGGCCGCGGCGAGACTGCCGTAGACCGTCGCGCCAGCCAGACTGGCGGCCAACAGGACGCGTCGACGTGCCCATCGGTCAACCAGCACGCCAGCCGGCAAGCCCGCGACGACTCCGCCGAGAAGGACCGCGCTGGTGGCGAGGCCGGCCTGGGCGGTGGAACCCGTGATGGCATAGCCGATCAACGGCAGAACCAGCATGCTCATGGCTGAGCCGAGCTCCGAGACGGCCTCCCCTGACCAAAGGATCGCGAAGTCGCGATTGCGCCAGAGCTCACGGACGCCTGTGCGACTCGACATCCGGCCCCCTCGATCAGGCGCCAACTCCGGCGCCCGACCCACCCTACGAGGTGACGAGCAGTGGCTTGAGGAATGTGCCGGTGTGACTCGCCGGGTTGTCGGCGACGTCTTCGGGCGTGCCCTCGGCAATCAGCAGACCGCCACCACTGCCACCCTCGGGACCCATGTCGATGACCCAGTCGGCGGTCTTGATGACGTCGAGGTTGTGCTCGATGACGATGACGGAGTTGCCGGTGTCGACGATGCGCTGCAGGACACCGAGCAGCTTGCGGATGTCTTCGAAGTGCAGCCCGGTCGTCGGCTCGTCGAGCACGTAGACGGTGCGACCGGTGGAGCGCTTCTGCAGCTCCGACGAGAGCTTGACCCGCTGCGCCTCACCACCCGACAGCGTCGGCGCCG
>JAOPXO010000192.1 GCA_025965115.1 Aeromicrobium sp.
CACCGCGATGGTCTAGATCGCCAGCGGGCAGGTCACGGTCGTGCCTGACACGAGCTTGGCGTTTCCTTTGTAGTCAACGCACTTCTTGGTCGGCGTGGTGCCCGAGTTGGTAGTCGAGTAGATGACGTTCTTGCCGAGGTGGGCGGGTCCGGGGTTGAACGCGATCGTGGGCGAGGTGACGGCAGCAGGCACAGGGTCGACTGCAGCGCCGGAGATGCGATAGGACTTCGAGCCATCGGTCGGGGCGGTCCAGGAGAGCGCACCGCCGCTTCCTGCCTCGACCGGGTTGGCGGTCGTCGTGTTTGCGACCGTCACCCAGTTCTTGCCGCTCTTGACCTGAAGCGTGTAGAGGCGGCCCGGAAGCGCCGCCGTCGCAACACCGTCGGCCCGGAAGTTGTCGCCGATGCGCGCGATCGTGAGCGACACCGAGTTGGGCAGTGTGGTGATCGTGGTCGTGAGGCTGGTCACGGAGGACAGCGCGGGATGGGAGCTCGACTTCTTGACCGACGCGGCGAAAATGCGGAAATCGCGGGACGGCGCCGTCGTGCTGGCTGCGATCGTATAAGTGCCGTCAGAATGCGTCTTCCCTGAGGTGACCTTGGTCCATTTGTTGCTCTCGAACTTCTGCGCCTCGATCGTGCGGATGACGGGAGTACCAATGTCACCGGTGAAGTTGAAGGATTGCCCGACATACGGCGACGAAGCTGGCGGTGTCGGTGCGGGCGAGGTGTCGGCAAATGCGGTGGAGCTCGTGAGGCCCACGAACGAGGCGATCGCCAGGACGATGGCCATGAGAAGTGCAGAACGACGGAACACGTGTCCCCCAGGAAACGAATCTATGGTTTGAGAATTTCCCGAAATCGTACCGAACATCGACCGGGTCCGAGCACCGAACGAGAGAAACTGTCCCCTCGCCGGACCTCACTTGCCGAGCTGGCTGTCGATCCACTTGTAGCGGGCTATGTACCAATTCGTGAGGTAGTCGATCTCGCCAGGATAGGTCGACGCGTGCGGCTCATAGCGCTGCGAGTTGCTGGTCCATCGTGCGCGGTCATCCGCGGCTGCCGGGCCGAGCTCTGCGGCAAGCAGCTCGGGGTCGTGGTACGCGATGGTCTTGAGCTTGTCGCGCACCTGGAGCCACCTGGCACTCAGCGCCTCGAGGAACACCGGGTCCTTGGTGATCTGGATGTACCAGTGGGTCTTGTCGGTGCTGTGGTTGGGCGAGCCGTGTCCGCGCAACCACCAGCCGGTCGGCTCGGCGATCGTGGTGCCACTGACAGCGTTGAACGGCTTGGCGCCGGCGCTGCGGTCGAAGTCCCAGCCGGGGCCCATGAAGAACTTCGCCTTCGGGTCCCGGTAGTCATCGGTGTAGAAGAAGTTGCTGCGATAGAAGTCGCCGTCGTTCTCCTTCACGAACTCCTTCAGCAAGTAGTAGTCGACCGCCGAATCGAGATCGAGATATTTGGTCCAGCCGGTCTTGGGATCCTTGAAGTTCGGGCCGTAGAGCACCTTCTCGAAATCAAGGATCCGCTTCTTCATGCCCGCCACCTTGGCGTCGGTGACCTCCTCAAGATCTTCCGTGCCGTCGGCATTCTTTCTGCGCTCGTCAGGGACCTTGAACGCGTACGGGATCAAGTGGGCGCCGAAGAACCCGGGCACACCGTCCTTCTTGAAGTGTGGGTCGATCTCGATGACCACGCCATTCTTCTTGCTGATGTTGATCCGATGCTTGTTGACCTTGATCGACTCGACCAGCTGATAGCTGCCTTCGTAGCGACCGTTGAGGTAGAGCTCGGCGAACTCATTGCGCGGAGTCCACTTGAGGTTGTCGAGCACGGAGTTGACGTCCCAGGCGACTCCGCTGCGGACAAGCGTGCGGTCACCGTAATTGGCGAGCAGAATCCAGCTCTTGTCCTTGGGGAACCCGAAGGGCGACTGCTTGTGGTCGAATTTCAGCTTGTAGGGCTTCTTGATCTTGTCGGCCGAAGAGTTGCCCCGATCAGCGAACTCCGCGACGTCGAGCGGCCTGGTGGCCTGCCCGTCAGCAACGATCAGTGCCTTGCCCTTCTGCGCCTTGCCCTTGATCTCCGGGTCCTTGCGGTCGTCGGTGGTGATATAGATGACGTTCTTGCTCAACTTCGCCGGGCCCTTGGCGAACGACTCGGTCGGTGAGTAGACCGCAGGAGCACCCTTGAGAGCGGCGCCCACGAATCGGTACGACTTCGTGCCGCTCATCGGGAAGTCGGTCGTGACGGTGCCCTCGGAGTTCTCCTCGATCGGCGCGCCGAGCTTCTCCCACTTGTCTTCGTGGCGGTATTGAAGCTGGAACGAGCGTCCCTCGATCGTCGGCGACGCCTTGCCGCTCGCGCGGCCCTCGTCGCCGATGCGATAGACCCCGAGCGAGATCTTGTCCTCATGGGTCTTGATCTTGATCGGCTTGCTGGTGATCAGGGCTGACCCACTCGACTTGGGCGCGATGACGCGATACCTCGATGACTTCTCCTTGCTGCTCAGCGAGAAGGAGTAGGCGCCATTCGCCTTCGTCGTGTCTGTCTGCTCGGTCGCCCAGGCGCCGTTCGTGCGGTTCTGCAGCTTGACCGCTCGAGCCTTCTTGTCACCAATGTGACCCGAGAGCGTGAACGGCTGGCCCGACACGAGTGCCTTGATCGAGCTCTTCGGCGCTGGTGCGGTGGTCGGACCACCGCATGCAGCGAGGACACCTGCCGAAAGGGCGAGCGCCACCGTGATCCGAAGAACTGCCGCTCGACGCATACGTGCTCACAATCTCGTGGGAGTAGAGACATGACAGGCAACCACAGACGCTAGTGCTCGTCGAGGAAAACCGCAGCGCCACCGCTGCCCTGGGATCAGGGCAGCTGCGCTTCGGCGTTCGGTTGGAGCTGCTGATCCATCCAGTTGTAGCGGTCGTGATACCACTTCGTCA
>JAOPXO010000210.1 GCA_025965115.1 Aeromicrobium sp.
CTCGCCGGATACATGCGCAAGGCGTCGTTCTGGCCCGCCACGTTCGGACTCGCGTGTTGCGCGATCGAGATGATGACCTTCGGCGCGCCACGCTTTGACTCCGCGCGGTTTGGCATGGAGGTATTCCGGCCCTCGCCGCGCCAGGCCGATCTGATGATCGTCGCCGGCCGGGTCAGCAACAAGATGGCGCCGGTGCTCCGCCAGATCTACGACCAGATGGCCGAGCCCAAGTACGTACTCGCAATGGGTGTCTGCGCGAGCTCGGGCGGCATGTTCAACAACTACGCGATCGTCCAGGGGGTCGACCACGTCGTACCCGTCGACATGTACCTCCCCGGCTGCCCGCCGCGCCCCGAGATGCTGATCGACGCGGTCCTCAAGCTGCACGACCAGATCCAGCACCAGAAGCTCGGATCCAACCGCCTCGCCGAGATCAAGGCCGACGAGAAGGTCGCCCTGCTCGCCACCCCGACCTCCGCGATGAAGGGCCTGATGCGCTGATGGTCGACGCCAAAGGCGCCAAGGACGAGCGGGACGAGGGCACCAAGACCCAGGACGCGTCGCACGAGATCCACGCCGAGCTGGCCAAGAGCGAGGTGCGAGAGCTCGAGATCGTCGACGTACGCGAAGGAGCCTTCGGCACGCACGGCACCGGAGACACCAGTGGGTTCGGCGGACTGACCCAGCCGGTCATCATGCCGAGCGCAAGCCAACAGCCCTACGGCGGTTGGTATGACGAGGTCTCCGACAAACTCACCACCCTGGGCACGCCCGATGCGATCGAGAAGGTCGTCGTCGACCGCGGTGAGATCACGTTCTTCATCCGACGACACGCGCTGCTCGAGACCGTCACCCACCTGCGCAACGACCCCGCACTCCGTTTTGAGTTCTGCTCATCGTTGTCGGGAGTGCACTTCCCGCACGAGAAGGGTCGCGAGCTGCATGTCGCGATCCATCTGCTGTCGATGACCCACAACCGGCGTATTCGCCTGGAGGTCGCCGCCCCGGATGACGACCCGCACATCCCGAGCGTCGTCAGCATCTATCCGACGGCCGACTGGCACGAACGCGAGACCTATGACTTCTTCGGCATCATCTTCGACGGCCACCCCGGGCTGACCCGCATCATGATGCCGGACGACTGGCCCGGCCACCCCCAACGCAAGGACTATCCGTTGGGCGGCATCCCGGTCGAATACAAGGGCGGCACGATCGCCCCGCCTGATCAGCGGAGGAGCTACTCGTGACCGCGACAACAGACCCGTACGCCGGCAGCACCGAGACCAGCGAAGGTCCGGTCTTCACCGTCACCGGCCAGGACTGGGACTCGATCGATTCCTCCACCGTCGAGGGCGATCACCTCGTCATCAACATGGGCCCCCAGCACCCGTCGACCCACGGCGTGCTCCGCCTCGTGCTCGAGATCGACGGCGAGACCGTCCGTGACGCCCGCGCCGGCATCGGCTATCTGCACACCGGCATCGAGAAGAACATGGAGTTCCGCACCTGGACACAGGGCGTGACGTTCTGCACTCGCATGGACTACGTGGCGCCATTCTCCAATGAGGCGGCGTACGTCATGGCGGTCGAGAGGCTGCTCGAGATCGAGGTGCCCGAGAAGGCCCAGGCCATCCGTGTCCTGCTCCTGGAGCTGAATCGCATCTCGTCGCACCTCGTCTGCCTCGCCACCGGAGGCATGGAGATCGGCGCGTTGACGGTCATGACCTGCGGGTTCCGCGACCGCGAGCTGATCCTCGACTTGTTCGAAATGATCACCGGCCTGCGGATGAATCACGCGTACTTCCGTCCGGGCGGCGTCGCCCTCGACCTGCCCGACGGTGCCATCGAGAAGCTCCGGTCGACGGTTCGCCTGCTCAAGAAGCGGCTGCCTGAGTATGCCGCCCTCTGTAACGCCAATCCGATCTTCAAGGGTCGGCTCAAGGGCATCGGCCACCTTGACCTGGCCGGCTGTCTGGCGCTGGGCCTCACCGGCCCGGTGCTGCGGGCCACCGGCTATGACTGGGACCTTCGCAAGAAGCAGCCCTACTGGGGCTATGAGACCTACGACTTCGACGTCGTCACCTGGGACGAGCCGGATGCATACGGTCGATTCCGGGTGCGACTCGACGAGATGTGGGAGTCCATCAAGATCGTCGAGCAGGCCACCGAGCGCCTGGCCGGGATGGTTGGCGAGCCGGTCATGGTTGCCGACAAGAAGATCGCCTGGCCTTCGCAGCTCAGTGTCGGCGCCGATGGCCAGGGCAACTCCGCCGAGCACATCAAGCACATCATGGGCGAGTCGATGGAAGCCCTGATCCACCACTTCAAGATCGTCACCGAGGGATTCCGGGTGCCAGCGGGTCAGGCGTACGCCAGCATCGAGTCGCCGCGCGGTGAGATCGGCTGCCACCTCGTCTCCGATGGCGGGACCAGGCCCTATCGCGCGCACTTCCGCGATCCGTCATTCGTCAACCTGCAGGGCACCTCGGTCATGAGCGAGGGCGGCATGATCTCCGATGTCATCGTGGCCATCGCCAGCATCGACCCCGTCATGGGTGGTGTTGACCGATAGTGAGTACGCAGTTGCGAGATCCAAGACTGACCGGGCGACGGGTGGGCCGATGACGCTTTCCGAGGTAACCATCAGTGAGCTCCGGGAGCTCGCTTCGCGCTATCCGGAGGCGCGTTCGGCGCTGCTGCCGATGTTGCACCTCGTGCAGTCGACCGAGGGCAATGTCACGAACCAGGGCATCGAGCTGTGTGCCGAAATCCTCGGCATCAGCGCCGCGGAGGTGTCCGGAGTCTCGACGTTCTACACGATGTACAAGCGCCGCCCGATGGGCAAGCATCACGTCGGCGTCTGCACCAACACCCTGTGCGCGGTGATGGGCGGCGACGCGATCTTCGAACGACTCAAGGACCACCTCGACGTCGGCAATGACGAGACCACTGATGACGGCAAGGTCACCCTCGAGCACATCGAGTGCAATGCGGCCTGCGACTTCGCCCCGGTGATGATGGTCAACTGGGAATTCTTCGACAACCAGACCCCCGAGTCCGCGATTGAAGTCGTCGACAAGCTGCGTGCCGGCAAGAAGGTGCAGGCGACCCGCGGAGCCACGATCACCTCGTGGAGAGCGGCCGAACGCGTGCTCGCCGGATTCGAGGACGGCCTCGTCGACCAGGGTCCGGCCGCCGCTGGGCCGTCGCTCGCAGGGCTGGAGATCGCCGCCGAGAAGGGCTGGTCGGCGCCGTCGGCGAATGAAGCGAAGGCGAAGCCCAACGAGGTGCCCGACGACAAGGTCGGCGCCGTCGAGCAGGCCGACACATCGCGGGCCGAGTCCGAGACCAAGGATGAAGAGGGCAAGAAGTGACCGACACCCTCACCCCCGTGCTCAGCGCCGACTGGGGCAATGATCGCGCGTGGACCCTCAAGGCATACGAGCAGACTGGTGGCTATGCAGCGCTCAAGACGGCGCTGACGATGGCCCCCGACGACGTCATCACTCTCGTCAAGGACTCGGGCCTCCGCGGTCGCGGTGGTGCAGGCTTTCCGACCGGTATGAAGTGGAGCTTCATCCCGCAGGACAACCCCAAGCCGAAGTACCTCGTCGTCAACGCCGACGAGTCGGAGCCGGGCACGTGCAAGGACATCCCGCTGATGCTGGCGACGCCGCACACCTTGATCGAGGGCGTCATCATCGCGGCCCATGCGATCCGGGCCAAGACGGCCTTCATCTACGTACGCGGTGAGGTCCTGCACGTCGTACGCCGCCTGCGCGCCGCCGCGCGTGAAGCGGCCGAGGCCGGCTACCTCGGCGAGAACATCCTCGGCTCCGGTGTCGACCTCGAGCTGATCATCCACGCCGGCGCCGGCGCGTACATCTGCGGCGAGGAGACCGCGCTGCTCGACTCGCTCGAGGGTCGCCGTGGCCAACCGCGACTGCGTCCGCCGTTCCCGGCACTCGAGGGGCTCTATGCCTCGCCGACCGTCGTCAACAACGTCGAGTCGATCGCATCGGTGCCGTCGATCGTCAAGAACGGCGTCGAGTGGTTCGGCTCGATGGGTACCGAGAAGTCCAAGGGCTACACGCTCTATTCGCTGTCGGGACACGTGAAGCGCCCCGGTCAGTACGAAGCCCCGCTCGGCATCACGCTGCGCCAGCTGCTCGACCTCGGCGGCGGAATGCGCGAGGGCAGCCAGCTCAAGTTCTGGACCCCGGGCGGCTCTTCGACCCCGATCCTGACCGCGGAGCACCTCGACATACCGCTCGACTATGAGGCGGTGGGTGCAGCGGGTTCGATGCTCGGCACCAAGGCTCTGCAGGTGTTCGACCAGACCACCTCGGTCGTACGCTGCGTGCTGCGCTGGACCGAGTTCTACAAGCACGAGTCGTGCGGCAAGTGCACCCCGTGCCGTGAAGGCACCTGGTGGCTCGTCCAGACCTTGCAGCGGCTCGACGCCGGCGAGGGCAAGAGCGGCGACATCGAGCTGCTGCTCGACCTGTGCGAGAACATCGTCGGCCGCGCGTTCTGTGCGTTGGGCGACGGCGCGGCGAGCCCGATCACGTCGGCGATCCAGTACTTCCGCAAGGAGTTCGAGGCCGGCATGCACACCCCGTCGAGCTGGGCCTTCCCGCCCGAGGCCTCAACGCTGTTCGCGCAGGAGGTGAAGGCATGAGCGAGCGCCAGCGAGCGAGCAAAGGCACTGTCATGCCGACGCGTCCGTATCTTTGCTCGTCCACGGAGGTGTCGGCATGACGCTTGAAGCCACCCCCGAGACCCAGACTCCCGTCGAGCTCATCACGTTGACGATCGACGATGTCGAGGTCAGCGTCCCCAAGGGCACCTTGGTGATCCGGGCCGCCGAGCTGGTCGGAACCGAGATCCCGCGGTTCTGCGATCACCCGCTGCTCGAGCCGGTCGGCGCCTGTCGCCAGTGCCTCGTCGACATCACCGATGCCGGCAATGGCCGCGGATTCCCCAAGCCGCAGGCCTCCTGCACGATCGAGGTCGCCGCCGGCATGGTGGTCAAGACCCAGGTCACGTCGCCGATCGCCGAGAAGGCGCAACGCGGCAACATGGAGTTCCTGCTGATCAACCACCCGCTCGACTGCCCGGTGTGCGACAAGGGCGGTGAGTGCCCGCTGCAGAACCAGTCAATGACCCACGGTCAGGGCGAGACCAGGTTCACCGAGACCAAGCGCACGTTCCCCAAGCCGATCCAGGTCTCCGAGCAGGTGCTGCTCGACCGCGAACGCTGCGTACTCTGCGCGCGCTGCACGCGGTTCAGCGAGCAGATCGCCGGCGATCCCTTCATCGAGCTGATCGAGCGTGGCTCGCAGCAGCAGGTCGGCATCTACGAACAAGAGCCGTTCCACTCCTACTTCTCAGGCAACACGATCCAGATCTGCCCGGTCGGCGCCCTGACCAGCGCGGACTACCGGTTCCGTGCGCGGCCATTCGACCTCGTGTCGACGCCCTCAATCGCCGAGCACGACTCGTGCGGATCGGCGATCCGCGTCGACCACCGTCGTGGCAAGGTCATGCGCCGCCTGGCCGGCGACGATCCCGAGGTCAACGAGGAGTGGATCACCGACAAGGACCGCTTCGCATTCACCTCCGCGACTCAGGCCGACCGGCTCACGACCCCTCTCGTACGCAATGCGGCCGGCAAGCTCGAACCAACGTCCTGGCCGTATGCCCTCGCGGCCGCCGCCAAGGGGCTGGCCGCGGCAGCCGGCAAGGTCGGCGTGCTGACCGGTGGCCGCCTCACGGTCGAGGACGCCTACGCGTACAGCAAGTTCGCCCGCACGGTGCTCAGGACCAATGACATCGACTTCCGAGCCCGCGCGCACTCCGATGAAGAGGCGTCATTCCTCGCCTCACACGTCGCGGTGACCGGCCCGGTGGTCACCCACGCAGGACTGGAGAAGGCGTCGACGGTCGTCCTGGTCGGCTTCGAGCCCGAGGACGAGGCCGGTGCCGTGTTCCTGCGCCTGCGCAAGGCCTCCCGCAAAGGCGTCAAGGTCATCTCGATCGCCAGCCACACGACGCGTGGCCTCACCAAGATGTCCGGCGAGCTCGTCCGCACGGTGCCGGGCAATGAGCCGGCCGCCCTGGCCGAGCTCGAGCTCGACGCGAACGCCGTCATCCTGGTCGGCGAGCGTCTCGCGTCCGTCCGGGGCGGCTACACCGCCGCTCTCGCCGCCGCCAAGAAGTCGGGGGCCTCGCTGGCTTGGATCCCGCGCCGCGCAGGCGATCGCGGATCTGTTGAGGTCGGCTGCCTGCCGACCCTGCTACCCGGTGGTCGCCCGCTCGATGTCGCCGAAGCTCGCGCCGATCTCGCCGCAGCGTGGGGCGTACGCGCAATCCCGTCCAAGAAGGGCCGTGACACCTCCGGCATCCTCGACTCGGCAACCGCAGGCACCCTCAAGGCGCTGGTTGTGGCTGGTGTCGAGGTCGCCGACCTGCCCGATCCGGCAGCAGCCCGCGCCGCGCTCGATGCCGTCGGGTTCCTGGTCAGTCTCGAGGTCCGCGAGAGCGAGGTCTCGACCCGCGCCGATGTTGTCCTGCCGATCGCCCCGATGGTCGAGAAGCCCGGCTCCTTCGTCAACTGGGAAGGCCGCATGCGTGCGTTCGGCGCCGTGCTGCACGAACCCAACTCGCTGACCGACATCCGCGTGCTCGCCGGCATCGCCGAAGAGCTGGGCGCCCCGCTCGGATTCCGCACCGTCGATCAGGCCCGGGCAGAGATGACCGAGGTCGGGCCATGGGACGGTGACCGTCCGGTGATGACCCCCGTCGAGCACGGCAAGAAGGTCGCCACGAGGGGGACCGTCGCCCTCGACACCTGGCCCCAGCTCGTCGACGACGGCCGTGGCCAGGACGGCCAAGAACTGTTCCGGGCCACCGCACGACCAGCCGTGCTCCGCGCCAGCGCGCACACCCTGGGGGCGTTCGACATCGACCCGGGCACGTTCGCGACGGTTTCCACCGAGGCCGGCAGCGTGACGCTTCCGGCCGAGGTCGCCGACCTGCCCGATGGAGTCGTCTGGGCCCCGGCCAACTCCGGCGGCACCGCCCTGCACGCCACTCTCGGCGCCGGATTCGGTGACCGCGTGACGGTCGCACCGGGCAAGGCACCCCGACGAGCGAGAGGCAAGAAATGAGCTCGCTCTTCGGTCACGAGCCGTTCTGGGTCATCGCGCTCAAGGCAGTGCTGATCTTCGTCTTCCTGATGGTCTACACGTTGTTCAACATCTGGTTCGAGCGTCGCGTCGTCGCCAAGATGCAGCACCGGATCGGCCCCAACGTCAACGGACCTTTCGGCCTGCTGCAGAGCCTCGCCGACGGCGTGAAGCTCGCGCTCAAGGAAGACATCGTCGTCAAGGCTGCCGACAAGATCGTCTACATCCTGGCGCCGATCCTCGCCACGATCCCGGCGTTCCTCGCCTGGGCAGTGATCCCGTTCGGTCCGACGGTGAAGATCCCGTTCACGGACCGGATGACGCCGCTGCAGCTCACCGACCTCCCGGTGGCTGTCCTCTACATCCTCGCGATGACGTCGATCGGGGTCTACGGCATCGTCCTCGCGGGCTGGTCGTCTGGCTCGATCTACGCACTGCTCGGCGGTATGCGTTCGAGTGCCCAGGTCATCTCGTATGAAGTCGCGATGGGCCTGTCATTCGTCTCGGTGTTCATGTATGCCGGCTCGATGTCGACGTCGGAAATCGTCTCCGCCCAGCACAGCACGTGGTTCTTCGTCCCGCTGTTCCCGTCGTTCATCATCTATTGCATCGCGATGGTCGGCGAGACCAACCGTGCGCCATTCGACCTCCCCGAGGCCGAGGGCGAATTGGTCGGCGGCTTCCACACCGAGTACTCCTCGCTCAAGTTCGCACTCTTCTTCCTCGCCGAGTACGTCAACATGGTCACCGTCTCCGCGCTGGCGACGACGTTGTTCCTCGGGGGTTGGCGTGCACCGTTCGGCCTTTCGCAGGTCAACGACGGCGTGCTCAACACCGGCTACTGGCCGGTGCTGTGGTTCTTCGGCAAGACCCTGGCCTTCATCTTCATGTTCGTATGGCTGCGCGGCACGCTTCCGCGTATGCGCTACGACCAGTTCATGAGCTTCGGCTGGAAGGTGCTGATCCCGGTCTCGCTGGTCTGGATCGTCGCGGTCGCCCTGATCCGCAAGCTCAAGAACGAAGACATGCTGGGGCAGCAGACGCTGATGTGGGTCGCCATTGTCGCGGGCGTTCTCGTCCTGCTCACGTTCCTCATACCGGAGAAGAAGACCCCCGAACCACCACCCGAGCCCGACGAGGTCGACGCCTTCGCCGGCGGCTACCCGGTGCCACCCATGCCTGAGGCGAAGCCGAGGAGCAGCTGATGACGAACCCGATCCGCGAGACACTCTGGGACCCGATCGCCGGCTTCGGCGTGACGTTCCGGACGATGTTCCGCAAGACCGTGACGGAGCAGTACCCCTTCGAGAAGATCCCGACGGCACCACGCTTCCACGGACGGCACCAGCTCAACCGTTGGCCCGACGGCCTCGAGAAGTGCATCGGCTGCGAGCTGTGCGCCTGGGCCTGCCCGGCCGACGCGATCTACGTCGAGGGCGCCTCCAACGTCGAGGGCGGGCGCTACAGCCCCGGCGAACGCTATGGCCGCGTCTACCAGATCAACTACCTGCGCTGCATCCTCTGTGGGCTGTGCATCGAGGCCTGTCCGACAAGGGCGCTCACGATGACCAATGAGTACGAGCTCGCCGACAACAACCGGGCCGACCTGATCTTTGAGAAGAGCGACCTGCTGGCCCCGCTGCTGCCCGGCATGGTCGAGGCTCCGCACGAGATGCTGATCAGCGACGACCACCACGACTACTACAAGGGCATGCAGCTCCCGATCGTCGGGGTTTCGAGCGGCGTTTCGACAGGCTCAACCGGCGAAGGTCGTGAGACCGAGTGACCACGTTCTGGCTGCTCGCGCCGATCATGGTGATCGCCGCCCTCGGCCTGCTGTTCGCCAAGAAGGCCGTGCATGCCGCCCTGTGCCTGGCGGTCGTGATGATCAGCCTCGCAATCCTCTATGCCGTGCAGAACGCACCCTTCCTGTTCGTCGTGCAGATCATCGTCTATACCGGCGCGATCATGATGTTGTTCCTGTTCGTGCTGATGCTGGTCGGCGTCGAGTCGTCCGACGCGGTGAAGGAGACCATCCGTGGCCAGCGATTCGTGGCCACCGTCATCGGCCTGATCTTCGGCATCACGGCCGTACTCGCGATCGGTCAGACCGTCACGGGCTCGGTCAAGGGGCTCAACGCCGCCAACACCAACGGCAACCCTTACGGCCTCGCGCAGCTGCTGTTCGGGAAGTACGTACTCGCCTTCGAGTTCACCAGCGCGCTGCTGATCACTGCCGCCGTCGGCGCGATGGTGCTGGCGCACAAGGAGCTGCTCGTGCCCCGGCAGACGCAGGCCGAGATCGCCGCCCGCCGCATGCGTGAGTACGCCGAGTCGGGCCGCCACCCCGGACCGTTGCCCACGCCTGGCGTGTTCGCCCGCCACAACGCCGTCGACACTCCGGCCTTGCTACCTGACGGCACGCCGCTCGAGTCGTCGATCGCCTCGAGCATCGTCGCCCGCGGCCAGCAGCGCGATGGCTTCGACGACGACATCGACAAGGTCGTCGAGCAGCTGGATGACGTCGAAGGGACGGACAAGTGAGCGAGCGCCAGCGAGTGAACCATGACACAGGTCTCATGTCGACGCGTCCGTACCGTTTCTCCACGGACGTGGCGGCATGAGCTCATACATCACGTTGTCTCTCATCCTGTTCACGATCGGCTCGGTCGGCGTGCTCGTACGCCGCAACGCAATCGTGGTCTTCATGAACATCGAGCTGATGCTCAACGCGACCAACCTCGCGTTCGTCAGCTTCTCGCGCCAGTCCGGCAATCTCGACGGCCAGGTCGCGGCGTTCTTCGTCATGGTCGTGGCCGCAGCCGAGGTCGTCGTCGGACTGGCCATCATCGTGTCCATCTATCGCACGCGTCGCTCGACCTCGGTCGACGATGCGAGCCTGTTGAAGTCATAGGGGCGCGACGATGTTTGATCTTCAATGGCTGCTGATCGCCATTCCGCTCGCGGGTGCCGCGCTCCTGCTCACCTGGGGCAAGGAGGCCGATGGCTTCGGCCACCTGATCGGCACGTTCGCCTCGGCCGCGTCCTTCGTGCTGGGTGTCGTGCTGTTCGTCCGCCTGCTGGGTGAGGACGCCGCCCATCGGTCGCACAGCACCGATCTGTTCACCTGGATCCAGGCCGGCCGCTTCCACGTCGAGATGTCCTTCACGTACGACCAGCTCTCGGGTCTGTTCGTCCTGCTGATCACCGGGGTCGGCACGCTGATCCACATCTACTCGATCGGCTACATGGCCAATGACGCGCGGCGTCGCAGGTTCTTCGGGTTCCTCAACCTGTTCATCGCCGCGATGTTGACCCTCGTGCTCGCGGCCGACTACCTGGTGATGTTCCTCGGCTGGGAAGGCGTGGGCCTGGCCTCATACCTTCTCATCGGGTTCTGGCAGCACAAAGAGTCCGCAGCGGCGGCGGCCAAGAAGGCTTTCGTCGTCAACCGGGTCGGCGACCTCGGCATGGCGCTCGCGATCATGCTGATGTTCGCCCAGTTCGGCACGACCGCGGTCGGCGCGGTCAACGCAGCCGCACCCGGCGCCGCGAAGGGTGTCGCGACCGCGCTCGGCCTGCTCCTCCTGCTCGGTGCGTGCGGCAAGTCGGCGCAGGTGCCGCTGCAGAGCTGGCTGCTCGACGCGATGGAGGGTCCGACCCCGGTGTCAGCGCTGATCCACGCGGCAACCATGGTCACCGCCGGCGTCTACCTCGTCGTACGCTCGCACGGCATCTTCGACGCGTCCGAGACGGCTCGCAATGCGGTCATCGTCGTCGGCCTCGTGACGCTGCTCGCCGGTGCCTGGATCGGTTGCGCCAAGGACGACATCAAGAAGTCGCTCGCCGGCTCGACGATGAGCCAGATCGGCTACATGATGCTGGCCGCCGGACTCGGCCCGGCCGGCTATGCGTTCGCGATCTTCCACCTGATCACTCACGGCTTCTTCAAGGCCAATCTGTTCCTCGGCGCCGGCTCGGTCATGCACGGCATGGACGACGACGTCAACATGCGGCACTACGGCGCGCTGCGCAAGGCGATGCCCTACACGTTTGCGACCTTCGCGCTCGGCTACCTCGCGATCATCGGCGTCCCTCCGTTCGCCGGCTTCTGGTCCAAGGACAAGATCATCGAAGGCGCGTTCGACCACAACATCTGGGTGGGCCTCGGCACCCTCCTCGGCGCCGGCGTCACGGCGTTCTACATGACGCGCATGATGATGATGACCTACTTCTCCGAGAAGCGCTGGCAGGACGATGTCCACCCGCACGAGTCGCCCAAGGTCATGACCGTGCCGTTGATGGTGCTGGCCGCCGCGTCCGCACTGGGCGGCCTCCTGCTGCTCGGCAACTGGATCCCCGACTGGCTGAGCCCTGTGGTCGGCAAGGTCCCGGAGGAAGACCTGCCCATCTCGGCCCTGTCGATCAGCCTGTTGGCACTGCTCGTCGTGGTGATCGGCGTGGCCGCCGGCTACCTGCTCTACGGCCGCCGACCCGTCGCCGCCGAGACCCCTGCGGACAGCTCGGTGTCTGTCTTCGCGCGCGCCGGGCGCCACGAGCTCTACGGCAATGAGCTCAACGACGCCGTCGTCGTACGTCCGACCCGTCACCTCACGCGATTCCTCGTGTGGTTCGACGGCAAGGGCGTTGACGGTCTCGTGACCGGCATCGCAGACCGGCTTGGTGACACCTCGCAGCTCCTGCGGCAACCGCAGACCGGCTATGTCCGCTCCTACGCCCTGATGATGTTCGGTGGCGCCGCCCTCGTACTCCTGGCTCTCCTGGTGGTGACCCTCGCATGATCCTGACAATCCTTGCCGCGATCCCAATCGCGGGCGCCGTGCTGCTGGCGGTCCTGCCCCGCGGCGCGGCACCGCACTGGCGGGCGAAGTATGTCGCCTTGGGCGTCTCGCTGATCACCCTGGCGTTGTCCCTCGTCGTGCTGGCGAAGTACG
>JAOPXO010000241.1 GCA_025965115.1 Aeromicrobium sp.
GGCGGCGACCACGATGCCGAGGCCGAGCAGGCCGAAGCCCACGCCGTCGCGCCGCTGCTCGGGCTCGAGGTCCTTGGCACTGTGACCGATGCTGCGGGCGATTGCGCCCACTGCTCCGGCAAGGCCGAGCCACATGGCTGTCGAGGCGCGCAGCAACGCATTGAAGACAGCAGCAATTGGACCAGGTCCCGTGCGGCGGGCTGCGGGGCGTCGAGCTGCAGGCTTGCGTGCCTGCGGCTTGCGCTTCGAAGCGGGCTTCTTGCGGGCCTGGCTGCCGGACGGCCGCTTGCGCGGCGGGGAAGACGTTCGGGTCGCCATGGTCGAAGCCTAAAGCAGAACTCGAGCGTTACGCGTCAACCCCGCCGTCCCGGGCGTGGGAAACGGGGACCGCGCCGACCGAGTCCCAGCCACCCTTCGACCGCGCGCGAGCGAGCACCAGGCTCACCAGCCGCGGGTCGGGCGGACCGCTGTCGAGCAGTGGTTCGGTCACGACATCGGCACCGGACTGCGCAATCGCGTACGAGGCCGTGCCCGGCGACAGCACGTAGGTCGACACCACGACCCGCCGGCCGTATGCGCGTGCGACGTCGACCGCGTCCGCCAGCGGGGCGTCCGGACCGCCCAGGGTGCCGACGTGAACTCGGCCACCCCAGACCGCGCTGAGCAGCCGGGCCGCCTTGCCGATGTCGGCGATCGCACGATCGTCATTCGTGGTGTCAGCTGCCAGGACGATGGTGTCCTCCGCGCGTGCGCCGGCCTCCACGAGGCGACGAACGCCCACCTCGGCCAGCACCCAGTCGGGGCCGAGCGGCGGGGTGACGACCGCGAGTGGGTCGAGGTGGGAAGCCTGCACGATGTCCACGCTGACCGGCCGGTCGTACGCCAGCATCAGCGGGACGATGGCGCGTGGGCCCGAGGTGCCGGCCACCACATCGGCGATCGACGGATCCTGCACATCGACAAAGCCATCCACGACGTCGAGATCATGCGCCTCACGCCGTACGGCGTTGAGCAACGCCGCGAGCGCGAGACGTCCGCGGGTGTCGTGTGAACCATGGGCACACAGGATCAGACTGCGGTTCACACGCGACACCCCCAGGCGTGCCGTGGCCGGACCGAGAGACCCGAGATGCTCTCGGTGCAATGACAACCCGTGCACCAAACCCACCGATAGTCGAAATTGCGTGAATTTCGACGTGAGGCGGACACATGTCCACAGTCGATGTCGGCTGTTTCGGGCCGGTTAACTCAGGCGCGAGGTTTGGTTACATCTGCACAGGGATACGGCTGATGTGCGCTCAGGCTTCGAGGACGACCGGCAGGATCATCGGTCGACGCCGCAGCTTGCGACCGACGAATGAGCCCAGCACGCGGCGGATCGTCTGCTCGAGCTGCCGCGAGTCATGCGTGCCCTCGCGGAGCGCCTCCTCCAGCGCGGAGACGATCTTGGGCATGACCTCGTCGAATGCCGAGTCGTCCTCGGCTATGCCGCGGGCGTGGATCTCGGGCCCGGACAGGATCTTGCCATTCGTCGAGTCGATCACGACGACAACGGAGATGAAGCCCTCTTCGCCGAGCACCCGGCGGTCTTTGAGCTCGGAATCGGTGAGATCTCCGACTGACGAGCCATCGACGTACACGTAGCCGCACTCGACGACTCCGGTGATCGACGCATGGCCGTCGACGAGGTCGATGACATAGCCGTCCTCGGCGAGCAGGACATTGGGGACCCCGGTTGCCGTCGCGAGCTTGGCGTTGGCGTGCAGGTGGCGGATCTCGCCGTGCACCGGCAGGACATTGCTGGGCTTGACGATGTTGTAGCAATAGAGCAGCTCGCCGGCCGAGGCGTGACCCGAGACGTGCACCAGCGCATTGCCCTTGTGCACGACATTGGCGCCGAGCTTGGTCAAGCCGTCGATCACCCGATAGATCGCGTTCTCGTTGCCCGGAATCAGCGACGATGCCATCAGCACGGTGTCGCCGGGCTCGAGGCTGACCTGCTGGTGGCTGTTGTTGGCCATCCGCGAGAGCGCCGCCATCGGCTCGCCCTGCGAACCGGTCGACATCAGCACCATATTGTTGGGCGGAGCGGCATCGATCTTGTCGACGACGACACCATCTGGCACATGGAGGTAGCCGAGGTCTCGGGCGATCTGCATGTTGCGGACCATCGAGCGGCCGACGTATGCGACCTTGCGGTTGTGCTTGACCGCCGCATCGATGACCTGCTGGACGCGGTGGATGTGCGAGGCGAATGACGCCACGATGATCCGCCGGGTGCTGTTGGCGAAGACCGCGTCGATTGCCGGAGTGATGTTGCGCTCCGACGTCGTGAAGCCCGGCACCTCGGCGTTGGTGGAGTCGGTCAGGAACAGGTCGACACCCTGCTCACCGAGGCGGGCGAACGCTCGCAGGTCCGTGATGCGCCCGTCGAGCGGCAGCTGATCCATCTTGAAGTCGCCGGTGTGCAGCGCAACGCCGGCCGGCGTCTTGATCGCCACGGCGAGGGCGTCGGGGATCGAGTGGTTGACCGCGACGAACTCGAGCTCGAACGGTCCGAATGACTCGACGTCACCCTCGACGACGACGTGCTTCGGCGCGTCCTTGAGCCGGTGCTCCTTGAGCTTGGGGTCGAGCAGGGCCAGGGTCAACTGGGAGCCGATGACGGGGATGTCTCCACGCTCGCGCAGGAGATAGGGCACGCCGCCGATGTGGTCCTCGTGGCCGTGCGTGAGCACGATGCCGACGACGTCCTTGAGGCGGTCACGGATCGGACCGAAGTCCGGAAGGATCAGGTCGACACCGGGCTGGTTCTCCTCGGGGAAGAGCACCCCGCAGTCGACGATCAGCAGCTTGCCGCCGTATTCGAAGACCGTCATGTTGCGGCCGATCTCTCCGAGTCCGCCGAGCGGGATGACCCGCAGCGCGCCGTCGGGCAGAGCAGGAGGAAGTGCGAGGTCGAGGTGCATGTGGCTCATGCCGTCACCTCCGTGACAAACCAAAGATACGAAGATGACGGCATGAAACCGGCATCATGACTCACTCGCTGGCGCTCGTTCATATGGAAATGCTTAGCTTTCGAGAAGGCCCGAGGCCACGAGTCCGGCGCGAACGATCGCGACTTCCTCGTCGGTGGCGTCGGGGAGGGGTGCACGCATGGTGCGGTGCTCGAGTACGCCGAGCAGTTGCAGGGCAACCTTGGCAGTGATCGCGCCTTGCGTGTGGGTCATCATCGCCTTGACGGCGGGGAGGAGTCGGGTGTTGATCGCTCGGGCTTCGGGGAGATTGCCCGCATCAACGGCAGCGACCATGTCGGCGTAGGGCCGCGATGCCGCGTGCGAGACGACGCTCACGATGCCGCTGGCGCCGTAGGCGAGCCAGCCGAGATTTGCGGCGTCATCGCCGGAGTAGAACTTGATGCCGGTCTCGCGCATCAGCCAGGCGCCACGCTCGAAGTCACCGACCGCGTCCTTGACCGCCACGACGAGCGGATTCTTGGTCAGCTCGGCGTACGTCTGCTCGGCGATCTTGACCGCGGTGCGGCTGGGGATGTCGTAGAGCATGACGGGAGTGTCTTCGCCAGCACGAGCAACTTCGTTGACGTGCGCGATGATGCCCGACTGCGGCGGCTTGCTGTAGTAGGGCGTCACGATCAGCAGTCCGTGTGCGCCTGCCTTGCGGGCCTGTTGGGCCAGCTCGATCGAGTGGCGGGTGTTGTTGGTTCCGACACCGGCGACGACGGATGCTCGGTCACCAACGGCTTCGATGACGGCGTTGAGGAGGTGGCCATCCTCTTCGACCGTGGTGGTCGGCGACTCACCGGTGGTGCCGCTGATGACGAGACCGTCATTGCCCTGATCGACGAGATAGGACGCAACCTTCTGGGCAGCAGCCAGATCGAGCTCGCCGTCCGGGGTGAACGGCGTGACCATTGCGGTCAGCACGCGCCCGAAAGGCGCAGCCTCGGTGGCGAGCGGCGACGTCATGCCTTCAGGCTACCGGTTCGTGGCGTGTCAGTGACGACCGGCAGGATGGGCGCGTGAGCGAGCGCCAGCGAGAGAATCATGCGGCATGAGTGACGACATCTATGACGTTGACACCGCTTCGTCGTCACGCGGCGACGGGGTCCGCGACCTGACCCTGACCGATCGGTGGAACACACCGCTCGGCAAGCCCAACGGCGGCTACATCCTCGCGGCAATGCTTCGCGGTCTCGGCGATGAGTACGACCTGGACGAGCCTCTGGTCGCGGCGATCACCTACCTCGCCTCCCCCGAGTCCGCCCCGGCGGAGCTCCGTACGTCATTGGTGCGCCGCGGACGGCGGGTGCAGACCGGCGAGGCCAGCCTGCACGAGGGTGAGCGGCACATCGCCCAGCTGCTTGCGAGCTTCGGGCCGCGCGGGGGTGGGCGCTCGCTCGAGCTCGGCACTCCCCCGGCGCTGCCTGCGCCCGACGACTGCTTTGATCCGAAGGACTTCCCCGATGCCCTGCCGAGCTCGACGATCTTCGACCGGGTCGACTACCGGCTCAGCGCGGCACCAGGTTGGTCTCTCGGCACGCCGAGCGGCGATCCCACCGCGGAGTTGTGGCAGCGCCTTGCCGGCGGGCGCGAGATCGACTTTCCGGCGCTGGCGTTCCTCTGCGACTCGTACGCTCCGCCGGTGCTCGAGGTCGGGGAACTGGCATCGATGACGGTGCAGCTCACGGTCCACTTGCACCGGCTGCCGACGCCGGGCTGGATCGCCACCCGCCTGACGACGCGGCACATCATCAACGGCTACCACGAAGAGGACTGCGAGCTCTGGGACGAGGCCGGCAACCTGCTGGCACAGAGCCGCCAGCTCGCGATCCTGCCCTGACGTGGGCGGTCCCGGAGTTGTGACTACTCCCGGACAGGACACGATGGACTCATGAACGACACGTGGAGCGGTTTCGCGATCGCCGTCGCCGTGGCGGTCGGCAGCGCGCTCGCAGTCATCGTGGTGGCGTACCTCGTCGTCCGTCTGCTGGGCAGGCGTTCCGTCGTGGCGCGACATCTCGAACGCACAGCCCGGTTCCCATTTCGCATCCTCGTGACCGTCACCGCACTCGCGATCGCCATCCGATCCGGTGCGCCGTGGTCCGGAAGCGACGACGTCGGGCGAGCGGTCAACCTGAGCATGCGGGTGCTGGTCATCGTGTCGGTCGCGTGGCTCGTGGGGGCGATCGTCCTGGCGCTCGAGGACCTGGGGCTGCGTCGCTACCGCATCGACGTTGCGGACAATCTTGCCGCTCGCCGTGCTCTCACACAGGCCGGCGTTATTCGCCGACTCACGTTGGTCATCATCGTGGTCCTTGCAGTCGGCGCGGTCCTGCTGAGCTTCCCTCGGGTCGACGCGATCGGGACCAGCGTGCTCGCCTCAGCGGGAGTGATCTCGGTCGTCGCCGCCGTGGCCGCGCAATCCACTCTGGCCAATCTGTTCGCCGGGCTCCAGATCGCCTTCAGTGGATCTATCCGCTACGGCGATGCGGTCATCGTCGAGGAAGAGTGGGGCTGGGTCGATGAGATCACCCTGAGCTATGTCGTGGTCCGCCTGTGGGACGACCGAAACATGGTGCTGCCCACCACCTACTTCACGACGACCCCGTTCCAGAACTGGACCCGCAAGCATTCTGAGCTGCTCGGATCGGTCGAGATGGACGTCGACTGGCGGGTCAGCCCCGACGGCATGCGCCTCGAGCTGGAGCGCATCTTGCCGACCACGGACCTCTGGGACGGGCGAGTCAACGTCCTGCAGGTGACCGACGCGATCAACGGGTGGGTGCGGGTCCGGATCTTGGTCACGGCGAAGGATGCGCCAACCCTCTTCGACCTGCGCTGCTTCGTACGCGAGCGCATGGTCGACTGGCTGCAGAGCAAGAACGAAGGCGGACTCCCTCGATTCCGGGTCGAATCGGTCGAGCGTGTGGCTCCCAAGCGCAGTCGTTCTGAACCCAGCGGCCTGTTCAGCGGAGACGATGATGGTGTCGAACGCGCCGCGCGCGTCACCGGTCAGACCCCCGTCATCGACGAACCACTCCTCGAGGACCCTGACGACCGAGACTGACGTTCAGGGACGCGTTGCGCGGAGGATCTCGAATGTCCCGGCAATCGTACGGAGACGATCGATTCGCGCGATAGAGACGAAACCCGCATCGGCGATGTATCGCGGGATGAGCCCCCGGGCGTGGTCGGCGGTGTTGGCGAACCCGTCGAGCAACTGCAGGCCGAAGAACGCCGCACGCGTGGCAGGACCGTGGGGCTTGCCCCAGTCGGCGACGAACAGGCTGCCGCCAGGCCGGAGCACCCGAAACATCTCGTTCAGTGCTGCCACCTTGGTCGCGGGTGCGAGATGGTGCAGCACCAGCGAGGTCACGACCCGGTCCACCGATGCATCGTCGAGCGGCAGGCGATCGGCGTACGCCTCGCGCCAGTCAATCGCCTCGGCACCGGACTTCTTGCGGGCCAGGGCAAGGATCTGGGCGTCTCCGTCGATCCCCACCACCTTCGCGGTGGTCCGCGCCGCGATCGCCAGCGTCAACGTGCCGGTGCCGCAGCCAATGTCGACGATCGTCGCTGGTGCGCCGGCCGTGACGGCCTCGGCGAGTGCGGAGCGCCAGGCGCCCTCACGCATCGTGATCTTGATGCCGAGGTCGTAGAACTTCGTCAACGACTCGCGGCCGGCGGCGGGCACATACCGCGGCTCGGTCGTCATTCACGCCTTTCGTAGGTCACGATGACGTAGCCCGGATCGCCGTCGGAGTGATCGTCACGAGAGGTCTCGATCCAGTCGTCCCAGTCGAGGTCGGGGAAGTACGTGTCGCCCTGCGGCGCAAGGTCGACCCGCGTCACCGCCATCCGATCGACCAGACCATCGGCGAGTGCCTCGGCGTAGATCTGCGCTCCGCCGATCACGAACACGTCCTCGTCAAGCCCCTTCGCCTTCGTGATCGCCTCGGCCACACCCCCGGCCACCAGCACACCCTCGGCGGTCCAGTGCGGTTGCCTCGTGACCACGATCGTGGTGCGGCCCGGCAAGGCCCGCCCGATCGAGTCGTACGTCGCGCGGCCCATCACGATCGGATGACCCATCGTGAGGGCCTTGAACTGCAGTTGGTCACCCGTGCGTGGCCAGGGCATGCCGCCATCGGCGCCGATCACGTCGTTCGCGCCGATCGCCACGACGAGCGTGACACTCATATGGCAATCGGGGCCTTGATCGCCGGGTGCGGGTCGTAGCCGGTGACCTTGATCGAGTCGAGGGTGAAGTCGTCGATCGACGTCACCGACGGGTCGAGCCACAACTCGGGCAGCGGGCGGGGCTCACGGGTGAGCTGCTCACGCGCCTGGTCGAGGTGGTTGACGTAGAGGTGCGCGTCGCCGAGCGTATGCACGAAGTCGCCAACCTCAAGTCCGGTCACCTGCGCCACCATGTGGGTCAGCAAGGCATACGAAGCGATGTTGAACGGAACGCCGAGGAACACATCCGCGGAGCGTTGGTACATCTGGCAGGAGAGCCGACCGTCGGCGACGTAGAACTGGAAGAACGCGTGACACGGCATCAGCGCCATCGCGTCGAGGTCCGCGACATTCCAGGCACTCACGACGTGGCGACGCGAGTCGGGGTTGGTCTTGATCTGCTCGATGACCTGGGCCAGCTGGTCGACATGGCGTCCGTCCGGAGCCGGCCATGACCGCCACTGGTAGCCGTAGACCGGCCCGAGGTCGCCATTGTCGTCGGCCCACTCGTCCCAGATCGTCACGCCGTTGTCGCGCAGGTATTGCGTGTTGGTGTCGCCGGCAATGAACCACAGCAGCTCGGCGACGACCGATTTGAGGTGCACCTTCTTGGTCGTGACCAGCGGGAATCCCTCTCGCAGGTCGAACCGCATCTGATGCCCGAAAACGCTGCGCGTGCCGGTGCCCGTCCGGTCGCCCTTGGCGACTCCTTCATCGAGGATTCGCTGCACAAGATCGAGGTAGGCCCGCATCTGCTCAGGTTATCAATCTGGACCGCGACGCCGAGTCATCTTGGCGCGCGTCGATCCGGGTGACTCGACTCGTGTGGGAAACTCTCCACATGCCGAGCGTCGAGTATGCCGACAACCCACGAGAGCTCCGCAACTTCGCGATGCTGCAGTGGGCACTGACCGCAGGATTCTTTGTCCTGCTGTTCTGGATGCTCGGTGGCACCGATGCTGACTTCCCGCCGGTCTGGCTCGCGGGCGCCCTCGTGGCGATCGTCATCGCCGGGACAGTCTTCGCCGAACGCGCGTGGCACTCGGTGCGCCCGCTTCCGGCTGACACCAACGCTCGCGACCTGCGCGGCACAGCCGTCGGGATATTCGCCAAGCTCACGGTGCGCAAGCTGATCTTCTGCGAGCTGCCGCTGCTCATCGCGGTGCTCGTGGCATTCGTGACCCCTTACGCCGGTTGGCCCCTTGTCATTGCCGGCTTCCCGGGCCTGCTCGTGCTCGCCTGGGAGACCTGGCCGAGCCTGCGCAACACGTCGATGGCCGCCGCGATGCTCGACGCCGCCGGAGCCAAGTCCGGGCTCGTCGAGAGCTTCCTGCGCCCGTGAGCGCGGATGTCAGCGCCAGGCTCGCCTGGCCAGATGACGCACCTGCCATGGTGCGAGTGCAGCTGACCGCCTGGCGTGAGCAGTACGCCGACCTGATCCCCGCCGCGGAGATCGACGCGCTCGATCCCGAGGAGCTGGCAACTCGCTGGGTCACGACGCTCAACTCCCCCAAGGACGCCCGCATGCGTGTGCTCGTCGCACTCGAACGTGCCGACGTTCGGGGGTTCGCGCTGGTGCATCCGTCGTACGACCCCGACAGCGACCAGGTGGGCGACGGTGAAGTCGGCGAATTCGTGATCGATCCGGCGCATCAGCGGGCCGGTCATGGTTCGCGCCTGCTGCAGGCCGCAATGGACACGCTGGCCGCCGACAAGTTCACGCGCGCTCTCTGGTGGGTCACCTCCACCGACGACGCGCTGCGCCGCTTCGTCACGGAGTCCGGCTGGGAGCCGGATGGCGCTCACCGCGAACTCGAGTCCGAAACCGGGGGCACGGTCAAGCAGATCCGGTTGCACACGAGTCTGACGTGACGACGGACCGATCGGTCGTCGTCAACTCGCTCGGCGTCGGCCTCGCCACCGGCACCTATGGTGTCTCGTTCGGCGCGATTTCGACGGCGTCCGGGCTCAGCGTCATGCAGACCTGCGTGCTGTCACTGCTGGTGTTCACCGGCGCATCGCAGTTCGCCTTCATCGGCATCATCGCGTCCGGCGGCAATCCGATCACCGGCGCGTTCACCGCGATCCTGCTCGGCAGTCGCAATCTGTTCTATGGTCTGAGCCTCGCGCCCAAGCTCGACCTGGACGGCCCGGCGAGACTCGCCTCGGCACACCTCGTCATCGATGAGTCCACGGCGATGGCGGTCACCCGCGAGACGAAACGCCAGACCCGACTGGGCTTCTACTGGACCGGCATCTCGATCTTCATCCTGTGGAACGCCACGACATTTGCCGGTGCGCTGGCGGGCAACGCCATTGGTGACCCTCGCACGTACGGCCTCGATGCCGCGGTCGGAGCGGCCTTCCTCGCGCTGCTGTGGCCCCGCCTGGACTCTTGGTACGCGCGCTCCATCGCGCTGCTCGCGGCCGCCGTGGCGCTCGGCGTCGTCCCTGTCACCGCCGCGGGCGTGCCGATCATCATCGGCGGCGGTGCGGCGGTCATCCTCGGCATGCTCTGGCACCCCAAGGACCAGGATGAGTGACGTCTGGGTCGGCATCGTGGTGATGTCGGTGGGCTGTTTCGCTCTGAAGTACGCCGGGCTGTCCGTGCCCGAGCGCGTCCTCAAGCATCCGGTGACCGAGCGCGCTGCCGGACTCATCCCGGTCGCCCTGCTGGGGGCGCTGATCGCGGTGCAGGTCTTCGCCGACGGCTCATCGATACGCATCGACGCCCGCCTGTTGGGCCTCGGAGTCGCGGCCGTGCTTCTGACGCTGCGGGTGCCGTTCCTACCCGTTGTCGTGGGCGCCGCGCTGGCGGCAGCGCTCGTGCGTCTCGGCTAGAGACCGAGGACCGAGTCCAGACCGACCGTGACGCCAGGGCGTGAGGCGACGGCTCGTACGGCCGCAACCACCCCGGGCATGAACGACTCTCGCGCATTGGAGTCGTGGCGAATCGAGAGTGTCTCGCCGGCGCCTCCGAGCAGCACCTCTTGAGATGCCACGAATCCGCGGGCACGCACCGAATGGACGGGGACTCCGGCGACCTTGGCGCCACGTGCGCCTTCTGGATCCGTTGTGGTGGCGTCGGGCAGCGCGGCGGAGCCGGCATCGGAGCGGGCCGCGGCGATCAGCTCGGCCGTACGCGTCGCGGTGCCCGACGGCGCGTCGATCTTGTCGGGGTGGTGCATCTCGATGACTTCGACCGACTCGAAGAACGGGGCGGCCGTCGCGGCGAAGCGCATCATCAACACGGCGCCGATCGAGAAGTTGGGCACGACGAGGACACCACTCGCCGGCTTGTCCCCGAGCGCGGCGCGCACCTCGTCGACCTTGGCGTCGTCGAAGCCGGACGTGCCGACGACGACGTGGATGCCGTGCTGGATGCACCAGCGAACGTTGTCGAGGGCTGCGGCGGGGCTGGTGAAGTCGAGTGCGACCTCGGCGCCGCTGGACGTGATCAGGTCGAGCGAGTCGTCGAGATCGATCTCGGCGACGACCTCGATGCCATCGGCGGCGCTCAAGGCGCGGATCGACTCCGTACCCATACGTCCCTTGGCACCCAGCACTGCGACTCGAGTCATGGCCATGATCGTACGAGACGAAAACCCTCACGCCCGACCTGCGCTCGTTCTATCGTGATCTCGATCGAACGAGAGGAACGCGCGATGACCGACACCACGCAGTCGTACGGGTGCAACACCGACGACATGAAGATGATCCACGGCGTGTTCCGCCGAGAGTTCAAGCTGGCGCCGCCGATGGTGCGTGCCGTCGATGTGGGTGACACCGCGAAGGCCGGCCGCGTCACGGCGCACGTTCTCGAGATCGTCGACATGTTGCACCACCATCACCACGGTGAGGAGGAGCTGGTCTTCGACAAGCTCGAAGTACGCGCGCCGGCCTGCGCGATCCACGTCGGCATCATGCGCCAACAGCATCAGCAGGTGTCGGCGCTGCTCGACCAGGTTGCGGGGCTGGCGACACCGTGGGACGCCGACGCCTCGGCCGAGCACCGCGAGGCCCTGGCCGTCCTGCTCGACGAGATCAGCAGCACCCTGGACGCCCACCTCGGCCAGGAGGAGGACGAGATCCTGCCTGTGGCCGAGACCTCCATGACAGCTGCGGAGTGGAACGCGGTCGGCGAGGCCGGCATGGCGTCGCTGTCCAAGAGCCGGCTGCTGGTGCAGCTCGGCTACATCCTCGAGGACCAGACCCCCGAGGAACGCAAACAGTTCATGACCCGCGTGCCCCCGCCGGCACGAGTGCTCTACAAGCTGATCGGCCGAGGAAAGTACAAGAAGGAGATCGCCGACCGCGCCTCGGTCTGACTCAGCGCGCGAGCTCGACCAGGAGCGCCACGCCCGCCGCCACCTCGGCGTACGAAGTCGTCAGCGGGGAGAGTCCGAGACGGATCAGGTCGGGCTCCCGGAAGTCGGGGATCACGCCGCGCTCGATGAGCTGCGCGGTGATGTCGCGGGCATTGCGGTGTCGCACCGTCACGTGGCTTCCACGCAGCTCCGGTTCACGGGGCGTCACGATCTCGAGCCCTGCTTCGTCGAGCAGCTCGACGGCGTAGGCCATGAGGGCCACCGACTTCTCCCGGATCCGGTCGACCCCCGCCTCGGCGATCAGGCGTACGCCCTCCTGCACAGCCAGGATCCCTCCGACGTTGGGAGTGCCACTGAGCATCCGCCGGATCGTGGGCGACGCCTCATACGTGTCCGCCATGGCGAACAGGTCGGCAGCGCTCCACCAACCCGTGATCGGCTGCGTCACGGCGTCGAGATGGCGTTCGGCGACGTAGAGGAAGGCGGGTGCTCCGGGGCCGGCGTTGAGGTACTTGTAGGTGCAGCCGACCGCGAAGTCGACCTCGGCCACATCGAGAGTGATGGGTATGACGCCGGCGGAATGGCACAGGTCCCAGACCACCACCGCACCTGCGTCGTGGATCAACGAGGTCAGTCCTGGCAGGTCGAGGAGCGTGCCTGAGCGATAGTCGACCTGGCTCAGCACCACCACGGCGGTTCGCTCACCGAGCACGGCCGCCAGCACGTCGGCGGTGATGCTCTCGACCAGATCGGGCTCGAGCCAACGGACATCGAGCCCGCGCGAGGCGGCGACCGACTCGACGAGATAACGGTCGGTCGGGAAATTCGTGGCATCAATCACGATCTCGTTGCGATCAGGACGGATCGACGCGGCGGCGTGCAGGAGCTTGAAGATGTTGACCGATGTCGAGTCCGCGATCACGGTCTGCCCGGCCGCAGCGCCCAGCAGAGCTGCCCCCAGCTCGTCGCCGACTGTGACGGGTAGGTCGACCCAGCCCGCGTCCCACCCACGGATGAGCCGCCCACCCCACTCCTCGGTCACGAAGCCGGCGAGGCGTTCAGCGGTGGCTCGCGGAAGCCTGCCCAGCGAGTTGCCGTCGAGGTACGCGACGAGATCATCGTCGATCACGAACCTGTCGCGGAACGCCGCGAGCGGATCGGCGGCGTCAAGGCCGCCAGGGGGTGTCGTCACCGGGTGATGCTCTCACGGATCGGGCGCTCGGCTTCGCCGTCAAGCCGCCAGGTGGGCTTCGACGGCCCGGGTCGTGCGGTCCACATCGCCGGTGGCGAGGAGATCCAGCAGCGCACCGCGCAACACGGCAAGGGTGAGCGTTGCCCTCTCCGGCGGGAGCGAGACGGCGAGCAGATCCAGCCAGTCAGCAACGGTCTGGGCCGCGAAGTCATCCCACGGCCCAGCGGGGTCCGACACCGACAAGGCGTAGGTCTCGAGCCACAGGGTGAGCAATCGCCGATGGTGCGGGGCGGCCAGCCACGCCCAAAGCTCGCGGGTGGTGCTGTCGGCGGAGCGGAGGTCGCCGAGCGCCGCGACCTCGTCCTGGCGCGCCCGCCGGAGTACGGCGCGCACGAGGCCTTCCTTCGACGAGAACAGAAACAGCAGGACGCGCGGACTCGACCCGATCGCGGTCGCCAGCGGGCGGAGCGACAGTCCCACCAAGCCGTGCTCGAGCACATATCGATAGGCGGCATCCAGCAGCTCCGTCTCGCGATCAGACGCAATGTGTTGTGATCCGGTCATCAGCCGAGCATACTGAAACAATCGTTTCAGTAAAGGATGCGGCATGCCGACTACGAATATCCGGCTCCTGGGCCAGCCCGGCGATCTTGGCTGGGTCGTGCAGGCGCACGGTGAGCAGTACGCCCGCGAGTTCGGCTGGGACCAGACGTTCGAGGCTCTCGTCGCGCGCATCGCCGCCGACTACGCCAACCACCACGATCCGGCCCTCGAGGCGGCGTGGATCGCCGAGGTCGACGGTCGACGCGTCGGCTGCGTGTTCTGCGTTCGGACGGACACCGGTGACGCTCAATTGCGCATCCTGCTGGTGACCGAGGAGGGCCGAGGACACGGCCTTGGCGGGCGACTCGTCGATGAATGCTTGGCATTTGCACGGGGCGCCGGCTATCAGCGGATGGTCCTGTGGACGAATGATCCACTCGCGGCCGCGCGACACCTGTACCTCGCACGCGGCTTCATCCTGACCGACGAGGAATCGCACACCAGCTTCGGAGCGGACCTGCTCGGCCAGTACTACGCAGTCGACCTCTAGGAGGGTTGGAATACGGTGTCGGTCATGCCTTCCTCCGTGGGTTCGTTCAGCGTCGGTCGCGGAGTTGCCGATATCACCGGCGAGCCGTGGGGCACCGGGATGATGGGCTACGGGATGCCCGAGCA
>JAOPXO010000246.1 GCA_025965115.1 Aeromicrobium sp.
CTCTCGGTGTGGGGCACGTCGGCGATGCGTACGTCCGGCGATGACATCGCCGAGGTTCTCGCGCTGATCGGGGTCGAGCCCGAATGGGATGAGGCGTCGCGTCGGGTCAACGGTTTGCGCGTCGTACCGCTCGACGAGCTCGGTCGGCCGCGCATCGATGTCACGGTCCGGATCTCCGGCTTCTTCCGCGACGCGTTTCCGCACGTCATCGGCATTCTCGACGATGCAATCCGCCAGGTTGCCGAGCTCGATGAGCCCGACGAGCAGAACTTCGTACGCGCACACGCCCAGCGCGATCTGGCCGAGCACGGCGATCAGCGGCGTTCGACCACACGGATCTTCGGCTCGAAGCCGGGGTCGTACGGCGCGGGCATCCTGCAGGTCATCGAGGCCGGCAACTGGCGCGACGACAACGATCTCGCCGAGGTCTACACCGCCTGGGGCGGCTTCGCCTACGGCCGTGACCTCGATGGTGCCCCCGCCGCGGATGACATGCGGGCCAACTACCGGCGCATTGCTGTCGCGGCCAAGAACATCGACACCCGCGAGCACGACATCGCCGATTCTGACGACTACTTCCAGTACCACGGCGGCATGGTCGCGACGGTTCGAGCGCTGAGCGGCTCTGACCCCAAGGCATACGTCGGCGACTCGACGACTCCCGACGCCGTACGTACGCGGACCCTGCAAGAGGAGACCACGAGGGTGTTCCGCGCCCGCGTCGTCAACCCGCGATGGATCGGTGCGATGCAGCGCCACGGCTACAAGGGAGCGTTCGAGCTCGCTGCGACGGTCGACTACCTCTTCGGCTTCGATGCCACCACTGGTGTGGTGCATGACTGGATGTACGACACCCTCGCCAAGGAGTATGTGCTGGACGAGGACAACCAGGCCTTCATGAAGCGCGCCAATCCGTGGGCGCTCCGCGGCATCATCGAGCGGCTCAATGAGGCCGCCGATCGCGATCTGTGGGCTGAGCCCGATCCCGAGGTGCTGGCCGCGATGCAGCAGGTCTACCTCGACGTCGAGGGAGACCTGGAGGACAAGGGCTGATGAGGCGCATCCGCATCATCGGCATCGGATCGGGTCATCCCGATCAGGTGACCCTCGAGGCGATCGAGGCGATGCGGGCGGTCGACTTCTTCGTGATCGCAGACAAGGGTCCGGAAGATCCGTTGCTGGCGGCCCGTCACGCGCTCCTTGAGCGCCATCTCGACACCGTCCCACCAGTCGTGGCGGTGACCGACCCTGAGCGTGACCGCCACAACCCCTCGGACTATCGGGGTGCGGTCACCGACTGGCACGACGCCCGGGCCGAGGCGTACGAACGGGCGATCCTCGACCATGAGGGCGACGTCGGCTTCCTGGTGTGGGGCGATCCGGCGTTCTACGACTCCACGATCCGGATCGTGGAGAAGGTGCTGGCACGTGGTCAGGTGCTGGCGGAGTCGGACGTGCTGCCCGGCATCTCCAGCATCCAACAGCTCGCCGCCCGTCACCGGATCGTGCTGCACGACATCGGTCAGCCAATTCTCGTCACGACGGGTCGCAAGCTGGCCGAGGCGGTCGCCGACGGCGCCGACAACATCGTGGTGATGCTCAACGCTTCGCTCGACGAGCTCCGGTCCCTGAGCTCGTCGAAGGGAGGGGACTGGCACATCTGGTGGGGCGCCAATCTCGGAACGGTCGATGAGGTGCTCGTGGCGGGCCTGGTCGGCGAAGTCCTCGACCGGATCGACGAAGCCCGCGCTGCCATCAAGGCGAGCGCGGGCTGGGTCATGGACGTCTACCTACTGCGGCGCGAAACCGATCAGACAGGCTGAGCGGCAAGCTGCGGGTACATCGCCTCGATCGGCGCGCTCAGACCCGCCTTCACCTGCCGGCTGACCTCGTCGGCCAGCACCTCGAAGGCGCCGGCCTCCACGCCATCGAGTGCCGCGCGGACGACCTCTTCCGGTGTCGACTTCGGCGCGTCCACGCCGACCGTCATGTCGGTGTCGACATAGCCCACGTGCAGCCCGACGACCTGGACGCCCTGCGGTGCGAGTGCCAGCCGGAGCCCGTTCGTCGCGCTCCACAGTGCGGCCTTTGTCGGCTCGTACGTGCCGCCGAACGAGATCCAGGACAGGGCGGAGTGCACGTTGAGGACGACACCGTTGCCGTTCTCGATGATCTGGTCGGCCAGCGCGGAGGTGACCTGGAGTGGTGCGAAGAAGTTGGTCTCGAACTCTTGGCGCAGAGCCGACTGGTCGTCGGTCAGCAGCGCGCCACCGGTCGTGATGCCGGCGTTGTTGATCAGCACAGTGACATCGGAAGCGGCCGCGGCAGCGCGACGTACGGATTCGGGATCGGTCACATCGAGCTCGAGGGCCACGACTCGCGGGTCTGTGGTGTCGATCTTGGAGGCGTCGCGAGCGGTGGCGTAGACCTTCGTCGCGCCCCGCTCGAGGAGCTGGCGTACGAACTCCTGCCCAAGTCCGCGGTTGGCGCCGGTGACGAAGGCGGTCTGGTTGTCGAGTGAGGTCATGAGGGTTCCTTGGAATGAGAAGTAAACAAGTTGGTGTACTTCCGTGACTGTACACAGACTGGTTTACTTTACGCAAGGCCGCGCCTAGACTGGGACCCATGACCACCGCGATCAAGCCGAAGCCGCGCGAGCGTATCCTCGCCGCAGCCGAGGCCCTTTTCTATGACGAAGGTGTGCACGTCGGCGTCGATCGACTGTGCGAAGTCGCGCAGGTGTCGAAGCGCTCGATGTATCAGCACTTCGCCAACAAGGACGAGGTCATTGTCGAGATGCTCAGCCTCCGCGCGAAGAGCGTGAGCGAGCAGTGGGCAATGCCCGAGGGCACGCCCGCTCGGGACCGGATCCTTGGCGTGTTCGACTCCGTGCACGAGCTCGCCGAGACGTCGGCATTCCACGGCTGCCCGTTCGTGAACGTGGCCACCGAGCTCAAGGACCGCAAGCACCCCGCGAGCGTTGCGGCGCTGGGCTACAAGCTCGAGCTCAACCAGTTCTTCGAGGACCAGGCCCGGCTCGCCGGCGCTGTCGATCCCGAGTCGCTCGCGGTGCAGCTGACGATGATGTTCGACGGCGCCTGCTCCTACAACGTCGTACGCGGTGGCTCCTCGCCGGCAGCCCGCAGCGCGGTCGAAGCACTGCTCGACGCCCAGGGCGTCCGTTAGTCCTCCCGTGCTTTGATCGAAGTAGTTCACCAGTCAACTACAGGAGTGCCACATGCCCGAGAAGATCCTCTACACCGCTGTCTCCACCTCGACGGGTGACGGCCGCAACGGCCACGTACGTTCGAGCGACGGCCTGATCGATGCCGATGTACGTACGCCCAAGGAGATGGGCGGCGAGGGCGGTGCGACCAACCCCGAGCAGCTGTTCGCGTCCGGGTATGCCGCGTGCTTCCACTCGGCCCTCAAGGGTTCGAGCAAGGTGCACGGCGTCGACATCGTTGACTCCGCCGTGACCGCGGAGGTCGGCATCGGCCCCAACGAGGGTGGCGGCTTCGGACTCGCGATCACGCTGCACGTCGAGCTCGGTGGCGGCGTCTCGCAGGAGGATGCCGAGAAGGCCGTCGCGGTCGCTCACCAGTGGTGCCCCTACTCCAACGCGACGCGCAACAACGTCGACGTCAAGCTCGAGGTCGAGGTCGACTAGGTCTCCTCGGGCTCGACCGGCGGCTCGGCGCCTTCGCGCTCGTCACGGTCGGCCCACTCGAGCAGCGGCGCAAGGTCGAACACGGCGTCGTTGATGCCCTCGTGCAGGTCGCCGAGCTCGGCATACCGTGCCGGCACGGTGGCAATCGTGAAGTCGTGCGGGTCGACGTCATCGACCTCGTCCCAGCGGATCGGCGTCGACACCCGGCCGTCGGGGAAGCCGCGCACCGAGTAGGCGGCGGCGATCGTATGATCGCGGGCGTTCTGGTTGTAGTCGACGAACAGATCCTTCGGGTCGCGGTCCTTGCGCCACCACGCCGTCGTCACGTAGTCGGGCGCGCGCCGCTCGACCTCCCGAGCAAAGGCGAGGGCGGCGCGACGTACGTCCTGGAAACCGTGATCGGGCTTGATCCGCACGTAGATGTGCAACCCCGAGCCACCTGAGGTCTTGGGGAATCCGGTGGCCCCGAGGTCGTCGAGCACCTCGTGGGCGACGTGCGCCACGCGCCGTACGGTCTCGAAATCGCACTCCGGGCCGGGGTCGAGGTCGATCCGCCACTCGTCCGGCTTCTCGATGTCGGTCCGCCGACTGTTCCAGGGATGGAACTCGACAGTCGACATCTGCACAGCCCAGATGAC
>JAOPXO010000259.1 GCA_025965115.1 Aeromicrobium sp.
TCCAGGTCGACGGCGTCCGGCAAACCGTCTACGCCGATTCGCTTGATGGTCGCAATGTCACCAAGGTTGAGCTGACGCTCCAACCGGGCCAGACCCACACCGTGACCACAACGCTGATCTCCGGCAAGGGACAGGACAAGGCCGGGATCTTCTCGACGACCCCGGGTGTTCAGACCACCGAGAACAACGTACGAATCCCGTCTGCCTGCAAGTAGACCCGGCTAGCTGACCTGGGTCTTGAGCGCGGCGTCGGGATATTTCGTCAGGTAGGCCTGCACATTGTCATTGCGCAGATCGTTGAAGAGCTCCTGCGTCTGAGCCTCTTGCAGGCGCACGATGCTGCCGTAGACGGGGACGGTCTCGGTGCCGGCGATCGGCGCGGTCAGGAAGGTGACGTTCTTCGACTGGATCCCACGCATCGAGAGCGCGAGGCCGCGCATATCACCGGCCTTCCAGTCGCCGTCGACCGTGAGGTGGGCCGTCAACGCTGACACGGTCTTGACCAGCTTGACCGGGCTGTGGGTCGTGCCCTTGGCAAGGATCTTGTTCATCAAAGCCCGTAGGAAGTTCTGCTGGCGGTTGATGCGGTCGAAATCGCCGCGCAGCAGGCCGTGACGCTGGCGAACGTACTGCAGCGCCTTGGTCCCCTTGAGGACGTAGTGGCCCTTGTTCCACTGGACGTGCTGCGCCGAGTCATAGGTGTTGTAGGGGATGTCGACCGGCACACCGCCGACTGCGGTCGAGAGGTCCTTGAAGCCCGCCCAATCGATGATCGCGAGGTGCTTCATGCGCAGATTGGTGAGGTGCTCGACCGTGGAGATCGTGCCCAAGGGGCCGTACTCGGAGAACGCGGCGTTGATCTTCTCCTGGTGGGTGGCCACACCGTTGGCGTTGTAGAGCATGGTGAGGGTGTCGCGGGGAATCGAGGTGAGTGAGACGTTCTTTCGGTTGGCACTGATGTGCACGACCATCAAGGTGTCGCTCCGGTATTTGCCGGTCGGCCACTTGGCGGCCTTGGCGTCCTCGGCGATCGTGGTGTTCTGGGGCTCGCCCGGGATCTTCTTGCCCTTGTCGGAGCCCAGCAGCAGGATGTTGAGCGCCTTGCCCTTGTCGGGGTCGGGGCGGTCCTTCTCGGGGAGCTTCTTGGTGATCTTGGCGACGTGATTGAGCTTGGAGTTCAGCACATATGCGTAGGCGGCGGTGCCGACGACCGGCACCACGATCACGAAGGTCAGCAATCCGACGATCAGCTTGCGATGGCGGCGGTGAAAGGGGATTCCGCCGTCGCGTCTTTTGCCCGCGTCGCGGTATCTCTTGCCGATCTTGCCTGCCATCGTTCTCCGTCCAAGGGGAATCCCGACTATTCTGCCGGGTTGCTTCAACTACGGCCAAATGAGCCAGGGTCAGATCTCCAGGATCAGCGTGGTCGGGCCGTCATTCGTGAGCAAGATCTCCATATCGGCACCAAACACGCCTTCGGCGACGGTTGCCCCGAGATCCCTCAGGCTCGTGCAGAACGCCTCATACAGGGGTTCGGCCACAGGCCCGGGTGCTGCGGCGGTCCATGTCGGGCGGCGGCCTTTGCGCGCGTCGCCGTACAGCGTGAACTGGCTGACCACGAGGATTCCGGCATCGAGATCGGCAGCGGACTTCTCGTCGCGCAGGATGCGGAGATTCCAGATCTTGGCGGCGAGTCGTTGAGCGGTGTCGGCGGTGTCCTCGTGGGTGACTCCGAGTAGCACCAGAAGCCCGTTTCCGATCTGCCCGACCGTGCTCCCGCCGATGTCGACCTGCGCATGAGTGACCCGCTGGACCACAGCCTTCATGCCGTCCCATCCGTCAAGACCGCACGATACGGATACGACGGCATGAACCGTGCTTCACCCGCTCGCTGACGCTCGCTCATGCCGTCACCCTAGTTGGCGGCGTTTGGGCTGGCCTGCGGCCGATAGAATCAAAGGTATGCCGTTCGAAATACCCTCCGATCTCCACCCCGACCTCATGCCGCTGGCGTGGTTGCTCGGGCCGTGGCACGGCAATGGGCGCGGCGAGTACCCCACGATCCCGGCGTTCACCTTTGAGCAGGACGTCGTGTTCGCCCACGACACGCGTCCCTTCCTGCACTATTTCAGCCGCACTTGGGTCACCGATGAGGCTGACGAGCGTCTGCGGCCCGGCTCGATCGAGACCGGCTTCCTGCGCCCGGCAGCTGACGGGCAGATCGAGATGATCCTCGCGCACGCGACCGGTTACGCCGAGGTCTGGTACGGGCAGGTCGACGGTCCTCGGCTCACCTTGGCGACTGACATCGTCGCGCGTACGTCCACCGCCAAGGACTACACCGCCGGCCAACGCATGTACGGTCTGGTCGAGGGAGCACTGATGTACGCATTCGACATGGCCGCTGAAGGCCAGGAAATGCAGGCACACCTATGGGGAAAGCTCGAACGTGAATGACGTGAGCCCGCTGCTCTCCCTGCCGGGAGCTGTCGGCGGAGACAGCCCCGATGACGCGGTCGCAGCCCACTATGGCTCGATCGTGGCCGAACAGCGCCGCCTCGTCGAAGGGCACACATTCGTCGACCTGTCGCACCGCGACGTCATCACGATCAGCGGACCTGACCGGCTGACCTGGCTGCACTCGCTGACCACGCAATTCCTCGAGGGCCTGCTGCCCGGCGTGCACACCGACGTACTCCTGCTGTCGCCGCAGGGCCGCATCGAGCACGGGTTCTCCGGTATCGACGATGGCGAGACGTTCTGGGCCCACACCGAGCCCGGCGCGGGTGCCGCGTTGGTGGAGTTCCTCGACCGGATGCGCTTCATGATGAGGGTTGAGGTTGCTGATGTAAGTACCCAGTGGGCAGTCATTGGACTCAATCGGGCGACGCCAGACGATCCCTCACCCGAGCTTGACTGGGAGCTGCGTCCGCGTGCGTCTCTTGCAGAGTTGCCGGCAGAGCTCGGTGATCCGGTAGGCCTGTGGGCGTGGGAGGCACTGCGCATCGAAGCGGGCGAAGTACGCGTCGGGCTCGACACCGACTACCGATCGATTCCCAACGAGGCCGGCCTGCTCGGTGTCTCGGTGCATCTCGACAAGGGCTGCTATCGCGGGCAGGAGACCGTCGCACGCGTTCATACGCTGGGCCGGCCGCCGCGCCGCCTCGTGCGGCTCCACCTTGACGGCTCGCTCAACCACCTTCCGCCGCATGGCTCCGAGGTGACGCTGGACGGCAAGGTTGTCGGCGTCATCGGCACGTCCGCGCGTCACCATGAGCTCGGGCCGATCGCCCTGGCCACCGTCAAGCGCAATGTCGATCCGGACGCCACCCTCCTCGCCGATGGGGTCGCCGCCAGCCAGGAGCTCATCGTCGACCCTGAGGCCGGCCTGCACGTGCGGCCGGTGCTCAGCTGATGACAACTCACCACCGGTTCGCAATCCTGGCGGTCTGCACGGCCAATATCTGCCGCTCACCGATGATCGAGATACTGCTCCGCGCCGAACTCGCTCCGGGCGGGTTTGAAGTGGCCAGCGCCGGAGTGCAGGGGTGGGACCGAGAGCCCATGGACGGCATGGCGGCCATGGAGCTGATGCGGCTCGGGCACGTGCCCGGAACGTTCCGCTCGCACGCGATCGACACCTATCTCATCGAATCCGCCGACCTGATCCTCACGGCGACCAAGTGGCACCGCTCGGAGGTGCTGTCACTGAGCCCGCGAGCCCTGAGGCGTACCTTCACGCTGATGGAGTTCGCCGCGCTGTCCGAGCAGGTTGACGGAGCCGATCCTCGCGCGCTGGTCGCCGAAGCCTCGCGGCAACGCAGCCTGGCGCCGGCCGAGGTCGACATCGGCGACCCGTTCCGGCGCAGTCCCGAGGTGCATCGCAAGACCGCGGATCAGATTGACGAGGCTGTACGCACGGTCAGCTCGCGACTCAATTCGCTTGTCGCGATCTCCTGACTTCGGTTGCCACGCGCTAGCCGCGCCGCGGACGTCCCTGCCTGGTCTGTGAGAAGTACTCGGGACCGTACCCGTATCCGTAGCCATATCCGTAGCGCGCGAGCTCCTTGGCCGGGCTCATGCTGAGCACGGTGCCAAGCAGGGGGGCACCCACGGCATGCAGGCGCTCGGCTGCGGTGCGGACCTGCTCGCGTCCGGTCTTGCCGTGTCGTACGACCAGGATCGCGCCGTCCGAGATCGAGGCGAGCAGCGAGGCATCGGTGACGGGCAGCAGAGGTGGGGCGTCGATGAGTACGACCTCGTAACGCTGACGCAGCTCGCCGATCAGAGCTCGCATGGCGTTGGTCTGCAGGATCTCGGAGGGATTGGGAGGGAGCGCGCCGCTGGCCAGGACATCGAGGCCGGGGGTGCCGGCCTCCTGGATTGCGGCGTCGAGGGTGACCCGACCCACGAGCACCGTGGTGAGTCCGACGGACTTCTCGATGCCGAGATATTCACTGACCCGTGGACGCCTGAGGTCGCCCTCGATGAGCGCGACACGCGTGCCGGTCTGCGCGAGTGCGATCGACAGATTGCACGCGGTAGTCGACTTGCCCTCGCCGGCGACCGAGCTGGTGATCGTGATGACCTTGTTGTCGCGGTCGACGTCGAGGAATTGCAGGTTGGTGCGGAGGATGCGTACGGCCTCGTAGCGCGGATGGTGTGTCCCGAGCGAGGTGATCAGCGGTGTGCTGGAGGCCGCGCGGTCGTAGGCCATGGCGCCGAGGACCGGCGCGCTCGTCAGCTCCTCGAGCTCGGCCGGCGTGCGGACACTGCGATCCGCCAGTTCACGCCATAGGGCGAACAGCAGACCCAGCAGCAGTCCACCGAGCGCACCGATCGCGAGCCACCAGACCCGCGAAGGGGAGGACGGTGACGCCGGTGTCGCCGCGCGCTCGATGACATCGGCCTTCAATGCCGTGGCCGGACTGGTGGACTGGTTGGAGTCGAGCCAGATGACGAACTGGTCAGCGGCTTCCTGGGCGACGCGTGCAGCAGTCTGTGAGCCGTGATTGCGAGCGGTCACCCGAAGGACCGAAGTGCCGTGTATGACGCTCGCCGAGATCTGACGATCGGTGGCGCCCACGGACCCGGAGAGGCCAAGACTCTTCACGACCCGGCCGGCGATCGTCCTCCCACCGAGCACGTGCGCATAGGACGCCACGGTGCGATCGGCGACGGCAGTCGTGCTCTTGCTGGCCGGGGGAACGATCAGGACGTCGGCATGCGCGGTGTAAGTCGGCGTCGCGATGCTGAGAGCACCTGTGGCGATGGCAACACCCAAGAGCGTCACGACGATGATTGAGGGCCAGCGCCGTGCCAGTAGAAGTGGCCTCACCGAGATGTACTCCTTTTGGACTTTGCCTCCTGACATCGAAGGCTACGGCACTCCCACCTGCGACGTTCCTATTTGACCAGCGCGTCGGTTGAGCGAGTAGCCAGTCTCAGCACGCGAAAACGAACGTAACTCCTGTCCCGGACAGTCGTTCTTAAATGCGTGTGCGGCGTGGTTTCTCGCGGCACACGCATTCCTGCTCAGGGAGGTGCCTCTATGGACTACACGCCGGTCTCTGCCCATCGCGTGCTCTTCGCATTTGCTGCCACTGTCTTCGTCGCACTCATGCCCTTGCTGTTCACGGTTCTCCAATCAATGCCGACCGGCTTCCTCGTCGATCCGCACGGCGGCTACCGTGGGGTCATTCTCGGAGTGGAAACCGTCGCGGTCTCGATAGCCTTGCTGGTCTTGCTCGTGGCGGCCATCGCGCTTGGTCGCCGAGTGATCCGCGGGCCGTTTCGAGTGTGAGCACGCGGGTGGTTTCCTCTTCGCAACCTGAAGAGCACCAGTCTGGAGCAGAGATGGCGGTAGTGGGCGACCAACCGCGCGCCGACTGGGAACGTCGATACGGTCGGATCCTGGTCGTCTCTGACTTGGTTGTCTTGATCTGGGTGTTTGCCACGGCACACGTCGTCTGGGCGGAACACGTCACTCCGGGGGTCGCTGACCACCCCTACGCCATTCGGGTGATCATCGTCTCGATGCTCCTGGCGTTGCTCTGGCATGCCGTGCTCACATTGGCCGGCACACGCGATTTCCGGGTGCTGGGGGCAGGCGCCGAAGAATACAAGCGCGTGATCAACTCGACCCTCGTCGTATTCGGCGTGATCGCCTTTGTGGGCTACTCGGTGAGGATTCCCGTGCCCCGCAGCTATGTGATTGTCGCGCTGCCCTTCGGGCTGCTGCTGATCGCCCTCAGTCGCTGGTCCTGGCGGCAGTGGCTGCTGGCGAAACGGCAGCACGGCGAGATGGTGCATGACGCGATCGCGGTCGGCACGCGTGACTCAGTCGAGCACCTCGCCGGTGTCATCAGCCGCAATGCCGGCTATGGCTATCGACTCGTCGGGGTATGCCTGACTGGCACCGACACCTTGACCCACGTGGCCGGGCTGCCCGTGCTGAGTGGCGTCGACGGACTCGTCGCCACGACGGTTGCCTCGGGTGCTCACGCCGTGATCGTGACCTCGTCGGACGCCACGCATCCCGACATGGTGCGACGCCTTGGATGGGACCTCGAGGGCTATAACGTCGAGATCATCGTGGCCCCGTCGCTGGCCAACGTGGCTGGACCCCGCGTGCACATCAGACCAGTGGCCGGCCTGCCGCTGCTCCACGTCGAACAGCCTTCCTATCGAGGCGCATCCCGATGGGCGAAATTCCTGCTCGACCGCTTCGGATCGCTCGGCCTGCTGATCGTCGGGCTGCCGATATTCGCGGTGATCGCTGTCGCATCCAAGACCACGAGTCGGGGCAAGGTCTTCTACGTCCAGGAGCGGGTCGGGCGGGACGGCCGTACGTTCGACATGATCAAGTTCCGCACGATGGTCGAAGGCGCCGACTCGATGCTTGAGACCCTCCAGCGCGACACCGGCAACGTCATGATGTTCAAGATGCGCGACGACCCTCGTGTCACCCGGGTCGGCAGGATCCTGCGGCGCTACTCCCTCGATGAGCTGCCGCAATTGATCAACGTCCTCAAGGGAGACATGAGTCTCGTCGGCCCGCGCCCTCCGCTGATGTCGGAGGTCTCGGGCTACGAGGCTGAGGCGCGCCGTCGACTTCTGGTGCTGCCTGGCATGACCGGTCCGTGGCAGATCTCCGGCCGGTCCGATCTCAACTGGGAAGAGACGATGCGACTCGACCTCTACTACGTCGAGAACTGGTCGATCGTCGACGACCTGCTGATCCTGTGGAAGACGTTGCGTGCCGTCCTGAGCTCCGCCGGGGCCTACTAGTCATACGGCCCGCCGTCAAAGGTGTTTCTCGAGGCCGTCCCCGATAGCCTGAGCAGGTGACCACCGAAGAGTTTCGCGACTCCCCGACATTCGCCGACCTCGGTCTGATCGAGCCGCTCGTGCGCGTGTTGTCGACGCTGGGTTACGAAACACCCACGCCGATCCAGGAGCGTGCGATTCCCTCGCTGTTGGAGGGCAAGGATGTGGTCGGCCTGGCCCAGACCGGCACGGGCAAGACGGCCGCGTTCGCGTTGCCGATCCTGCAACGCATCGACCCCGCCAACCGCAAGACCCAGGCCATCGTGCTGGCGCCCACGCGCGAGCTCGCGCTCCAGGTCTGCGAGGCCATCGCTGCCTATGCCGCCAACCTCCCGGGCATCCGGGTGCTGCCGGTCTATGGCGGCCAGGGCTACGGATTCCAGCTCGCGGGTCTGCAGAAGGGCGCACACATCGTCGTCGGCACCCCGGGTCGCGTCATCGATCACCTCGAGCGCGGCAGCCTCGACCTCACCGCACTCGAATACTTGGTGCTGGACGAGGCCGACGAGATGCTCAACATGGGCTTCGCCGAGGACGTCGAGCGCATCCTCGCCGACACCCCCGAATACAAGCAGGTCGCGCTGTTCTCGGCGACGATGCCGCGGCAGATCCGCTCGTTGGCGAAGAAGTACCTCCACGATCCTGTGGACATCGCGACGCCCAAGGCGACGACGTCGACCGCAACGGTCCGTCAGCGCTGGATCCAGGTCTCGCACCATCACAAGCTCGATGCGCTGACTCGTCTCCTCGAGGTCGAGACCGGCGACGGGATGCTGGTGTTCGTACGCACGAAGTCCGCGACCGAGGAGCTGGCCGAGAAGCTCCGCAGCGGGGGCTACTCCGCAGCAGCCCTCAATGGCGATCTCGTCCAGGCTCAGCGCGAGCGTACGGTCGCCCAGCTCAAATCGGGCGGCATCGACCTGATCGTTGCCACCGACGTTGCCGCGCGCGGCCTCGACGTCGACCGCATCACCCACGTCATCAACTACGACATCCCTCACGACACCGAGGCGTACGTCCACCGCATCGGCCGCACGGGCCGCGCCGGCCGCACCGGCGAGGCGATCCTGTTCGTGACGCCGCGCGAGCGACGCATGCTGTCGGCGATCGAGAAGGTCTCCGGTCGACCCGTCGAAGAGATGTCGGTGCCGTCGGCCGAAGAGGTCAACGAGCGTCGCGCCGGACGATTCGCCCAGGCGATCACGTCGAGCATGGGATCGCCGCAGTTCCACGCGTTCCGCACGCTGGTCGAGGAGTATGTCGCCGAGAACGACGTCTCGATGACCGATGCCGCCGCGGCGCTGGCGATCATGAGCCAGTCCGACAAGGAGTTCTTCCTGCGTCCCGACCCGCCCAAGGCGGCGCCGCGCGAGCGAGCCAATCGAGAGGAATTTGGCGAACCTCGCAGGAAGCCAGCGGGCTTCGATCGCTCCGACCGGCTGCCGGCCGAGGGTGCAGCCGTCTACCGCGTCGCAGTCGGCAAGCGGCACAAGATCGGTCCGTCGGCGATCGTCGGCGCTCTGGCCAATGAGGGCAGCCTCAAGCGCTCCGACTTCGGCAAGATCACGATCGGCACCGAGCACACCCTCGTCGAGCTGCCGGCCGACCTGCCAGATGCGGTCTTCGAGGCGCTCGCCAACACCCGCATCTCCGGCAAGCTGATCGATCTGCAGCTCGACGACGGCCCGCCGATCAAGCGCACCCGCGAGGATCGCAAGGGCAAGCCGTACGTGAAGACGACCCACGAGAAGCGGCCATATCCGTCCAAGGCGCCGGCGAAGGCTCCGCACAAGAGCAAGTCCTCGAGCCAGCCGAGCGCATCCAAGCCCGCGCGCAAGCCCCGACACAAGTAGTCCAGCCCGCATCTAGGATGTAGCCCATGTGTCGACTCCCCGGACGAGCCTGAATGCTTCGCCTCGTCAACAGCTCCCGTGGCTACGACTGGGGCTCGCCGGCCGACATTCCGCGATTCCTCGGCGTCCAACCTGACGGCGTCCCGGTCGCCGAGCTCTGGATGGGCACCCACCCGCTGGGTGCGTCCAGCGTCATGGGCCCCGAAGGTCCGGTGCCGCTGACCGACACCGCCGGTGAACTGCCGTTCCTGATGAAGATCCTGGCCGCAGACCGTCCCCTGTCGTTGCAGGTGCATCCGAATGCGGCGATGGCGCAGGCGGGCTTCGCCGAAGAGGAGGCGGCCGGAGTCGCACTCGACGCCGAGACCCGCAACTACAAGGATCCGCACCACAAGCCGGAGATGGCGTACGCGTTGACGACATTCGACACCCTGGTCGGATTCCGGCCGACCGCCGAGATCCTCCGCGTGCTGGGCGGGCTCAACACCCCGCTGGCGCGCGACCTCGCCGACGGCCTCAGCGCCGAGCCCGGCTTCGCCGGCATCGTGCGACTGGTCGAGGGCGTGCTCACCGACGGCGTCTCTCCGGCCGACATCAAGGAGCTCTTGGCTGCCTGCCGGGACCTGGTCGATCAGGGCATCGACATCAAGCGCGCCTACTCCACCGCCCTCGAGATCGCCGAGTACTTCCCCGACGACGTCGGTGTCGTCATCTCCTTGACGCTCAACCGACTCACCCTGCAGCCCGGCGAAGCGGCCTTCCTGGGTCCGGGCATCATCCACGCCCACCTGCGCGGGATGTGCCTCGAGGTCATGGCGTCATCCGACAACGTCCTGCGGGCCGGCCTGACCACGAAATCGCTCGACCCGGTCGGCCTCGTGCGCTGCCTCGACAAGGGCATGTCGCGGCTCGCCCGGGTCAACCCGGAGCCATTCGGCTTCTCGACGGACATCTTCAGCCCCGACGTCAAGGAGTTCGCGCTGTCGGTGAGCCAGTGCTCGAAGGGATTCCGCACCAGTACGCCGCTCCCGCCCGCCGAGCGACGCATTGTGATGTGCACGGGCGGCGAGGTCGAACTGATCAACGCCGCCGGAGACCGTCTGCCGCTGGCCCGCGGCGACTCGGTCTACGCCGGACCGGACGACGGTCAGCTACACGTCGAGGGCACCGGGGAGGTCGCCCAGGCGTACGCCCCGACGTCTGACACCGTCGCCGGAGAGCTGGTCGACATCGTCCAGCCGTTCAGCGAGCGGGAGCTCAGACGAGGTCGTCGCGGCCGCGGTCACGAAGGGTCGCCGGAACTTCCTTGACCCGCTGGGCGTGCTCACGGGTCGTGACCAGCACGGCATCCGCAGTGCGTACGACCACGACGTCATGCAGGCCGACAACGGCGATCGTCGTGCCGTCCTCTGCGATGGCAAGACCATCGGCATCGACCCAGACCGTGCTGGGCGACGAGGCGGCCCCGACGTCCTGCAGCGCAGCGAAGTCGCCGATGTCATCCCAGGCAAATGCTCCGGGCACGACCGCGATGCCGCCCTCGAGAGAGACCGGCTCGGCGATCGCGTGATCGATCGCGATGCGGGTGAGCGTCGGCCACACCTCGTCGAGCACGGTCTGGCGGTCGTCGCCGGCCCACGCGTCGGCAATGCGCATGAGACCGTCGTGCAGGCCGGGCTGGAGCCGGGCCAGGTGCCCCAGCAGGGTGTCGGTGCGGGTGACGAACATCCCGCCATTCCAGCTGTGGTTGCCATCGGCGACATACGCCAGAGCCGTCGCTGCGTCGGGCTTCTCGACGAATCGGGTGACCGCGCGAGCCGATGTGGCTCCATCGATGCCGAGCAGCTCTCCGGACTCGATGTAGCCGAATGCCGTCGACGGTCCGGTCGGCGTGATGCCGATCGTGCTGATCAGGCCGCGACCGGCAGCAGCAACCGCCTGCTCGATCGCCTCGGCGAACGCGATCTGGTCGTCGATGATGTGATCGGCGGCGAATGAGCCGATCACCGCCTCGGGGTCGCCTGCGCCGATCACCGCCGCGGCGAGTCCGATCGCCGGCATCGAATCGCGTGGTGACGGCTCGATGAACAGCCCGGTGAGGTCAGGCAGCTGCTCCTTGATGGCGGCCGCGTGGGCGACACCGGTGACGACATGGATGCGCTCGGCCGGGATCAGGTCTAGCAGCCGGTCCCAGGTCTGCTGCAACAGAGATCGTCCCGAACCATCCAGGTCGAGCAGGAACTTGGGGCGCGACGCACGCGACAGCGGCCAGAGTCTGGTGCCGGCTCCGCCTGCTGGGATGACGGCGTGGAATGAATCGAGGCTCATCGAGCTGTCAGGTCGGCCGGCACCCGGTCATCCTAGCGAGGTGGTGAGGCCTCGATGACGCGATCTCCTAGGGTGGCGGTGTGGAAGTGCTAGCGGAAGTCGTGCGGTCGGGCTTGGTCGAGAGTCGGCACCGCGGTGTGATCGTGCGGGTCGATCCGGCAGGTGAGGTCGTCTGGTCAGTCGGCGACCCGGGGGTGGTGATCTTCCCGCGTTCGGCCAACAAGCCGATCCAGGCTCTCGGAATGCTGCGCGCCGGCCTCCCGCTCGACGGCCGACTGCTCGCGATCGCCTCAGCCAGTCACTCCGGCGAACCGTTCCACCTCGATGCCGTACGAGAGATCCTGACCTTGGCCGGCCTCGACGAGTCGGCATTGCAGACCCCGCCGTCGTACCCGCTTGATCCGAAGGTGCACGCCGACTACCTCCGCGCCGGCGGCACCCGCGCCCCGATCTGCATGGACTGTTCCGGCAAGCACGCAGCGATGCTTTTGACCTGCGTGACAAACGGCTGGCCGACCGACAGCTACCTCGACCCCACGCATCCCCTGCAGGCAGCAATCACCGAGACGTTCATCGAGCTGACCGACGGCCCGCCGGCCGTCGTCGGTGTCGACGGCTGCGGGGCTCCGCTGCTCGCGACACCGCTCGTGCAGCTGACCCGCGCGGTCAGCCGCATTGTGCAGGGCGCGACCGACAGCCACGAGGCACGCCTGGTCGCCGCGATGACGGACCACCCCGAGTACGTCAGCGGCACCTACCGCGCAGAGCTCCGTCTCATGCAGGCATTCCCAGGACTGCTCGCGAAGTCCGGCGCCGAGAGCGTGTATGTCGTGGTGCAGCCTGACGGTTCGGCGTACGGACTCAAGATCGAGGACGGGGGCGAGCGCCCGCTGTACGCCGTGATGGCCAGAGCGCTCGAACTGGCTGGACTCGACCACCCCGTGCTCGCTGAACGTCCGCAGATCCTGGGTGGCGGTAAGCCGGTCGGAGAGCTCTGCCTGACGTTCTGACCTGCGGGGATGTCATAAGTGTGACCCATGTCGCAAGCCGTTCTGCTTGCATTTGCTAACTATTGCAAGCAGACTGGGGGTATGGCCAAGTTGAGCATGCAGAAGACCGTCGAAGGACTCGGCGACTACCTGCGTGAGCAGCGGGGTCAGGCACAGATGTCACTTCGACAGCTGGCCGAGCTCACGGATGTTTCCAATCCCTATCTCAGCCAGATCGAACGAGGTCTGCGTCGACCGTCGGCAGAAGTTCTGCAGCAGATTGCCAAGGCGCTGCGTATTTCGGCTGAGTCGCTCTACGTTCGCGCCGGCATCCTCGATGCCGATGAGAGCGGAGCGCGCATGGTGGAGGACGCAATAGCCCTCGACCAGCGTCTCACCGAGCGTCAGAAGACGGCATTGCTCGACATCTACCGGTCCTTCGTCGGCACCGACGAAGCCACTGACACCCAACTGGTCGCAACCGTGACCGAAGCAAACCAGGAGAAGATATGACTATCACTGACACCATCAACGCTCAGGTCAAGTCCATCGTCGAAGACGTCAAGGCTCTGCCCGAGACGTTCAAGAAGATCGACGTTGCTGACCTCCAGAAGCAGGCTCAGGGCTTCGCGCAGACCGCGCTCGGCACTGCGACCAGCGCGTACGCCGACTTCGCCAAGAAGAGCGAAGAGCTCGTTGCCAAGGCCAAGGGCCTCAAGGTCGACGACGTGACGAAGAGCGCCAAGGGCTTCGCTGACGACGCCACCAAGACCGCCAAGGGCTTCGCTGACGACGCCACCAAGCGCGCCGAGGGCCTCGTTGACGACGCCAAGGCGACCGTCACCAGCCTGACCGGCAAGGCTCCCGCCAAGAAGGCTGCCGCCAAGAAGCCGGCTGCCAAGAAGACCGCTGCCAAGAAGGCTCCGGCGAAGAAGACGGCCGCCAAGAAGGCCTGAATCACCGGTTGATCAGAAGTACATGGGAAGCGGGCCCCTCTCGGGGGGCCCGCTTCTGCTGTCTCTGCTGGGCGGTCGGCCATGGCCCGATAGCCTGCATACGTGCTTTTTTCCGTGCAGGGCAATCTCTCGCTCGTCCTCGCCTTCGTGCTGCTTGCCGTGAAGGTGTTCGCCCTGGTCGACTGTGCGGTGCGAGACCAGGCACAGTTCAGCCATCGCGACACGCTGCCGAAGAACACCTGGCTGGTGATCCTTGGCCTTGCCGTGCTCGCCACGATTTTCGTGGACTTCAGTCCGCTTGGTCTGCTGAGTCTGATCGGCACGGTCGCGGCGCTGGTCTATCTCGCCCAGCTACGCGGCTCCAACTGAGCCACTGCTTGGTCAGCGATTCACGCGAACCGGGTGCAACCACCGCGTGACGATGACGCGCAGGACGGCGAGATCGTCGTCCGCATCTATCTCAGGGTGTGCGGTGCGTACGCTCCGGTGCGCCTCAATCAGGCCGGCGAGCCACCGGGCGGTGTCGATCGCGTGGAGCTCGCGGTCGACCGATCCGTCGCGGGCCGCCTCCTCGCACAGGCCGGCGAACTGGTTCTCGAGGTCATCGGGCAATCGATTGTCTGGTGCGCCGGCCAGGTGATCGATCAGATCGAGCAGTCGATCCCACGCTGTCTCACGGGGATCAGCGGATGTCGGCATGGGTTGACTCTAGTCTTCGTGAATGGTGGCTCGCGCCCGCTCCGCGGCTGCTAGCATCCGATTCGTGCAGAGGCGGACGAATAGATGACGGCGCCCGAACGGGTCAGCACACCCGTCCCGCTGCAGCGGATGGTCTGGCAGTTCGTGAGGTTGTCCCGCAATCGATGGCGACGCCGGATCACCAACTGGAAGCACCGCATCAGGTTCTACCGGGACGGCGTCGAGATGCCGCCAGGGACCTTCATCGACAACGGCGTGGTGATCGGACGTCGCACCAAGTTCGGCGAGCCGTCCTACCTCTTGCCGTGCGAGATCGGGTCCTACTGCTCGATCGGCCGACTGACCGTACACAGCGGCAACCACAGGATGCAGTTCCTCAACATCGAGGAGGACGTGCAGCTGCGCATCATCGGCGCCGCGTCCGTGCTGGGACCGCGTCAACCCGTGACGATCGGGCACGCGGTGTGGATGGGTGACCCCGTTGTTGTCGTGCCCGGCGTCACCATCGGCAATGGTGCCGTTGTCGCCGCCGGCGCAGTGGTGACGAAGGATGTCCCCGCCTACGCGGTCGTCGGAGGCAATCCCGCCCGCGTCATCCGCTGGCGCTATCCCGAGCCGATCATCGCCCTGCTTGCGGACGTTGAGTGGTGGTTCTGGGACGATGACCGGCTCCGTCGCCATCGCGACCTCTTCGAGATCGACCTGACAACGGTTGACCCGGCCGCCCTGGCCGAGCGCCTCAGAGACTGTACGTAAGCCGGGTCAGGTGCGTCGTGAGGCGTGCCAACGGTCGACGAGCTTCGGCATCTCAACTGCCATGTAGCTGAAGAAGTCGTGCGTGGCGGTGAGTCGCTCATGTGCCGCACTGTCGGTGTCGACCGTCGCCAGACCTTCCTCAAGCAGGCCCGACAACGTGCGGATCATCTGGGTCTCGGAGGTCATCGCCTCGGCCCAGGTCGTGCCGAGCACGTTGTAGCGATCGACTCGTTCACCGCGGACGCGACGACGTACGGCCAGCCCCATCCGGGTCAGGTAGGCCGTCGCTCCGCTGACCCCGGCCGCGCTGACGCTGAGAACCTCGCTGATCTCCTTCGCGGTGTAGCCGTTCTCGGGTGCGACGAGCAAGGTGGAGAACACCCGCGCGGCCATGCGCTGCATGCCCGACTGGCTGAGTTCAAGCGCGAATCCCTCGACGAACTCATTGGTGTCTCGGCCGACCATGTGGGCGATCATACAGGAATTCACTGAATTCAAGGATTTCACAAATTTCTGAAACGGAGTAGCGTCGGCACCATGGACACCGTCATCGACATCGCCGGACTGGTCAAACGCTTCGGCAAGACCACCGCACTCGACGGACTCGATCTTCAGGTCGCCCGCGGCGAGGTGCATGGCTTCCTCGGCCCCAACGGTGCCGGCAAGTCGACCACAATCCGCGTGCTGCTCGGCCTGCTGAGGGCCGACGCCGGCACGGTGACACTGTTCGGGAAGGATCCCTGGCGGGACGCCGCCGAGCTGCATCGTCGGCTGGCCTATGTGCCGGGTGACGTGAACCTGTGGCCCAATCTGTCCGGCGGTGAGGTCATCGACCTGCTTGGTCGGCTGCGTGGCGGCCTCGACGAGAAGCGCCGCGCCGTGCTGATCGAGCGGTTCGAGCTCGATCCGACCAAGAAGTCACGGACGTACTCCAAGGGCAACCGGCAAAAGGTCGCCCTCGTGGCGGCACTGGCCGCCGATGTTGAGCTGCTGATCCTCGATGAGCCGACATCGGGTCTCGACCCGCTCATGGAGGCGGTCTTCACCGGATGCATCGACGAGTTCAAGGACGACGGCCATTCGGTGCTGCTCTCCAGCCACATCCTCGCCGAGGTCGAGCGACTGTGCGATCGGGTCAGCATCATCGGGTCGGGCCGGACCGCCGAGACCGGCACTCTGGCCGAGCTTCGGCACCTGACCCGCACCTCCGTCTCGGCCGAGCTGGCTGAGCCGCCGACCGGACTCGACTCCTTGACGGGTGTGCACAGCGTCGTCGTCGAGGGGCTGCGCGCCAACTTCGAGGTCGACACCGTCGAGCTGGGCGCCGCGCTCGAGGCACTCGGGCACTTCGGCATACGCACTCTCACCAGCCAGCCGCCGACCCTCGAGGAGCTGTTCCTTCGCCACTACGGCGAGCATGTCGCCACCGAGGATGACTCGTGAGTGAGCGTCAGCGAACGAACCATGAGGCAGGGACCGCGTTCACCGGCACCTCGACGCTGTTGCGGTTCCACCTTCGCCGCGACCGCATGATGCTGCTGTGGTGGATCGCCGGCGCCTTCGTGCTGTACGTCTCCCAGGCGGTCAGCACCGATGGGCTCTACACGACCCAGGCGCAGCTCGACAAGGCCGCCAAGGGGATGGAGTCCAACGCCGCCTTCATCGCGATGGCCGGTCCGGCACGCGCGCTCAACACGGTGGGTGGGCAAGTGGCCTGGCAGGCGGCGGCCTTCGGCGCGATCGTGGCCGGACTGATGAGCATGTTCCTGATCGGACGACACACCCGCGCCGAAGAGGAGAGCGGTCGCGATGAGCTCGTGCGGGCCGCCGTCGTCGGTCGCCACGCACCGCTCGCCGCCGCCGCGCTGATCTGCCTGATCGCCGACGTGCTGCTCGGCGGGCTGATCGCGGGCGGGCTGATCGCGTACGGCCTGCCTGCCGCCGGTTCCGTTGCACTCGGTATGGCTGCGGGCCTGGCCGGTCTGGTCTTCGGCGCCGTGACGCTTGTCGGGGCACAGCTGACCCAGAGCGCGCGAGGCGCTTACGCCATCACCGGTGCGGTGATGGCCCTGTCGTACGTCCTGCGGGCCGTCGGTGACATCGGCAACGGCGCACTGTCCTGGCTCTCACCGATTGGCTGGGGCCAGTACATGAAGGCTTATGCCGGAGAGTCGTGGTGGCCCGCGCTGATATCGGTGGCCACCGTGGGTCTGCTCGGTGTGCTGGCCGTTCGCCTCTTCGACCGGCGAGACATCGGCAGCGGTGTGCTGGCCACCCGACCCGGACCCGCGCGCGGTGGGTCCTCGATGCACACGACTCTGGGGCTGGCCTGGCGGCTGCAACGGGCCTCCCTGATCGGGTGGGCGTCGGGGCTGCTCCTCGGCGGGCTGGCCTTCGGATCGATCGGCGACGATGTCGGTGACCTGCTCGGCGACTCACAGTTCTCCCAAGATGTCTTTGGCCAGGGCGGTGGCACGCTCGTCGACTCGTTCTACGGCGTCATGGCGTTGATGCTGGCGCTGATCGCGGCCGGCTTCGCGATCGGTTCGGTGCTGCGCCTTCGTGGCGAGGAGACCGACCACTTCGCCGAGCTGCTGCTGTCAACGGCCGAGCCGCGTTGGCGCTGGGCGGCGTCACACCTGGTCATCGCCGGGCTCGGCTCCATCGTCGTGATTGCCGCAGGCGGGATCGGGCTGGGTGTGGGTTTCGCGTTGGTGACCGGCGACTCCTCGGCCATCCTTCGGTTGTTCGGGGCCACGGTCCAGTACGCCGTGCCGGTGTTGCTGATCGGCGCCCTGTCATGGTTGGGCTATTCGGTCCGGTCTGCGTGGGGCGCCTTCGGCTGGGCGGTGTTGGGCTTCTGTTTCGTGATCATGATGTTCGGCGAATCGCTCCAACTGCCTGACTGGCTGATGGGCGCATCGCCGTTCCGACACCTGGCGTTGGTGCCCGCCGAGGACTTCCGGCTGGTGCCGTGGCTGCTGCTCCTGATGCTCTCGGCGGTCGTCGGGGCCGCGGGCATGGTGGTGCTGCGAAGGCGCGACTTGGCCTAAAGCCACTAGAACATACGTTCGATGTGTCGTACGCTCGACGCATGGAGGCGTACTTCCAGGGTTCGTTGCTCGATACGGACCAGTCGACCGGCATCGAGCCGCTCGACGTGCATCGCACCGTGCTGACACGTGGCGCGTGGGTCGATGTCTGCACGGGCTGGATCACCGGCTCCGACGACCTGTTCCTCCGGCTGCAGCGTGAGGTCCCCTGGCGGGCCGAGCGGAGGGAGATGTACGACCAGGTGGTCGACGTCCCGCGGCTGATCTGCTCATACGGCCGCGATGACACCCTGCCCGACGAGCTCCTGCGCGAAGCGCGCGAGCAGCTCAGTGACCACTACGCGGAGGAGCTGGGGGAGCGGTTCGAGACCGCGGGCCTCTGCTACTACAGGGACGGCAATGACAGTGTGGCGTGGCACGGCGACCGCATCGGGCGCGGGCGCACCGCTGACACGATGGTCGCGATCGTCTCGCTCGGCGCTGCCCGGCGACTGTCGCTCCGGCCGCGCGGTGGTGGCGAGGCGATCGGCTTCGCCCTCGGCCACGGTGACCTGATCGTGATGGGCGGCAGCTGCCAGCGCACCTGGGAGCACGCGATCCTCAAGACCGCGAGGCCGGTCGGACCTCGCATCAGCGTCCAGTTCCGCCCCCGCGGCGTGCTCTGACGCAGGCGGTCGCGACGCTGGCTGTCGAGCTGCGCCTCCCGAATGAGGCGGGAGACCTTCCTGCCCGAACTAGGTGCCTGCACTGATGCTCCGCGGCAGGTCTCGCTGCCACGCTCGAAGCATGGGTCCAGACGTATGTCCAAGAGCATCGCGGGAGCGTGATTGCAACGGAATACTCACTTTTCCAAATTCGAGCCCAACGTCTCTTGGCGACGACTACTATCCCAAGAAATTGCTGAGAAAAATGACTTTAAGGAGCGACATGAAGATCTCGAGGAGAGGTGCTGTGACGACTGTTGCGGCCTTGATGATGGTGAGTGTGGGCTCAGTTGCCTATGCCAAATCGGCGCCGTTGGCGCCTGTGCCAGACGCGAACGGCGTGATCCACGCTTGCTACGACACGAAGGACGACGACCCGCACCCGTACTTCCTCCGGAAGGCCGCCTGCGCGAAGCACTACACCCAGATCGACTGGAACGTCCAGGGGGTACCCGGCAAGGACGGCAAGGACGGCACCAACGGGACGAACGGCACCAACGGGACGAACGGCACCAACGCGTCATCGACCGGCTACTTCTCCGGGCACACTGGCGTGACATCGGTCAACAACATCGGCACGGTTGCCAAGGTCGACAACCTGCCTGCCGGCAACTATGCCGTCACCGTGTCGATCGATTTGTTCAACAACGATGACGACGATCCGGCCTATGTGGTCTGCAAGCTTCTCGTTGGCGGCAACTCGGTAACCGACCAGACCACCGACAGCCTTGCCGAGAACGACGGTGACCATGACACACAGAGTGGCGAGAGCGTCTCCCTGCAGACTGTGGCGACAGGTTTCGCCGGCGGAACGATTTCCACAACGTGCGAAGAATCGGGAGACTCCGATGCGGTCGTCGCCAACGGCAGCCTGATCGCGATCAAGCTCGACTCGGTCAATCCTTGACCGATCGTCGCTGACAGGCAACACGGGCACCGGGCACCCGCTCGGTGCCCGTGTCGTCGCTCGCCCTACTTCTTCGAGCGGTTGGCGCGGTTGCGCTCGGTCGCGTCGAGGATGATCTTGCGGATGCGCACATTGGCCGGGGTGACCTCGACGCACTCGTCCTCGCGGCAGAACTCCAGCGACTGCTCGAGGGAGAGCTTGCGCGGCGGCACGAGCTTCTCGAACTCGTCGGCGTTGGAGCGTACGTTGGTCTGCTTCTTCTCGCGAACGATGTTGATGTCCATGTCGTCGGCACGTGAGTTCTCGCCGACGATCATGCCCTCATAGACCTCGGTCGCCGGCTCGATGAACAGCGTGCCGCGCTCCTGGATGTTGGTCATCGCGTACGACGTGGCGGCACCTGCGCGGTCAGAGACGAGCGAGCCCGACGGGCGGGTCGAGATGTCGCCGGCCCACGGCTCGTACTTCTCGAACGTCTGGTGGGCGATGCCAGTGCCGCGCGTGTCGGTGAGGAACTCGGTGCGGAACCCGATCAGGCCGCGAGCGGGGACGATGAACTCCATGCGGACCCAACCGGTGCCGTGGTTGATCATCTGCTCCATGCGGCCACGTCGGACGGCGAGCAGCTGGGTGATTGCGCCGAGGTACTCCTCGGGAGCGTCGATCGTCAGGCGCTCCATCGGCTCGTGCACCTTGCCGTCGACCTCGCGGGTGACGACCTGCGGCTTGCCGACGGTGAGCTCATAGCCCTCGCGGCGCATCTGCTCGACGAGGATGGCCAGCGCGAGCTCGCCACGACCCTGGACCTCCCAGGCGTCGGGACGGGCGGTCTCGAGCACCTTGAGCGACACATTGCCGATGAGCTCGCGATCGAGACGGTCCTTGACCAGGCGGGCCGTGACCTTGGTGTTCTTCTCGCGACCAGCGAGCGGCGACGTGTTGGTGCCGATCGTCATCGAGATGGCGGGCTGGTCGACCGTGATGAGCGGCAGCGCGACCGGGTTGTCGGGATCGGCCAGCGTTTCACCGATCGTGATGTCGGGGATGCCCGCGATGGCGACGATGTCGCCGGGACCGGCACTCTCACCGGGTACGCGCTCAAGCTCCTTGGTGACGAGGAGTTCGGTGATCTTGACCTTCTCGGTGGTGCCGTCGGCCTTCATCCACGCGACCTGGCTGCCCTTCCTGAGGGTGCCCTGGAAGACGCGGACGAGGGCGAGGCGGCCGAGGAACGGCGAGGCGTCGAGGTTGGTGACATGTGCCTGGAGCGGCGCACCCTCGGTGTACTCAGGAGCGGGGACGGCATCCATGATCGTCTGGAACAGCGGGATGAGGTTCTCGCTGTCGGGCATGCCGCCGTCCTCGGGCTGCGTCAGTGACGCGCGACCGGCACGGGCTGACGCGTAGACGACCGGGAAGTCGAGGGCATCCTCGCTGGCGCCGTCTTCGAGCAGGTCGAGGAACAGCTCGTACGTCTCGTCGACGACCTCGCTGATGCGGGCGTCCGGACGGTCGACCTTGTTGACGACCAGGACGACCGGCATCTTGGCGGCAAGCGCCTTGCGGAGCACGAACCGGGTCTGGGGGAGCGGGCCTTCGGAGGCATCGACCAGCAGGACGACAGCATCAACCATCGAGAGTCCGCGTTCGACCTCGCCACCGAAGTCGGCGTGACCGGGGGTGTCGATGATGTTGATCGTGACGCCGCCGTCGGGCGAGCCGGGACCGTTGTAGCGGACGGCGGTGTTCTTGGCGAGGATCGTGATGCCCTTTTCGCGTTCGAGGTCTCCGGAGTCCATGGCGCGCTCGGCAAGCTGGTGGTGCTCGTCGAAGTGGCCCTGCTGCTGGAGCATGGCGTCGACGAGCGTCGTCTTGCCGTGGTCGACGTGGGCGACGATTGCGACATTGCGCAGGTCGGAGCGAACGGGCATGCGAAAACTGTCCTAAGCGTGGGGAATGCTCTCGATAGACGGAGCCTGCCCATTCTACGGGTGGGGCGCCCCCAGCGACGAATCGCGGAGATGCGCCGTTCATTGCACGTTAACAAAGACTTCATTTGGACAAAGGTTGCATCATCGTTATGATTTGGACGTGGCATCCAAACCTGACGAGCTCTACCTCGCACTCGAGGACTTCATGATGCGACTCATGAACCTCGCCGAGTCCGATGGCATGGATGCCATGGTTGAGCTCGACCTCTCGTTCTCGCAGGCACGCATGTTGTTCCTGCTGGCGAAGTGGGGGGAGCCGACTCCGATCCACAAGATCGCGAGGGCACTCCGCCTGTCGGACGCCGCGGCGGGCCGTAACGTCGAGGCGCTCCTCAAGCTCGACGTCGTCGAGCGTCGCGAGAGCCCCGAGGACCGGCGCGTGAAGCTCGTGTCGCTCACGCCGATCGGCGAGAAGCTCAGCCTGCAGCACATCGAATCAAAGCGTGCATCCATCAGATCCTTCACGGCAGACCTGCCGCAGGACCAGCGCGACCACCTTCATCGCGCGCTCACCGACATCCTCGCGGGGGACACCCTGCGCCGGCACACCCACCAGGAGAACTGTCTATGACTGCCCCACCAGAGCTGGACCTGCCCGAGAACATCGACCGCAAGGTCCTCACCATCGCGGGCGTCGTGGTCATCGGCTCGATCATGTCGATCCTTGACATCACGGTCGTCAACGTCGCACTTCCGACGTTCCAGCGAGTGTTCGCCAGCCCGGGCAAGGAGCTCGACTACTCGCTCGTGGCCTGGACCGTGACCGGTTACACCCTTGCCCTCGCCACGGTCATCCCGCTCACCGGCTGGGCCGCCGACCGCTTCGGCACCAAGCGTCTCTACATGACGGCCATTGGGTTGTTCACCCTCGGCTCGATCCTGTGCGCCACGGCCACCGACATCAACATGTTGATCGCGTTCCGCGTGATCCAGGGTCTTGGCGGCGGCATGCTGATGCCGCTCGGCATGACGATCATGACCCGGGCCGCCGGCCCGCATCGCATCGGTCGCTTGATGGCAATCCTCGGCATCCCGATGATGCTCGGCCCGATCCTCGGCCCGATCCTCGGCGGCTGGCTCATCGACCAGGCGTCGTGGCACTGGATCTTCCTGATCAACGCTCCGCTCGGCATCATTGCGCTGATCTACGCCTTCCTGGTGCTGCCCAAGGACGCTCCCGTCCCATCGGAGTCGTTCGACTTCTTCGGCATGCTGCTGCTGTCGCCTGGCCTCGCACTGTTCCTGTTCGGTGTCTCGTCCATCCCCGGTGAGGGCGGCGATCTGACGGCGCCCCGCGTATGGCTGTCGGCCCTTGCCGGCGTCGCGCTGATCGTCGCGTTCGTGTTCCACGCGTTCCGCCCCGAGCATCCGCTGCTCGACCTGCGGCTGTTCAAGAACCGCAACCTGACGGTCTCGATCATCACGATGTTCATGTTCGCTGCGGCATTCTTCGGCGGGCTGCTGCTGGTGCCGACCTACTTCCAGCAGATCCGTGGCGAGTCCACGACGATGGCCGGCGTGCTGGTGATCGCCCAGGGAGCTGGGGCCATCGTCACGATGCCCATCGCCGGCACCTTGGTCGACCGCATCCCGGTCGGACGCATCATTCCGGTCGGGCTGACGCTGATCATCATCGGTATGTTCCCGCTGACCCAGGTCGACGCGCACACGTCCTACTGGCTCATCATCCCGTCGCTGTTCGTGATGGGTCTGGGCATGGGCTCGACGATGATGCCGCTGTTCACCTCGGCACTCAAGACCCTGTCCAACCACGAGGTCGCTCGGGGATCGACGCTGCTCAACATCTCGCAGCAGATCTCCAGCTCGGTCGGTGTCGCGGTCATGTCCGTGATCTTGACCAACCACCTCAATGATGGTGAGTTCGCCCGCCAGGCGATCAACTCGGTCAAGGATCCAGGCATCATCGACAAGCTCGGTGCCGCCAACATCGCCAAGGGATTCGACCAGGCGGCGTCCGCGTTCGCTTCGACATACTGGGTCGCTTGGGCGCTCGTGGTCCTCACGGTGATCCCGGCGATGTTCCTGCCGCGCAAGCGGGAAGAGACACACCTCCTCGACGACGAGGGTGTGCCGCCGGTGCTGGTGCACTGAGTCACCGACACGAAAAGCGCCCGCTCCTCGACCGAGGGGTGGGCGCTTTCCGTCTCGACGAGCTTGGCCGAGGCTACGCCTTGCGGTCGACTTTGTGCGGAGCTGCCTGCGCCAGTGGCTTGATCACCAACAGGTCGACATTGACGTGCTGCGGACGGGTCGCAACCCAGCAGATCGCGTCCGCGATGTCCTCGGCGACCAGCGGCTCGGCGACCCCGGCGTACACGGCATCGGCCTTCGCCTTGTCACCGAGACGTACGAGGGAGAACTCCTCGGTGCGCACCATCCCCGGCGCGATCTCGGTGACCCGCACGGGCTGGCCGTTGAGCTCGAGGCGCAGGGTCTCGGTCATCACCGCGAGGCCGTGCTTGGCCGCGGTGTAGCCGCCGCCGCCCTCATAGGCCAGGTGGCCGGCGATCGAGCCGGTGTTGATGATCGTGCCGGCGCCACTGGCGATGAGCGCCGGAGCGAGGGCCTTGGTGACGTTGAGGGTGCCGATCACGTTGATCTCATACATCTGGCGCCATT
>JAOPXO010000086.1 GCA_025965115.1 Aeromicrobium sp.
GGTGCTGACCTTCGTGGCCGGCCTGCTCGTCGCGGGAGTCATTGCGATTCCGGTCGCCTCGATGCAGCTTGCCCTGCCCGATGACGGGACGGCTGCGAAGGGCAGCGGGGCCCGCCAGGCATACGACCTGATCGCCGAGAACTTTGGCGCCGGAACGAACGGTCCTCTGCTCGTCGTGGTCGACACCAAGAACGCCAGCAACCCTGAGGCAGCGGTCGACTCCGTTGTCACGAGGGTCAAGGCGGTGGGCAACGACATCGATTCGGTCACGTCCCCGAAGCCGGCCGCTGGTAGCAGTGCCAAGGTCGTCAAGGCCTACACCGACCAGCTCGCCACATCGAAGTACGCGATCGTGACCGTGCTGCCCAAGAGCGGACCGTCCGACGCCAAGACGCAGGCTCTGGTAGATGACATCCGCAATGCGGTGAAGGGCACCGACGCCAATGGTGGTGCGCGCGTCCTGGTGACTGGTCAGACGGCGCTGGGAGTCGACATCTCGGAGAGTCTCGCGACGGCGTTCCCGAAATATCTGCTGGTGGTCGTCGGCTTCGCCTTCATCCTGCTGATGATCGTGTTCCGCTCGATTCTGGTGCCGCTCAAGGCGGTGACCGGCTTCCTGCTCTCCGTTGGAGTGTCGCTCGGCGCGACCGTTGCGGTCTTCCAGTGGGGGTGGTTCGACCAGCTCATCGGCATCGACAAGTCGGGCCCCGTGCTGTTCATGCTTCCGCTCCTGCTGACCGGGATCCTGTTCGGCCTGGCGATGGACTACGAGGTCTTCCTCGTGTCGCGGATGCGTGAGGAGTACGTCCACGGCAAGCCCGCCAAGGAGGCTGTCGTTCACGGATTCCAGTACGGCGCCAGGGTGGTCACGGCGGCTGCGGCGATCATGATCGGTGTGTTCGGAAGCTTCTCGCTCGGCGACGACGCGACGATCAAGTCGATCGGCTTCGGACTTGCGGTCGGCGTGCTTGCGGATGCCTTCCTCGTGCGTATGACGCTCGTACCAGCCTTCATGGCGCTGCTCGGCGATCGCATGTGGTGGCTGCCGCGCTGGCTCGACCGTCTGCTCCCCAACCTCGACATCGAGGGAGAGTCGCTCGCCAAGCACGCCGAGCTGGAGGCCAGGCGCAATCAGCCAGAGCGGGTCAGCGTCGGCTGATCAGACTTCGCGGATGTGAGTGCGCTGCATGGCGACGTTGAGACTCGACACCATGTGGGCGATGCTCACCGCGACGAAGTCGTTGACCTGGCCGCGCAGGTGGGGCGTCGGCTCGGGGCTGACCTCGTCGATGTCGATCTCGAGCACTCGTTCGTAGTCGATGCGGGTGATCAGCAATCCCGGGACGCTCGACTGCGGCCCGGTGACCCAGACCGAGACCTGCGTCTCGACGCTCGCCTCCGGGATGTCCCATGACCGTGCGACGACGTGGGTCGTGGCGGCGCCGCCGGAGGGGGTTCGGTATCCCGTGGGTGGGGTGAGGTGTGTGTCGTCGGAATCGACCGTGATCTCCGCAAGATGGGCGATCTCGCGGGACACCTGATGCGCCGCCGTGTCGACCACCAGACTGTGGACGGATCTTGCGAGCTCGTCCAGCTGGGCTGTGGTGGCGGTCATTCGATCAGGCTAGACCTCAGGGAGAGTCAGGATGCCCATTTCCAGGTCGCCAGCACCGATCCGGCCACATCGTCCTGCTGCTTCTGCGAGAGGCCCAGGCTGCAGGCGAAGGTGATGACGTCAACGGCGTTGCCGTGGCTCACGTAGTACTGGTCGGTGAGGAACTTGGCGCCCTTGACGGTCTGGGTCGCGTCGACGTGCAGCGCCAGCTCGCCGGCGATGTGCACCCGGCTCCGACGATTGACGTCGGAGTACTGGGGGTATCCCTTGAGCTGCTGGAGCAGTGAGTCCTCGAAGCCCTTTGCGCTGACGTCCTGGGCTGCGTTCTGATGGACAACGTTGATGTTGTCGATGAATCCGTCATGATCCTTGGCGTTCGCAGCCTGGCTGTCGATGGTGGTCGTCGTGGCCGTCGTTGGCCGCTCGACCTTCCACCCCTTCGGCACGGTGAATGAGTACCCGGTGCCTGTGACGGTGTCCCCATCCGCAGGCGTCTGCGTGAACGTGGACCCGGCTGGCTTGGTTGACGGCTTGTCTCCGGACGAGCTGTCGGAGCCGCCACAGCCGCTGAGGGCGAGAACGAGACCTGCCATGGCGGCAACGAGTGAAAAACGTACGCAGGAATTCATGCCGGACAAGATACCGGGAAAAAAGGTGGTCCACCCGGAATTTCGGCGCCTTGGGCAAAGTTGATAACATCAGACTCAAGTCACTTGACCCACGTCTTGTAGCACCCCAGAAGCACCTAACAGCAGGAGGAACACCATGGCCCGTTCCGTAGGAATTGACCTCGGCACGACCAACTCGGTCGTTGCCGTACTCGAGGGCGGCGAGCCCACCGTCATCGCCAACGCCGAAGGCGCGCGCACGACCCCCTCGGTCGTGGCCTTCGCCAAGGATGGCGAAGTTCTGGCCGGCGAAGTCGCCAAACGCCAGGGAGTGACCAACGTCGACCGCACGGTCCGTTCGGTCAAGCGCCACATCGGCACAGACTGGACCACCGAGATCGATGGCAAGAAGTTCACGCCTCAGCAGATCTCGGCCTTCATTCTCCAGAAGCTCAAGCGCGACGCCGAGGCCTACCTCGGTGAGCCCGTCACCGACGCGGTCATCACCGTGCCGGCGTACTTCAACGATCACCAGCGCCAGGCGACCAAGGAAGCCGGAGAGATCGCGGGACTCAACGTCAGCCGCATCATCAACGAGCCGACCGCAGCGGCGCTCGCGTACGGACTCGACAAGGGCGACACCGAGCAGACGATCCTCGTGTTCGACCTCGGTGGAGGCACATTCGACGTGTCCCTGCTCGAGATCGGTGACGGCGTGATCGAGGTCAAGGCCACCAGTGGAGACAACCACCTCGGTGGTGACGACTGGGACGAGAAGGTCGTCGAGTGGATCGTCGCGAAGTTCAAGAGCGACACCGGTCTCGACCTGACCAAGGACAAGATGGCGATGCCGCGTGTCCGCGAGGCCGCCGAGCGCGCCAAGATCGAGCTGTCGTCGAGCCAGTCGACCTCGATCAACCTGCCGTACATCACGGTCGACGCCGAGAAGAACCCCGTGTTCCTCGACGAGAAGCTGACCCGGTCGGAGTTCGAGAAGATCACCGCCGATCTGCTGGCCCGCACCAAGGCGCCGTTCAACAGCGTCATCAAGGACGCGGGTGTCGCGCTCAGCGCGATCGACCACGTCGTACTCGTCGGTGGATCGACCCGTATGCCGGCCGTCAGCTCGCTCGTCAAGGAGCTGACCGGTGGCAAGGAGCCCAACAAGGGCGTGAACCCTGACGAGGTCGTTGCGATCGGCGCCAGTCTCCAGGCCGGCGTGCTGAAGGGCGAGGTCAAGGACGTTCTGCTCCTCGACGTCACCCCGCTGAGCCTCGGCATCGAGACCAAGGGCGGCGTGATGACCAAGCTCATCGAGCGCAACACGACGATCCCGACCAAGAGGTCCGAGGTCTTCACGACTGCTGATGACAACCAGCCGTCCGTGGCGATCCAGGTCTACCAGGGCGAGCGCGAAATGGCCGCCGGCAACCAGCTGCTGGCCACGTTCGAGCTCACTGGGCTGCCCCCGGCGCCGCGCGGCGTGCCGCAGATCGAGGTCACCTTCGACATCGACGCCAACGGCATCGTCAACGTGTCCGCCAAGGACCGCGGCACCGGCAAGGAGCAGTCGATGACGATCACGGGCGGCTCCGCGCTCAGCAAGGACGACATCGACAAGATGGTCAAGGACGCTGAGCAGTACGCCGAGGACGACCGCAAGCGTCGCGAAGAGGTCGAGACCCGCAACCAGGCCGAGTCGCTGGCCCACTCCACCGAGAAGTTCCTCGCGGAGAACGGCGACAAGGTCGGTGACGAGGTCAAGACCGAGGTCCAGGCCGACCTCGACGCCCTCAACGAGACGCTCAAGGGCGAGGACTCGGACGCCGTCGCGGCTGCCGTGGCCAAGCTCGGTGAGTCCAGCTCCAAGATGGGGGAAGCCATGTACGCCGCGGCTGCCGCGGAGCAGGCCTCGGCCGAGACTCCGTCGTCTGACAACGCCGACAGCGATGACGATGATGTCGTCGACGCCGAGATCGTCGACGAGGACGAAGCTGAGTCGTCGGATGGGCAGAAGTGACCGAGCCGGACAACGGTTCGGTCCCAGAGCAGGAGTCGACGCCGGCTGAGGATACTCAGCCGGCGGCGGCCCCCGCCGAGCCGTCCCTGGAGCAGCAGCTCGCCGAACGTACGGCAGATCTGCAGCGGCTCCAGGCCGAGTACGTCAACTACAAACGTCGTGTCGACCGTGACCGCGAGCTGATCCGCGCCCAGGGTGAGACTGCAGTTCTGCAGTCACTCCTGACGGTGCTCGACGACATCGGTCGGGCTGCCGAGCACGGTGAGCTCGAGGGCGGGTTCAAGGCTGTTGCCGACGCCATCCAGCAGGTCGCCGGCAAGCACAAGCTGGAGCCGTTCGGTGCCAAGGGCGAAGCGTTCGACCCGGCACTGCACGAAGCGGTCTTCCACGCCGGCGAGTCCGCTGACGTCGACACCACGACGGTCGACAGCGTTTTGCGCATCGGCTACAAGCACGGTGATCGCGTACTCCGCCCGGCGACGGTCGGTGTGGTTGATCCCGCATCGGCGACGACTGAGGAAGAGTCAGCACCACTGACCGACGAAGCACCTGACGAATAACCGGAAGGAGGGGTGAGACATGGCAGCCAGTGACTGGTCGACGAAGGACTTCTACAAGGTCCTCGGCGTCAAGAAGGATGCGAGCCAGGACGAGATCAAGAAGGCCTATCGCAAGCTGGCCCGCGACAACCACCCCGATTCCAATCCGGGAAACAAGGCGGCCGAGGATCGCTTCAAGGGCATCTCCGAGGCCTACGCCGTGCTGTCGTCGAAGGAGAAGCGCAAGGAGTACGACGAGCAGCGCAGCATGTTCGGTCAGTTCCGCGGTGGCCAGCCCGGCGGGTTCCGCCCGCCAGGTGGCGCGCAGGCCGACTTCGACATGAGCGACCTGTTCGGCGGACTGTTCGGTGGCGGCCGTGGCGGCCGCGGACGCCAGCGTCAGCCGCAGGCCCGCAAGGGTGACGACCTCGAGACCGAGGCGACGATCACGTTCGAGCAGGCAGTCGACGGCGCAACCCTGCCGTTGCGTCTGACGAGTGACGAGCCGTGCCCCACGTGCCACGGCACCGGAGCGAAGCCCGGCACCACCCCCAAGGTATGCACCAAGTGCCATGGCAGCGGCATGCAGACCGGTGCCGCCGGCGGTGTGTTCGCGATGACCGAGCCCTGCGATCTGTGTCGCGGACGTGGCCTGCTCGTTGAGCACCCGTGCGACACCTGCCACGGCTCGGGTCGTGCCCCGTCCAGCCGGACGCTCCAGGTCAAGGTGCCTGCCGGCGTCAAGGACGGTCAGCGCATCCGGATCAAGGGCAAGGGTGGCAAGGGTGACGCCGGCGGACCAGCAGGCGACCTGTTCCTGCTCGTCCACGTCGAGCCGCACAAGCTGTTCGGTCGCAAGGGCGACCACCTCACGATCACCGTGCCGGTCACCTTCGATGAGGCCGCACTCGGTGCCGAGATCCAGGTGCCGACTCTCCACGGAGCACCCGTGCGCATTCGCATCCCTGCCGGCACACCGACCGGTCGCACCTTCCGCGCCAGCGGCAAGGGCGCGGTCCGCAAGGCCGGCGGCCACGGCGATCTGCTGGTGACGGTCGAGGTGCAGGTGCCGGCCGAGCTGACCGACCAGGCCCGCGCGGCAGTCGAATCATTGCGCGAAGCCCGCGGCGGCGTCTCGCCCCGCGATGGATTGTTCAACGTGGTGACCTGATGAGTGATTTCTTGCCGCCGGGCCCCGAGGCCAAGGTGTTCGTCATCAGCGTCGCCGCCGAGCTCTCGGGCCTGCATCCGCAGACCCTGCGCACGTACGACCGGCTCGGCCTCGTCGCCCCTGGGCGCACCGGCGGCGGTGGGCGTCGCTATTCGCTGCGAGACATCGAGCTGCTCCGCCAGGTGGCGCGGCTGACGGCCGAAGGCCTCGGCCTTGAGGGCGTACGCCGGGTCATCGAGCTCGAGCACCAGGTCGATGCTCTACGCGAACGTGTCGCCGAGCTGCAGGCCGAGCTGGCCCAGGCGAAGCTGCCGCAGAACCTGCCGGCACTGATCGCCGACAACCAAGTCATGATCTGGACCAAGAAGCGCCGCTAGGTTGTCCTGTGCAGGACCACGACGAGGAGACCGACAGATGACGCAACCAGTTGGAGCAGCACCCCAGGCACATGGCGCTGAGTATGCCGGGTGGGGCTCGCGCGTGGGAGCCGCAGTCATGGATGCGGCACCGAACATCGTTGCGTTCGGTGTCTTGGGCGCCCTGTTCGGTACGTCCAAGACGACCAACGGCACGGCATCGTTCCACATGTCCGGAGGAGGCTTTGCGCTCTTCCTCCTCTTCGCCATCGCGTGGCTGGCCTACAACCTGCTCTATTTGCAGGGCACCACTGGTCAGAGCTTCGGCAAGAAGGTCGTCGGCATCGCGGTCTACCAGGCCGGGACGTCACGTCCGCTCGGCCCGGGTCTGACCCTCGCTCGGCAGCTCGTGCACTTCGTCGATGCGGTGCCGTGCTACCTGGGCTTCCTGTGGCCCTTGTGGGACAACGAGAAGCGCACCTTCGCAGACATGATCATGTCGAGCCGCTCCTACAAGGTCTAGGTCAGAGCGGGTTGATGCCGAGCGCGGTGAGCTTCTTGTCGAACGCGAGCATGCGCACGGTGTCGACGTAGAAGTCCTCCTGGTGCACGATCTTGCCCATCCGGGTGCGGCACATCAGCACCGTGTGGTTCTCGTAGATCCGCGTGCCGTCCGGCCCGTCAGCGTGATCGTCGAATGCGGCCAGGATCGTCATGCTCCACGGCCAACCGCCGATCCAGATCTCGGTGATCTCGCCCTTGATGCCGTAGTGCACGAAGTTGGCGAGGAATGAATCGATCGCTTCATGTCCGACGTGATTGCCTGCCCAGCGGTGGTCGGCGTCGTTGAACACGATCAC
>JAOPXO010000008.1 GCA_025965115.1 Aeromicrobium sp.
CGGCGACCTCGAACGCGTCGTAGAACGCGTCGATATTGCGCACGACCTGATTGCAACGGAACTCGGGCGGGGAGTGTGGGTCGACGGTCAGCCGACGCACGGTCTCGGCGGGACGCACCTTGCCCTGCCACGCCTGCGCCCAGGAGATGAAGAAGCGCTGGTCAGGGGTGAGTCCGTCGATCGCCTCGTCGCCGGGACCGGCCAGACGGAACGCCTTGTAGGCGATGCCGAGGCCGCCGAGGTCGCCGATGTTCTCGCCGATCGTGAGCGAGCCGTTGACCTTGCGATCGTCAGCACCTTCGGGGGAGAGATTGTCGTACTGCGCGATCAGCGCCGAGGTCAGCTCCTCGAAGGCGGTGCGATCGTCGTCGGTCCACCAGTTGTTGAGGGCTCCGGTGCCGTCGTAGTGCGAGCCCTGGTCATCGAAGCCATGGCCGATCTCGTGACCGATGACTGCGCCGATCGCACCGTAGTTGACGGCATCGTCGGCATCGGCGTGGAAGAACGGTGGCTGCAGGATCGCGGCCGGGAAGACGATCTCGTTCATCGTCGGGTTGTAGTAGGCGTTGACGGTCTGCGGAGTCATGTACCACTCATCGCGGTCGATCGGGGAGCCGATCTTGGCGAGCTCACGGTCGGTTGCGACCGCGATGGCGCGGCGGGCGTTGCCCAGCAGGTCATCGGGAGCCGTTTCGAGCGCGAAGTAGTCGCGGAAGCTCTTGGGATGGCCGATCTTGGGGTCGAAGGTGTTGAGCTTGTCGTGGGCGCGCTGCTTGGTCTCATCGCTCATCCAGGGCAGGGCCGAGATGCTCTTGCGATAGGCCTCGATGAGGTTGCCGATCAGCTCGGTCATCCGCTCCTTGGACGCCGGCGGGAACTCGGTGCGTACGTAGATCTTGCCGACCGCCTCGCCCATCGCGCCCTCGACGAAGCCGACACCACGCTTCCAACGGGGGCGGAGCTCATCGGTGCCGCTGAGCGTCTTGCCGTAGAACGCGAAGTTGGCGTTGACGAAGTCGGACGAGAGGTAGGGAGACGCGGAGCGTACGACCTGCCAGCGCAGCCAGTCCTGCCAGGACTCGAGCTGATCGGCGACGAGCAGGGTCTCGAGCCCTTCGAGATAGGACGGCTGTCCCACCACGACCTCCGCGAGCACCGGGGCGGGAATGCTGGCCGCTTCGGACCAGGCCGCCCAGTCGAATGCCGGGGCCAACGCCTTCAGGCCGTCTCGATCAACCAAGTTGTAGGTCTTCTGGGCGTCGCGGCAGGCCACCCGATCCCAGTGGTGGCTGGCGATCTTGGTCTCCAGCGCCATGATGCGCTCGGCGCGAGCGGCGGCGTCGGTGAGACCGGCCAGGCCCAGCATCGTGGTGAGGTGTCCGACGTATGCCGTCCGGATGTCGGCGAACTCCTCCTCTCGGTAGTAGGACTCATCGGGCAGGCCGATGCCGCCCTGGTCGAGATGAGTCACATAACGTTCGGGGTTGCCGCTGTCGGGACCGATGTACATGCCGAACACGCTGCCTACCCCTTGGCGGTCGAGCGTGCCGAGGGTCTTGACGAAGGTCTCGATATCGGTGATGGAGTCGACCCGGGCGAGCTCGTCCTTGAGCGGTGTGGCGCCCAGCTCTTCGATGCGCTCCTCGTCCATGAAGCTGGCGTACAGGTCACCGATCTTGCGCTGCTCATCATCGGCGGGATCATCGCCGGCTGACTCGATGATGGCTCGCACCTTGGCTTCGGCCTCATCGACCAGCACCACGAAGGCGCCGGCAGTGGCGCGGTCGGGCTTGATCTCGGTGGTGCGCAACCAGGGCCCGTTCACATGGCGAAACAGGTCGTCCTGGACGCGGATCTGAGGGTCGAATTGAGTTGTGTCGATGCCGTGGGTCACGCTCAGTAGGCTACACAGAGTGAGCAAGAGTCAGCCAGCGCGAATGGTCGTCCTACGCACCCAATCCCTCGCGCCCTCGATGGTCCGCGTGGTGTTCGGTGGCGACGGCTTTTCCGACTTCGCCGGGCGCGACGCTGCCCTCAATCTCGGCGCGGCTCATGGCCGTTTCACCGATGAGTACGTCAAGCTCGTCTTCCTCGTCGACGGCTTCGACTATCCCGAACCGCTCGACCTCGATGTCGTACGCGCGACGATGCCGCAGGAGGCATGGCCCGTGCTCCGCACCTACACGATCCGGTGGATCGACGACGAGGCGCGTGAGCTGGCGATCGACTTCGTCGTGCACGGCGACTCGGGCCTCGCCGGCCCTTGGGCGGCACATGCCCAACCCGGTGACGTTCTCCACCTGCGCGGGCCGAGCGGCGCCTACGCCCCCGACCCGGCAGCCGACTGGCACCTGTTCGTCGGCGACGAGGCGGGTTTGCCCGCCATCGCGGCATCGCTGGAGGCCCTGGAGCCCGGAGCGCGGGCCGTCGCCTTCCTTGAGGTCGAAGGAGCCGCCGATGAGGTCGAGCTGACCACGGCCGCCGACCTCGACCTGCACTGGCTCCACCGGCGCGATCACCAACCGGGGTTCACCTCGCTGCTCGATGACGCCGTACGCGCCTTCGACTGGCTCCCCGGGCGCGTCCAGGCGTTCGTCCACGGTGAGTCGACGCTGCTCAAGACCGTCCGGCCGCACCTGTTCGACGACCGGCAGGTGCCGCGTGCCGATGTGTCGGTGTCGGGCTACTGGCGTCGGGGCGAGACCGAGGAGGGCTTCCGGGTCTGGAAGTCGCAGCAGACCGAACCCGCGGTCATCCGTCCCGGCGCGCCACGATGAGGCACTGCGGTGTCTGACCTGCGCACTGTGGCCGTCGTGCTTGCCGGCGGCGTTGGCACGCGCTTCGATCACGCCAAGCCGAAGCAACTCGTCGAGGTGGCCGGCAGGACGATCCTGGCCCACTCGATCGCGGCGTTCGAGGCGTCACCCCTGGTCGACGACATCATCGTCGTGATGGCTCCAGGGCATATCGACGCAGCCAGATCGGTGGTCGACTCTGCTCGGTTCGCCAAGGTGTCGGCTGTCATTGAGGGCGGCGCGACCCGGACCGACTCGACCTCGCGTGCCCTCGAGGCGCTGGGTTCCGCCGAGTGCCACGTCCTGCTTCATGACGCCGCGCGCCCCGCTGTGTCCGAGCAGGTCATCGCGGCCGTCGTGACGGCCCTGTCGACCCACGATGCCGTGGGTCCCGCGGTCGAGTCGACCGACACGACCGTCCTGGTCACGGATGAGGTGATGGTCGAGGTCCTGCCCCGTGACCGCCTGCGACGTATGCAGACGCCGCAGGGATTCAGGCTCTCGGTGATCCGGGCGGCGACCCTCGCCGCCGCTGACGACGACCAGACGGCGACTGATGACTGCACGGCGGTGCTTCGTCACGTGCCCGGGGTGGAAGTGCTGATCGTCGCCGGCGATCCCGACAACATCAAGGTCACCACTCAGGCCGATCTCGAGGTCGCTGAGAGACTCCTCACGCGCTGAGGCGTGGGCGTGATCGGGCTCCAGCGCGGACGGTAACCTTGTGGAGCCACAAATCTCAAGGAGTTCGATGCGCGTCATCACGTACGGAACGTTCGATCTGTTTCACGACGGCCACCGTCGTCTGCTCGAGCGAGCCAAGGAACTCGGCGATCACCTCATCGTGGCGGTGACGACCGAGAACTTCGACGATGCACGCGGCAAGCTCAACGTGCAGCAGAGCCTCATGGACCGCATCCGCAACGTGCAGGAGAGTGGCATCGCCGATGAGGTCATCATCGAGGAGTACGAAGGCCAGAAGATCAACGACATCCAGAAGCACAGTGTCGACATCTTCGCGATCGGCTCGGACTGGCTCGGCAAGTTCGACTACCTGAGCGACTATTGCAAGGTCGTCTACCTCGAGCGCACCAAGGGCGTGTCCAGCACGATGCTGCGCAACGAGACGGCCGGCATCCTGCGCATCGGAGTGATCGGCACCGGGCGGATCGCCAACCGATTCGTCGACGAAGCCCGATTCGTCAGCGGCGTCGACATCGAGGGCGTCTACTCGCGCGATGCCGGCAACGTCCGCGACTTCACCGCCGCCCACGAGCTGGACCTTGGCGCGAGCAGCATCACCGAATTGCTCGATGCGGTGGATGCGGTCTACGTCGCGACACCGCACGACTCGCATGAGGCGTACGTGCGCCAGGCGATCGACGCCGGCAAGCATGTGCTGTGCGAGAAGCCGATGACGCTGTCGAGCGCCAGCACGCAGGAGCTCTATGCGCTGGCCGAGCAGCACGACGTCGTGCTCGTCGAGGCCATCAAGACGGCGTTTTCGCCGGGATTCCAGCGGATGGTCGCGGTCGCCCGCAGCGGGTCGATTGGCGATGTCCGCTCGGTCGAAGCGACCTTCACGAAGCTCACTGCTGCCCCATCCCGCGAGCTCGATCCGGCACACGACGGTGGCAGCCTGTCGGAGCTGGCTACCTATCCGCTGCTCGCCGTCGTCAAGCTGCTCGGCGAAGGCCATGTCGACCTCCAGTCGTCGTCGCTGTGGTCGGAGGACCTTGGCGTCGAGACGTTCTCGCGGCTCAACCTGCGTTATCCGCACGCCATCGCGTCGGCAACCACAGGGCTGGGTGTGAAGTCGGAGGGATGCCTCATCGTGGCCGGCACGAAGGGCTACATCTACGTGCCAGCACCGTGGTGGAAGACCGAGTACTTCGAGGCGAGGTTCGAGAACCAGTCCGAGAACAAGAAGTTCTACTACAAGTTCGATGGCGACGGCCTCCGATACGAGATCGCCGAGTTCAGCTCGATGATCCGACGCGGTGACCGCGAGACGTTCAAGCTCCGGCCTTCAGAATCCGTGTGGATCGCCGGCATCATCGAGTCGGCGCGCGCGGATGCTGAGCGCTTCGCCTGATGGATCGCTCTTCACTCACGCCACGTGTGGTGGCGCTCAAGGTCGTACGACGTGGCCGCGACTCCAAGTTCGGTGTCGTTCGCAGGACGTTCAAGTTCGGGCGCACCGTGTTCCGTTTTGTCGGCCGCTGGGTGCCGGCGCTGCACCTCGGCTGGGTGTCACAGGTCAACCGCGTGCTGTGGGACGGTGACGACCTGCTGATTGCCGGCTGGGGCTACACCCGCGGATTCGGCTATGACGATCCGCCGACCACCGAGGTGTGGTTGCACCGCCGTTGGTCGCCGCGTCGAATCTCTGCGACGGTGACGCGCTCGACCGATCCGGATGTGGTAGGTGCCGCCGTACTCGCCGAGCACGACTATGCCAATACGGCGTTCGAGGCTCGCTGGGACGCCAAGACGCTGGAATCGTTCGATTCCTCGAGTCGCTACGGGACCTGGCGCGTGCGCGTTCAGGTGCGCGGCGGGGGCCGCCGCTATTGGGGCCACATACGTCGGGTGAGCCCGTTCGGCTCCGCTGCGGCGATGTCCCTGCACAGGCTTGCGTCCGGTGCACTGGTCGGTCCACTGGCGGATGAGCGCCGCGGACTGCTGGTGGTCCGGCGGCGGGCGGACATCACCTTGCGGTCGGTGGAGGCGCACGGCCGAGAGTTCGTGGCGACCTTGGATCGGGCTGTCGACAGTGCGCGATTGGTCAGCGACACCCAGGATGACGTCGATCTCGTCGTCGAGTCCAGCGCTGATGGATCCGTGGTGCGCGGCACCGTTCCCCCGAGATCGGCAGCGATCGATCCCGTGTCCCTGCGCACGATTCCCGCCACCTGGCGCCTCACGGCTCGTCAAGGTCGCGACACGCACGACGTCACCGTGGAGTCCGACATCTGGCGCAAGGATCCTGACGCTACGTCAGGTCTGCTTGTCCGCGGCGATGGTCAGCTCCGGGCCGAGTTTGTCGATGTGCCGCTCTTCATCGAGCTCGACAACGTGGCGGTCGTCGATGACTCGACGGTGAGCCTGTCGGGTCGATTCGTCGGCGATCTCGACCATGCGGAGCTGGCACTCGTCGGGAGTCGGGCCCAGCTGCCGGTGGAGGTCACCCATCGCGACGGTGGACGGTTCACCGCCGAGGTGTCGCTGCGGACCGGCCACTGGGGAGGGCCGGAGATGGCCCCGATCCGCGGCCCCTACAGATTGCAGGCGAAGGTGGTTGACGAATCCATCGCGACCTTCGTCGAAGCCGATCTGGCGCGCACGCTCCCGGTTGTTCACGCCCTTCCCGACTATCGGCTGAGGTTCGAGCTGGATCGCCGCGATCAGTTCAGGCTCCAGATCGGTCGTGTCCGGGCTGCGAAGGAGTACGGCTCGTTCAACCAGCAGAGGCTGCAGCGGGTCTACTTCGCTCGATCGGTCGAGCCGCAGGAGTCGGTGTTCTTCGAGAGCTTCTTCGGTCGCAATGCCACCTGCAATCCCCGGGCGATCGACCGGGAGGTTGCCGCTCGTTACCCGGAGGTCAAGCGCTATTGGGCTGTCGACGATTTGTCGATCGTTGTCCCCGACGGTGCGATACCCGTCGTCGTGGGCTCGGTCGACTGGTGGGAGGCGCGCAGCAGCTCCCGCTGGATCGTCACGAACGAATGGCTCCGCGCGCGGTTCAAGAAGCGGTCGTTCCAGACCGTCCTGCAGACCTGGCACGGCTCGATGTACAAGAAGATCGGGCTCGATCGGGCCAACATGAACGCGAACCACTATCGGCTACTGAAGCAAGAGCGCGCCAACTGGGACATGTTCATCTCGCAGAACGCGCCGGGCACGGAGATCATCCAGCACGCCTATGACTTCGACCGCGCCGATGTGATCGAGGCGGGCTATCCCCGAAATGACGAGCTTCAACACGTCACCGATGATCAGCGCGCCGAGGTGCGCAAACGGCTCGGCGTGCCCGATGGCGTACGCCTCGCGATGTACGCGCCCACGTGGCGACTGCCCGCTGGTGAAGGGGAGGAGGGTCTCCTCGATCCGAGCCGGCTGGCCGCGGATCTCGGTCCGGGATGGATTCTGCTGCTGCGCGGCCATGTACGAACGCTGGGGAGCTCCGATGCCGTGATCGAGCAGGGCATCATCGACGTGGGCACCTACCCGCAGGTCAGCGAGCTCTTCATGGTCGCCGACGTGCTCATCACGGACTATTCGTCGATGATGTTCGACTATTCGGTGACCGGCAAGCCGATGATCTTCTTCGCTCCCGACATCGATCAATACTCCGACGACAACGTCCGCGGCGCGTACTTCGATCTGCAAAAGCTGGCGCCCGGTCCGGTCGTGCTGACCCAGGACGAGGTGCGCGATCTGTTGCTCGTGGACCAGCTCGCCTGGCACGCGGATTTCGCCGAGAAGTATGCCGCCTGGACCGCGATGTTCAACCACGCCGATGATGGCGAGGCGTCGCGGCGTGCGACCGACGCGTTGTTCAGTCGATCGGCGCCGGTGGCTTGATCGTCGGATCCTTCGGCAGCAACAGGTCGGCGGTGAGCATGTTGTGGTCTGAAGGTATGGCTCCGACGAATCGCCCGGCATTGTCGAGCTGCATCGTCACCTGGAACTCGGGAACCTTCATCGGCGTCGTGAAGATGTAGTCGAGGTAGACCCCATTGCCCTGCGGGTTCGTCGTGCCCTGGTGCGGCGTGCGTTGGTAGTTGTTGAAGCTGTCGTAGTTGGTGCGATAGCGCTTCTCGACCGTCGCATCGGCCGACGGCACCTTGGAGCTCGCCTGCACACCGAGTGGGTCGACCAGGCCGAACGCGGTCATCGCGCGATGCACGGCGTAGTAGTGGAACTGTGAGGCATTGAAGTCGCCGACGGCGACCGCCGGGAGCTTGCCGGAGATCTGCTTGATCGCGGTTGCCATCTGATGTGCCTGGGTCAACCGGACCGATGGTGACTTGGGCTCGAGGTGGGTCGAGAAGAACATGAAGACGAGGCCGGTCGACCGCTGCCGGAACTTGGCCCACACCACATAGCGGTCAGTCGCCCCGCGCCGTTGGCTCGAGTAGCGAATCGCGCCGTGCTTGAGAAGTGTCACCTTCGATGGCCGGTAGATGATCCGTTCACCCTTGGAAGCGCCGACAGCGGGCTCGGTGACCGCATAGTCGCCGCCGAGCGAGTTGAGCACTCGGACGAGGTCGGCGTACTGCGAAATGCTGAAGCCGTGCGGATTCGACTGCTGGGCCTCCTGGAGACCCACGACATCAGGTCGCACACTGTCGATCGTGGCAGCGACCTTGCCCCGCCGCTGACTCCACGGAGAGCCACCACAGCTGTGGCAACGGATGTTGTACGAGGCGACCCGCACCGGCATCGGCGCATCGGGAAGCGTCGTGGTGATCGTCGCGGGCTCGGACCAGGCGCTGCGGGCCTTGGTCGTGCCGGTGGCTCGCACCCGTAGGTGCCACGTGGTGTTGCCGTCCGGAGCATCCAGCGTCTGGGATGTCTTGGTGGTGTGCTTGGTCGCGGAGTTCTTGAAGGTGTCCGAGCGGCTGTATTCGACGTCGTAGCCGGACGATCCCACGATGCTTTCCCAGCTCAGCCGGACCGTGGACGCGTTGGGCGTCTCGGCTCGAACTCCTTGCGGCACGAGCAGCCGTGGAGCGTCACTTGGCGCCGTGGTTGCCGTCGTGGTGACCGAGTAGCGAGTGAGCTTGGTCGAGCCATCGCTGGGTCGAGTTGCCCTGACCCGAATCAGATATGCGGTGCCGGGTGTCAAACCTGCCAGCTGCGACGTCACGTCATCGGATGTCACGGTCGACGCGTGTGCCGCTCCGGAGGCAGACTTCACCGAGATCTCGTACGTTCCCGCCCCCGCGACGGGGCTCCAGGCGACGCGCAGCATGCTCGACGCGGTCTCCTCGACACGCGGGGTGCCTGGCCTCGGCGCCGATGCCTTGGTGTCGACGCGAAGAGCCCACAGTCCGAGAGGCGCGGCCACAACCAGGCACACGACGACGGCGGTGCGCCAATGTCGCCGCCTGGTGCGCCGTCTCCGAGCGCCGCCGCCGCTTGTGGGCGCTGCGACCGGGGCGCCGGCGCGACGAGCGCCCGTGGCGCGCTTCGGTCGGCGCTCAATCATGGGGAAATTGCCTTCCTGCGTGCAGCCAACCAGATCTTACAGGTGACGCGGACGTGTCATGACCCGGAATGCAGAAGGCGATCGCGCTGCTCGATCGTGGTAATGCAGGCGGCAACGAAGGCACTCGTCGCTGCGCCCGGCGTGGTGTCTCCGAGGTGCTCGGCGACCACGCCGAGGAGGTTTGGGGGGTCGGCGAGCAGGCTCGCGACGATCTCGGCCGTCCGTGGAGCATCGCCGGACCCCAAGGAGGGGATCCGGGAACCGAACATCGGCTCAGCCACACCACCGCTCGTGACGATCATCGGCCGCCCTGTGACCAGCCAGAAGCTGGCAGCCGCCGAGACATCGGTGATCAGCACGGAAGCGCCGTCGAATGCGGTGGCCAGGGTGGGGGAGGCGTCAACTCGATGTCCTGACCCGGCGAGAGTACGTCGGATCGCCGCGTCGACCTCGCCAAGCCGGGGGTCTTCGGAACCGGTCAGCGGATGCGGCCGATAGACGATGTCGAATCGCCCATCCTGCACGAGGGCGTCGACGATCGCGGGGCCGTGCGTCAACAGCGAGCTGGACGACTGGGAGTTCTGGGCGCCCTCCCAGGTGGGTGCATACACGACGACAGGGCGGGCTCCCTCGGTCGGCGGGGACGGCTCGAACCCGTCCAGCTGTGGCTGGCCGATCTTGACGCAGCGGGTTGCCGGGTCAAACTCCATCAGCTCACGCTCGAGCCGGGCTGCCGCCGCATCACCGGCGATGAAGTAGCGATCGAATGCCTTGACCTGGTTCGACGCGAACACAGCCTTGGCGCTGTCGCCGTGACCGATGTAGGCGTGCATCATCGACCCGAACCTCAGGCAGTCGAAGTCCAGCGGATCCAGGTTGATGTAGAGCGCGAGCTTGACGTCGCTGCGGGTGACTATGCCGTCAAGGTCCGCCTGCGTGCCGACCGTGAAGCAGTCCAGCCCACTCTCCGCCCTGACGATCGCGGCGGCCCGCGAGTCCCGGAACACGACGGCCAGAGGGACCTCGGCATCGAGCCGGCGGAGCGCGGGCAACCACGGGCGGATCTGGTAGAGCGTGGCCTGCGATGTGGCGAAGTAGACGAGGCCGGACTGAGTCAGCGCAATGTTGAGACGGTCCACATCGGCCACGCGGTCGACGGTTGTTGCCGGGAGGAACCGCGACCGCCGAATCCGCGAGATGAGCCAGCGCTGGAGTCGCGTCCTCAAACGCGGTCGCGCGGCGCGATTCGGTCCGTCAGAGGCCATGGTCGTCGAGCTTCCGGCCATCGCTGAAATGGGGCTCGAGCTTGTTGTCATACATGCTGAGGGCCGCGCCGATCGCCATGTGCATGTCGAGGTATTGGTAGGTGCCAAGGCGTCCGCCGAACAACACATCGGCCTCGCCCTTGGCGAGCTCGCGATAGGCCAACAGACGCTCGCGGTCCTGGGGGGTGTTGATCGGGTAGTACGGCTCGTCGGCGTGCTCCGCGAACCGGCTGAACTCGCGCATGATGACGGTCTTGTCGGCGGGGTAGTCGCGCTCGGGGTGGAAGTGTCGGAACTCGTGGATGCGGGTGTAGTTGATCGCCTCGTCGGCATAGTTCATGACCGGTGTGCCCTGGAAGTCGCCGATCGGCAGCACTTCGGTCTCGAAGTCGAGCGTGCGCCACGACAGGTCGCCATGGGCGAAGTCGAAATAGCGGTCGACGGGACCGGTGTAGACGATCGGCACCTGGCCGACCGTCGCCGTCTTGTGCCACGGCTGGGACTCGTCGAAGAAGTCGGTGTCGAGCGTCACCGTGATGTTGGGGTGATCAGCCATCTTCTCGAGCCATGCGGTGTAGCCGTCGGTCGGCAGCCCTTCGTAGGTATCGGAGAAGTAGCGGTTGTCGTACGTGTAGCGCACCGGCAGCCGGCTGATGATCTCGGCGCCGAGCTCGCGCGGATCGGTCTGCCACTGCTTCGCGGTGTAGCCCTTGATGAACGCCTCATAGAGCGGCTGCCCGATCAGCGAGATCGCCTTCTCCTCGAAGTTGGCGGGCTCGCCGGTCAGCATCGAGGCCTGCTCCACAACCCAGGCGCGGGCTTCTTCGGGTGTGTATGCCGCCCGCTGGAACTGGTTGATCGTGCCGAGGTTGATCGGCATCGGGAAGACCTCGCCGGCGTACGTCGTGTAGACGCGGTGCTGGTAGGGCGTGAACGACGTGAACCGGTTGACGTACTCCCACACGCGTTGGTTGGAGGTATGGAACAGGTGCGCGCCATAGCGGTGCACCTCGATACCGGTCTCGGGATCATTCTCGCTGTAGGCGTTGCCACCGATATGACTTCTGCGGTCGATGACCTGCACCCTGAGGTCGAGCTCACGCGCGCAGCGATCCGCGATGGTCAGCCCGAAGAAGCCCGAGCCGACGATGAGAAGGTCAGCCGCCATGGGGCAAGTCTGTCGTACGCGGCAGCGCGGCCGGGACATCAGCCGGGTCCATCGGCCGCCACGTCTTGTCGCGCCACAGCGCGCGGTTGGCCCGGAAGCCTCGCACGAGGTCGCCGAACCCCTTGAGGGTGTGCTGCACGACGACGAGCCGGAACACCTCTTTGGCGAGGGTCAGCGCGGTGCCCAGCCCGAAGCCGAGACGGTTGAGCTCGCCGTACTCACGGAAGTATTTGCCGACGTACGCCCGGTTGCGGATCACGTGGAAGCGGAACAGCGGGCTGCCGTCGTTGAGGTGACGGATGCCGAGGTTGACCTGCACCTGCTCGCGCTTGCGCTTGAGCACGTAGGCATCGACGTAGACGACCTTGGTGTGCTGCGCGGCGATCCAGGCGTAGGTGGCGTCGTCCCAGGAGATGAAGAAGCGAGGGTCGGGGAGGCCGATCTCGCGGACGATGTCGGCGTGGATCAGCATGCCTTCGAAGGTGCCGGAGTTGGTGACGGCGAAGCCCTCGCGACCGAACTGCTTGCCGCTGTAGGGGAGTGGCACGCCGAGGAACTGGTTGAACTTCGCCTGCCAGTAGAACGGTGTGCCGTCGAAGTCGTAGCGGCGGCCGTGGATGACCCTGAAGCGCTCCATCCACGGAGCGAACTGCTCCAGTGCGTCGGGGAGGATCTCGACGTCATCGTCCATCAGCCAGACCCAGTCGGCGCCGAGCTCAAGGGCGACCTTCGTGCCCTCGCTGAATCCGCCGGAGCCTCCGGTGTTGGTCTCGAGTCGGTGGTTGATGACCATTCCGTCAGGGAAGTCGCCAGTCGCGGCGGCGATCACGCTTTGCGTGTCATCGGTGCTGGCGTTGTCGACGATCACGATCGCGAATGGAGGTGTGTCCATCGCGGCGGCGCTGGCGAGGAGCTCCTTGAGATAGGTCGATCGGTTGAACGTCACGATCGCGATGGCGATCTTTTCGGGGGCCGATTTCACCCGGCAACCCTACCGTGCGCGCGAGGGCGTCCTGCTCGTCGTCAGCGGCCATTGTGACAACCCTCTCGCTCCGCACCGGTCGGAAGCTGCCGGAGCACTCGTACGACGAAGGCGGTTGCGCGCGGCGGCCACGACCGCAGGCTGACCGGCAAGCACGCCCGCCAGTACGAGGACGACTCCGAGGACCTGTATCCCGCCGAAGGCTTCGTGCATGAACGTGACGCCAAGCGCGGTGCCGACGACCGGATTGACCAGCCCGAGAAGAGACGTTGATCCGGCCGGCATACGGGTGAGGCCACGGAACCACACGAAGTAGGCCAGGCCGGTGCCGACGATGCCGAGGTACGCGAAGCTGGCCAGTGCCGGCAGGTCCACCGAGGGCGGGCGGCCCTCGAAGATCAGGGTCGCGGGGACGAGCACGAGCCCGCCTGAGGCGAGTTGCCAGCCGGTGACGGTCAGCAGATCGGCCGGACGCTCCCAGCGCTTGACGAGCACGAAGCCGACACCCGAGACGAGCACTGCGCCGATCGCGGCGAGCAGTCCGATGACGTCCACGTGCACTCCGGCACGGAGCACCAAGAGCGCGACCCCTGCCACACCGACAACGCCTCCGCCGATGCCGATCGCCGTCGGCCGCTCACCGATCATGAACGCCGCCAGCAGCATGACCGCAAGTGGTGACATCGCGGTGACGGTCGATGCGAGCCCGCCGGGCAGTCGGTATGCCGCGGTGAAGATCAGCGCGAAGAACAGGCCGATGTTGAGGGTGCCGAGCACCAGGGAGCGCCACCACCAGACGCCGTGAGGGAGCTGACCCTTGAGGGTCACGATGATCAGCCCGATCGGCAGGGCGCGCATGGCGGCGGCGAAGAGAGGCCGGTCCGGCGGGAGCCAGTTCTCGGTGACGATGTAGGTCGAGCCCCAGGCCACCGGAGCGATCAGGGCGGCGACCGGGACCGTCCAGTTCCAAGACGGCTGCGCAGAGATAGTTTCCATGGAAGACATAATACCTTCCAAGGAAGATATAGTGCAAGACATGGATCAAGTGGATGTGATTGTTTCCCAATGGGCCGATGAGCGGCCGGACATCGATGCCAGCCCGATGCATGTCGTCGGACGGATCACCCGGCTCGCAGCCGACCTTGACCAGATGCTGGCGCCGATCTTCGCGGCACACGGTTTGGGCGATGGCGAGTTCGACGTCCTGGCCACGCTCCGGCGCGCCGGCGGCACCTGCGAGCTCTCACCGGGTGATCTCGGGGCGTCGATGATGGTCACGTCGGGAGCCGTCACCAAACGCATCGACCGACTCGAGCGGGCCGGTCTGGTGACTCGTCGGGTCAGCGAGCGTGACGCGCGAGCGCGGCTCATCCGCCTCACCGCCGCGGGTCAGCGACTTGTTGACAGCGCCGTCGAAGAACATGTGGCGAATGAGTCGCGGCTTCTCGCGGGTCTCACCGCGAGCGAGCGCGACACGCTGGCCGCGCTCCTGCGCAAGCTCGGCAGTTCGATCGAGAAGGCGGGACCGCCGGAAATGCGGTGATGAACGACCAGCGGTAACGTGCCGAACAGCGCCGCCAGGGGGTGGCACCGCTTGGTGAAAGAGGTTCCCGTGATCCATACCGCCGACACCACATTCCGGCTCGACGCCGACGTCTTCGACTACACGATCGTGGCGCTGTACTTCGTCGTCGTGCTCGGCATCGGAGTCATCGCCCGCCGCCGGGTGTCCACCTCGATGGACTACTTCCTTTCGGGCCGGTCCTTACCTGCGTGGGTCACCGGGCTGGCCTTCATCTCCGCCAACCTGGGTGCGGTCGAAATCATGGGTATGTCGGCCAACGGCGCCCAGTTCGGCATTGCCACGGTTCACTACTTCTGGATCGGTGCCGTCCCGGCGATGCTGTTCCTCGGTGTCGTGATGATGCCGTTCTACTACGGCTCGGGCGTCCGGAGCGTGCCGGAGTTCATGCGCAAACGCTTCGGCACCGGCGCGCACCTGGTCAACGCGCTGAGCTTTGCCGTCGCACAGTTGCTGATCGCCGGCATCAACCTCTACCTGCTCGCCACGATCGTGAACCGGCTCCTCGGCTGGCCGTTGTGGGTGTCGCTGCTGGCGGCCGCGTTCATCGTGCTGAGCTACATCACGCTCGGCGGCTTGTCGGCGGCGATCTACAACGAGGTGCTGCAGTTCTTCGTGATCGTCGCGGCGTTGCTTCCGCTGACGATCATCGCCCTGCACAAGGTCGGCGGCTGGCAGGGCATCAAGGACAAGGTCAAGCCCAACCACGAACAGCTCTCGTCCTGGCCCGGCACCGACCTGACCGGTATCGCCAACCCGACACTTTCGGTGATCGGCATCGTGTTCGGCCTCGGATTCGTGCTGTCGTTCGGCTACTGGACGACCAACTTCGTCGAGGTGCAACGCGCGATGGCGTCCGACTCGCTCTCGTCGGCCCGGCGCGCTCCGATCATCGGGGCGTTCCCCAAGATGTTCATCCCGTTCATCGTCATCGTGCCTGGCATCATCGCCGCGATCATCATCCCGAAGCTGGCCGATCTCAAGGCTGGTGGCGACGGCGGCGGAGTCAAGTACAACGACGCGATGTTGTTGCTGATGAAGGACCTGCTTCCCAACGGCATGCTCGGCGTCGCGATCGCGGGGCTGCTGGCGTCGTTCATGGCCGGGATGGCCGCCAACATCTCCGCGTTCAACACCGTGCTGTCGTACGACCTGTGGCAGCAGTACGTCGTGAAGGACCGCGAGGACTCCTACTACACGCTGGTCGGCCGCCTCGCGACGATCGTGGCGACGGTGATTGCGATCGGCACGGCCGGTATCGCCTCGAACTACTCCAACCTGATGAACTATCTGCAGGTCTTGTTCGGCTTCTTCAACGCCCCGCTGTTTGCCACCTTCATCCTCGGTATGTTCTGGAAGCGCATGACCGCATCGGCGGGTTGGACCGGACTGGTTGCCGGCACCGCTGCCGCGGTCGCGGTCGCGTTCCTCAGCGAGGATGCATTCGGTTCGGCGAGCACCGGAGTGCTGCACGTCGGCGGGCAGGGCGCGAGCTTCGTGGCGGCAGGTGCCGCGTTCGTGGTCGACGTCATCGTCAGCGTCGCCGTCACCTCGTTCACCCAACCGAGAGCCGAAGCCGATCTCAAGGGATTGGTCTATTCGTTGACACCCAAGGAGTCATTGCTCGACCCCCATGAGGGCACGATCAGCTGGTGGCAGTCGCCAACCAAGCTGGCTGCGGTCGGACTGGTCCTTGTCATCATCCTCAACCTGATGTTCCTCTAGGAGACGACCATGAGCACAACTGACAACGGCAAGCGCAAGATCGGCGTCTTCGACATCCGGTTCGTGATCGGCGGCCTGATCGGGCTTTACGGCGTGATCCTCACCCTGCTGGGCGTGTTCAACGCCAGCGACGATGAGCTCGCCCGCGGTGATGGGGTCAACATCAACCTCTGGGCGGGGCTCGCGATGGTCGTCTTTGCGCTCGTCATGGGTGCATGGGCCTATCTGCGCCCCGTGATCGTCCCCGATGACATCCCCGCCAAGAGCGACTGAGGGCGGCGAAGCGACTGCGCATGCTCCGGTAACATTCCCGCCGTGAGTACGCCTGAAGATTCGACCGCCTCCTACCGCTACACGAGCGAGTTGGCGGGCGAGATCGAGCGTCGCTGGCAGGACCGCTGGGATGCCGAAGGAACCTTCGAGGCACCGAATCCCGTGGGCGATCTCGCCGGCAAGGTCAGCGGCGAGAAGTACTTCATCATGGACATGTTCCCGTACCCCTCGGGCGCGGGTCTGCACGTGGGACATCCGCTCGGCTACATCGCCACCGACGTCGTGGGGCGCTATCGCCGTATGCAGGGCGCCAATGTGCTGCATGCCCTCGGCTATGACGCATTCGGACTGCCGGCGGAGATCCACGCCGTCCAGACCGGCGAGCATCCCCGCAGCAACACGCTCGCCAACATGGTCACGATGCGTCGTCAGCTGCGGCGGCTGGGTCTGGCCCACGACTCGCGTCGGTCGTTCGCGACGATCGATCCCGACTTCGTGCGGTGGACCCAGTGGATCTTCGTCCAGATCTTCGAGTCGTGGTACGACGACGCCGCCAAGCAGGCACGTCCCATCGCCGAGCTCGAGGCCGCCTTCGAGTCGGGTCAGCGTCCGGTGCCGGGCGGTGCCACCTGGGCCGATCTCACGACACTCGAACGGCGCCAGATCATCAACGAGCACCGTCTCGCGTACGTCGATGAGTCCCCAGTCAACTGGTGCCCCGGACTCGGCACGGTGCTGTCGAACGAAGAGGTCACCAACGAGGGTCGCAGTGAGCGCGGCAACTTCCCGGTCTTCACGCGCAACCTGCGCCAGTGGAAGATGCGCATCACCGCATATGCCGACCGACTGATCGACGATCTCGACCGGGTCGAGTGGCCCGAGTCCGTCAAGCTGATGCAGCGCAACTGGATCGGCCGCTCGCACGGCGCCCAGGTCAGCTTCGCGGTCGACGCGATCGATGCCCGCATCGATGTCTTCACGACACGTCCCGACACGCTGTTCGGCGCCACATACATGGTGCTGGCGCCCGAACACGAGCTGGTTGATGCGCTGACGGCGACGGCGTGGCCCGAGGGCACCGCTGACTCCTGGAAGGATGGCGGCGCGACGCCTGCCGAGGCAGTCGCGGCCTACCGCCGTACCGCCGCCGCGAAGACCGACGTCGAGCGCCAGGAAAACCGTGACAAGACCGGCGTCTTCACCGGGTCCCACGCGATGAACCCGGTCAATGGCGAGTCGATCCCGGTGTTCATCGCCGACTACGTCCTGGCCGGCTATGGCACCGGCGCGATCATGGCCGTCCCGGGTCAGGACGAGCGTGACTGGGCCTTCGCCGAGGCGTACGGCCTGCCGATCGTCCGCACGGTGCAGCCCACCGACGGATTTGAGGGCGGACCGTTCACCGGTGACGGTCCCGCGATCAACTCGGCGAACGATGAGATCAGCCTCAACGGGCTGGTGGTTGCCGAGGCCAAGGCGCGGATCATCGAATGGCTCGAGAAGCAGGGCTCGGGCACGGGCACCACCACATATCGACTCCGTGACTGGCTGTTCAGCCGCCAGCGCTACTGGGGTGAGCCGTTCCCGATCGTCTACGACGAGTTCGACCAGCCCATCGCGGTGCCCGACTCGATGCTGCCCGTTGACCTGCCCGAGGTGCCGGATTACCTGCCCAAGACATTCGAACCCGATGATGCCGACAGCGAGCCGGAGCCACCGCTCGCGCGCGTGCCCGACTGGGTCAATGTCGAGCTCGACCTGGGCGACGGTCCCAAGAAGTACCGCCGCGAGACCAACACGATGCCCAACTGGGCCGGATCGTCGTGGTACGAGCTGCGCTACGCCGACCCGCACAATGCCGACAAGCTCGTCGACCCCGAGAACGAGCGCTACTGGCTCGGCCCGCGATCGCCCGGCGACACCGGCGGCGTCGACCTCTATGTCGGCGGTGTCGAGCACGCCGTCCTGCACCTGCTGTATGCCCGCTTCTGGCACAAGGTCCTGTTCGATCTGGGCCACGTGTCGAGCGAGGAGCCTTTCCGCCGGCTGTTCAACCAGGGCTACATCCAGGCCGAGGCGTTCGTGGACTCGCGTGACATCTATGTCGAGGCCACCGAGGTCGAGGAGCGTGTCGACGAATCCGGTGAGAAGACCTACTGGCACTGCGGTGAGCAGGTCACCCGTGAGTTCGGCAAGATGGGCAAGAGCCTCAAGAACGCTGTCACCCCCGACGAGATGTACGACTCGTACGGTGCTGACACCTTGCGCGTCTACGAGATGTCGATGGGACCGCTCGACGTGTCCCGCCCGTGGGAGACCCGGGCGGTCGTCGGTGCGCAGCGGTTCCTGCAGCGTGTCTGGCGTCTCCTGATCGATGAGGAGACCGGCGAGCTGATCGTCACAGATGAGGAGCTCGACGCGGCGACGTTGCACGCACTGCACCGGACGATTGATGGTGTCCGCGGCGACATGGAGGCCATGCGCTTCAACACCTCGGTGGCGAAGCTCATCGAGCTGACCAACCACCTGACCAAGGACGGCGTACGCTCGCGGGCTGCCCTCGAGCCGCTGGTGCTGATGGTGGCTCCGTTGGCGCCGCACATCGCCGAGGAGCTGTGGTCCCGCCTGGGGCATCCCGAATCACTGACCCACGAGCCGTTCCCGGAGGCTGACCCGGCATATCTGGTCGAGGACTCGGTCACCTGCGTCGTGCAGGTGCTGGGCAAGGTGCGCGGCAAGCTCGAGGTGAGCCCCGACATCTCCGACGAGGACCTGACTGTGCTCGCGCTGGCCGAGCCCAATGTGGTGCGGTCGATCGACGGACGCGAGGTCCGCAAGGTCATCGTGCGCGCGCCCAAGCTC
>JAOPXO010000016.1 GCA_025965115.1 Aeromicrobium sp.
CGCGCCGGCCAAGCATGCCGATGCCACCGCGACCTGTGAGACGACAGGCATGTCTTCACTGGCCCGGGCGTCGACGGCAGATTTCGCCAGCGTCACGTGGGCATCCTCGAGATCGCCGGCAGCGACCTGCGAAAGCGACAGCGCAGCCAGGACCGAGGCCTTCATCTGCTTGCTCCCGATCATCGTGTCGTCGAACATCTCCCATTCGAGCAGATTCTGCAGCGCTTCGACCGACTCCTTCGGGCGGCCAGCAATCCGCTCGAAGGCGGCCAGCGACAATCGGGCCAGGTAGATCGTCCGATGCATGCCCGAAGCCTCCGCCTCGGCCAACTGTCCCTCGAGTACGCGTCGCAGCGCGGGCAGGTCCGCGTCGGTTGCGGTGGCGAGTCGGAGACCGACCGCCTTCATCCGGGTGAACTCGAGGTCCTCGGTGGCTCCGAGCTCTTCGAGCAGCGGCATCGTCTCGTCGAGGGTGGCCAACGCCGACTCGGCATCACCGGCGTAGGCCTCCAACGTGGCTCGCTGGCCCATCGATGTCGCGAGCCCCCATCGGTCGCCGACTGCCCGAAAGCCCTCGATGGCCTCATCGAGCTGGTCGGTGGCTCCGCCGAGTGTGCCGGCGTTGTCCATCAGCACGATGCGCATCAGAATGATCGCGGCGCGGGTCCACGGATCGGTTGGCGGTGTGAGCGTCCGGCCGCCAAGTTTGTCGAAGAAGTCGATCGTGGCCATCGCCATGTCGACGTATGGGCCGTGGGCCTCGCCGGTGTCGTAGAGCGCGAGGATCTCGTCGACGTAGTCACCGATGACCTGCCGGTTCTCAGACGCCATGGCGGCGACGATCTGCAGGACCCGCACCCCGATCTCGCTGGTCGGATCGGACTGCCCAGGGATCGCCGCCACCGCGGCGGCCCAGGCGAGCACCTCGGCATCCTGGTTGCGGGTCGCCCAGTACCACCCGTGGGTCGAAAGCATCCGTGCCGCCCGGTCGCGATCCTGCTGGTCGATCGCGAAGCGGAGGGCGGCGCTGATGTTGCCGCGCTCCAGGTCGAATGCCTCGAAGGCCTCGAGCTGGCGAGGGCCGCGAAGGTCGAGCTCGTGCTCCTGGGCGTACATCAGGAAATGGTCGACGTGCGCCGTGCGTACCTTCTGGACGATGCCCCGGTCGATCAGCCGCTCGGTGCCGTACTCGCGCAAGGTCTCGAGCATGCGGAAACGGGGAGTCTCGGCCCGGATCGCCACCAGCAACGACTTGTCGGCGAGCGACTCGAGCAGATCCGCCGTGCGTTCGGATTGGTCGAACACCGCCGCCGCGCTGGCCGCCGTGACCCCACCGGGAAACACCGCGATCCGCTCCGCGAGGTCGCGTTCGTCGTCATCCAGCAGATCCCAGCTCCACTCGACAACCGCGCGCAAGGTGCGGTGACGGGGTAGCGCCGTGCGGCTGCCGCCGGTCAGCAGCCTGAACCGGTCGGAGAGCCTGGCAGCGACCTGGTCAACCGACAGTGACCGGAGCCGGGCCGCTGCGAGTTCGATTGCGAGCGGCTGGCCGTCCAGGCGCGCGCAGATCTCGAGCACGCTGGGCAGCGACGCCTCATCGAGGGTGAACGTCGGATCGGCCGCCTGGGCCCGCTGCACGAGCAGCTGGACGGCGCTGTAGCCGAGGGCCTCGGACGACGACACGCTCGATGAGGGCTGGGTCAACGGGTCGACCGGATAGACATACTCACCGAGGATGCGTAGCGGCTCGCGGCTCGTCGTCAGCACGACGAGGCGCGGCGCATGGGTCAGGATGTCCTCAGCCACCGCCGCGACATCGTCAATGAGGTGCTCGCAGTTGTCGAGGATCAGCAGCATGCGCAGCTCGGCGAGTGCGTCGAGCAGACGCGAGCGCTCGTCGGTGTTGCCGCCCGAGTTCCGACGGTCGATGACCGAGATCTCCAACAACCCCAACGTGGACAGGATTGTCGAGATGATGTCGTCGCCGTTCGTCACCGGCGCCAGCTCGACGAGGCAGACATCATCGAATGCGCCCGATCCGGCCCTGGCCGTCTCGATCGCCAGCCGGGTCTTGCCGGCGCCACCAGGGCCAAGAATCGTCACGAGGCGATGCGTGCTGATCGCGCTCGTGAGGTCGGCGATCGCCTGGTCACGCCCGACGAACGTCGTGACACCCACCGGGAGCACCGACGACATGCGGCCCGGGCGCCCTGTCTCACCTCGCAGGAGGGCGAGGTGCAGCTCCTGCAGCTCTGGAGAGGGGTCCGTGCCGAGCTCTTCGGCCAGCATCCCGCGCAGGGCTTCGTATGCGGTCAGTGCCTCATTGGTGCGGCCGTGGGAGGCCAGTGCCGTGAGGTAGAGCCGCCAGAAGCCATCACGATAGGGATGCGCGGTGGTCAGGTCAGCGAGCTCGGCGACCACCCCACTGTCGGAGCCGTCACCGGCGCGGGCTTCGAGCCCTGCCTCGGCCTCTGACAGTCGAAGCTCGTCCAACCGCGTTGCCGCGACGGCGGCGAACGGGAAGGTCATCACATCGGCCAGCGCCGCACCTCGCCACAGCGCCAATGCTTCTGCGGAGTGCCCCGTGCCGCTGAGGCGTTCGAACTCGAGCGCGTCGACGAAATCGCAGTGCAGGACGTAACCAGCGGGGGTCGACTCGAGGGCGCCGTCTGGCAGCTTCCGGCGGGTGCGGGAGACCACGGACTGGAGCGCATTGACGGCATCGGCCGGCACATCGAGGCCCCAGAGGTCATCGATCAGGGTTGTCGCACCGACCGGTCGTCCGGCATCGAGTGCGAGCCTCGCCACCAGGGCGCGACTGCGTGGCCCGCCGAGATCGACCTCCCGATCGTCGACGCGCACCTGCAACGGTCCGAGGACGTCAACCTGCACGGTGCCCATTCTGCCGTACGCCAGCGGGCGGAGCGGCTGCTCAGATCAGGCGGCGATCGTTCGCCCAGCGGGTCAGCTCGTGACGGCTCGACAGCTGCAGCTTGCGCAGCACGCTCGACACGTGTGTCTCGACCGTCTTGACCGAGATGAACAGCTCCTTGGCGACCTCTTTGTACGCGTAGCCGCGGGCAATCAGCCGCATGACCTCGCGTTCACGCTCGGTGAGGCGGTCGAAGTCCTCGTCGATCTGGGCGACCTCGATCGTGCCGGCGAAGGCGTCCAGCACGAAGCCGGCGAGCCGCGGCGAGAACACCGCATCCCCGCCGGCCACCCTGGTGATCGCAGCAAGCAGCTCCGGCCCGGAGATGTTCTTGGTGACGTAGCCCCTGGCGCCGGCTCGAATGATGCCGATGACGTCCTCTGCAGCATCGCTGACGGACAAGGCGAGGAACTTCATGTCCGGATGGCGCACGTGCAGCCGCCGGATGACCTCGAGCCCCCCGCCGCCGGGCATGTGCACGTCGAGGAGCACGACGTCCGGCTTGGTCTCGACGAGCGCCGTGACGGCACTCTCGACGTCTTCGGCCTCCGCGACCACCTCGACCGGCCCGTCGATCTCCGCGCGTACACCCCGCCGGAACATCGCATGGTCGTCGACGATTGCGACGCGCAGTGGTTCGGTCATGAGGGCTCCTCGGTGGTGACGAGATCGGGGGTGCGTACGGGCATCGTCATCGCAACCTCGGTGCCCTCGCCGGGCTTGCTCCGGATGGTCACCGTGCCGCCGTGGCGTTCGACCCGTCCGACGATCGAGCCTCGCACACCCATCCGGTCGTCGGCCATCGACTCGGGGTCGAAGCCCACTCCACGGTCGCGGACAAAGACCTCGACGGTCTGGCCATCGGCTTCGGCGTAGACATCGATGCGGTCCACGCCGGCGTGCTTGGCGGCGTTGATCATGGCCTCACGAGCCGCCTTGGCGACGGCGGCGACATCGGAGTCGAGCGCTGCATCTCCGACGGCGATCACCTCGACCGGCACATGATGGGCATCCTCGACATCGGCAGCGGACGCCCGCAGGGCCGCGACGAGCGAATCGCTCGGCTGCTCATCATTGCCGTACAGCCAAGCCCTGAGCTCACGTTCCTGGCGTCGCGCAAGGGTCGCCACTGTGGCCTGGTCTCCGGCATTCTTCTGCAGCAGCGCCAGGGTCTGCAGCACCGAGTCGTGCAGGTGCGCCGCCACATCGGCGCGCTCCTCCGAACGTACGCGTGCCCGGCGCTCCTCGGTCAGGTCTCCGAGCAGCTTGGTGATCCAAGGGCCGAGGATCAGGGCCAGACCGATCACCGCGACGCCGAGGGCCAGCGCGAGGTCGATCATCCCGCCCCAGCCGCGTTCCTGGGTGATGAAGTACAGGCCCGCAAACGCGATCAGCACACCACCCGCGCCGATACGCGCGGCAAAGCCGAAACCACTGGTCTGACGCATCCAGCGCTTCCACGCGACATCGTCGAACTGGCGCCAGATGAGCGCCAGACCGATCACCGCCACGAGTGCCGGGCCGAGCAGGGTGCCGTTGATCCCCCGGCCGGTCGACTGGATGAAGACCAGCACGCCGACGCCGACCATCCCGATCGCCAGGGTCTGGATGATCTCGATCGGACGGGGTCGGTTGGGGCTGGTACGCAGACCCTGTCGAGTCGCCGCCTCGAGCCCCGGTGACATCTCAGGTTGCTGCAGCGGCAGGAATCGCCACATCAGCAGATAGGCGAGGACGCCGATGCCGTTGAGCCAGGTGGCGACGATGAACGCGGCGCGTACGTAGATGACGTTGACGCCGAAATGATCGGCAAGACCGGTCGCCACTCCACCCACGAGCCGCCGGTCGGCGGGTCGGTAGGCACGGCGATAGACGGGCGCATTGCGTTCGGTCACCCTGCGATCATCGCGCGTTCGTGCGCGCAGGCGCTACTGGGGACGACCCTTGCTGACCCTGACCGGGACTACCGGGGATTCAGGGACGTACCCGATGGTTCGGCAGACCTCGATCGACCACGATGGAGGTATGAACGAGACCCAGGAAACTCCCCGCCCAGCTGACCCGGGCGATGACTTCGACCCGCAGCGGTTGCGCACGATCATGGACATGAAGCGATCGAGCGATGACCGGATGCTCGCAGGCGTCTGCGGCGGTGCCGCGAGGTACCTCAACATCGACCCGGTCATCGTCCGCGTCATCATCGCCGTGCTCACCTTCGTGGGCGGCGCGGGTGTGATCCTGTACGCCGCGGGGTGGCTCCTGTTGCCGTCGGAGGACGCCGATCGGAGCCTGGTGGCCCAATGGTTCAAGCTCGACAAGAACGAGGAGACGATTCGGACCGTCGGGCTCGTCGGTGCCGGCGCCATCGCCGTCATCTCGGCAATCAGCTCGCACGGCAACGTCTGGTGGGGCCCTTGGTTCGTCATCCCGTTCGCCCTGTTGTACTTCATCTTCGTGGTCCGGCCGAACCGTCGACGCCGCGATCACGACGACTCGGCCGGCGTTGCGGGTGGCGACACCACCGGTGCGCCGTTCAGCGATCTCGGCGCCCAGATCACCGACGAGGTCACCGCCAAGATCGATCGCCAGGTCGCCGAGCGGGTCAAGCGCGCTCGTGAGCCCAAGTCGAAGGCACTCGTCCTGCTGACCCTCTCTTTCATCGCGATCGGCGTCGCGATCACCCGCATCATCGCCGACCTCAACGATGGCGCCCCCTGGACGACATACGTCGCGGTCGCCCTCGGCATCACGGCCGTCGGCCTCATTGTCGGCACGGTCTACGGCTATGGCGGACCGCTCATCGCGCTCGGCATCGTGCTGGGTCTTGTGCTGGCCTTCGGTTCGGTGCTGCCGAGCCCCAAAGTCGGTGACCAGTCGGTGGCCCCGCTGACCGCTACCCAGGTCGACGGCACGTACAAGCACGGAATCGGCCTGCTCAAGCTCGACCTGTCGTCGGTGGCGAAGCCCGATCAGCTGCTGGGCCGCACCATCACCCTCAAGTCGGGCGTCGGCCAGACCAAGGTCATCGTCCCCGCGGGCATCAACGTCGTCATCGATTCGCACCTCAAGGTCGGCGAGATCGACGTGTTCGAACGGCAGGTCAATGGCACTGACAACGACCTCGCCTATCCGGCCGACAAGCCCAGTGACCCGGCATTGACGATCAAGATCGATCAGCGAGTCGGCAACGTCGAGGTGGTCCGCTCATGACTCGCCATCCGATCCGCTGGAGCAGCCTCGTGTTCGGGTTGGTGTTCCTCTCAGGTCTCGGCCAATGGGCCGTACGCAAGGAGGACCTGCTCAGCTCCCGCGAGCTGAGCCTCACCACCTCGACCGTGCTGATCGTCCTCGGCCTCCTCGGCGTCTTCGCGACGCTCTGGAAGCCCACCCGACCTGCGGCGCCCGCAGACCCCGCGCTCACCACCACCCCGGAAGACCATTCACCGAAAGGCACTGAAGATGAAGAAGCTGACCCGCAACCGTGACGACAAATGGGTGGGAGGCGTCTGTGGAGGCATTGCGACCTACACCGGCGTCGACGCCAACCTGATCCGCCTGATCGTGGCGGTCGCCACCCTCCTGGGTGCCGGCTCCCTGATCGTGGCCTATCTGGTCGCCTGGGTGCTCATCCCCGGGCAGCCTGAGACCGTATCGGCGGAGGCTACTGACGTGCCGAGTCCAACCACTGTGAGCGAGCCCGCACCGCCGTCCCACTGAAGTCCGAGAACAGACCGTCGACGCCCGCGTCGAAGAAGACAAGGTACTCGCCCACGGCATCGCCGTGGGCGGCCTTGTCGGTGCCGGACTGCAGGTTCGTGGGCAGGAAGGTGTTCTCATCGCGCATCGTCCAGATGTGGACGTCCAGGCCCGCGGCATGAGCCGCATCGACCAGTCCGGTTGGCTCGGCCATGCTGCCGCCGCCGTCCCGTGCGATGACGAGATCCTTGTACGGTCCGATCGCATCGGCGTATGTGGCGATGAACTCCAGTCCGTCGGGTTCACGCAGATCGGCGTACGTGCGCTTGTCGCCGGCGATCACGAAGTCGGCGGGGCCGCCGCGCGGGGACATCAGCTGCACGACGAACGCCGGCGTCCGAGGTCGAATCGCCTGCAGATTGCCGGACTCGAATGACTGGATCGTGATCTTGGCATCAGGCGTGTTCAGGTCGCGGCGCTCGAGCGTCTCGATCAACAGATCGTTGAGGCTGATGCCGACGCTCTCGAAATAGCTCGGATGCTTCGTCTCGACATACACACCCACCGGATTGTCTCGAGTCGCCGTGCCCAGTGCGGCGATGTCGAGAACCTCATCGAAGGTCAGGACCGGCTCGGCCCCGTTCAGCGAGACATTGCCGGGGCGAAGGTCCGGGATGCGCTCCTTCGTGCGGAGCGTCTTGATCTCGTCGAGGGTGAAGTCCTCGGTGAACCACCCCGTGTGCTCGACCCCGTCGACAACCTTGGCGGCGTGTCGATCGGCGAACTCCGGCCGATCCGCGACATCCGTGGTGCCGCTGATCTCGTTCTCGTGGCGGACAATGAGCACGCCGTCGCTGGTGGCCACGATGTCCGGCTCGATGTAGTCGGCGCCGAGCTCGATCGCCAGCTCGTAGGACGGCCGGGTGTGCTCCAGACGATGCCCCGGCACGCCGCGATGGGCAATGATGATCGGCTCGCTCATGGCTTCATCACACCATTCTGGCCGTGGACGAGTCGCACCGCGCCGTCGCGGCGCGGGTCGGCTGCGGCTATCAGCTGGCCATCGGGTCGGCGCAGCGTGACACCCACGCCGCCGTAGTACATCGACGGCTCGGTCTCCACCTTGACCTCTTCGTCGAGCCGGCCTGCGCGGTGGACGTGCACCCGGGAGTGGTTGACGGCTTGCTGGAGGCCGAGTCCGCCGTTGATGAAGCCGGCCAACACCTGCACGATCGCCGTCGTGATGCGGTCGGCACCGGGCGAGCCGATCGCGAGCGAGGACCCATCGGGGTGGTGGCCGACAGTCGGTGCCATGTTCGACAGCAGTCGCGTGCCCGGACGCAGGCCGTGAAGGCCTCGTGCGTTGAGCTCCTGCTCTCCGAGGCAGTTGTTGAGCCAGATCCCGGTGCCCTTCGCGATCATCCCCGAGCTGTAGCCGGAGGAGACCGTGACCGCGCAGGCTCCACCGTCGCTGTCGGTGGCGGAGACATGCGCGGTCGAGCCCGACTCGAGGACGGCGAGATGATCTCGGTCGATCAGGTCGAGGAATGCGGCAGCGTCCCGCTCGAGGTCATCGGTGTGGTCGAGGACCTCGAGTCGGTGGCCCAGCACGGCTCGTTGCACGCGTACGAGATGGTCGATGTCCAGGACGTCCCACATCCCGAGCGGTCGATCGTCGAGCAGCCTCAGCATCGCTGCGACGCATACGCCGCCGACGGATGGCGGAGGGTTGGTCCCGAGAGTCCATTCGCCCATCGTGCTGAGCAACGAGGGACGGACTACGGGTTGGTACGCCGCGAGGTCGGCCGGGCCGAGGATCCCACCGCGATCGAACACGTCCTGGCTGATCAGCCGTGCCAGGTCACCGGTGTGCAACGCGCTCGGCCCTTCGTCCGCGATCAGCTCGAGCGAGGCGACCAGATCGGGGAGCATCACGAGTTCGGTGGTGATCTGGCCGTCAGCGTCGTGGATCGCCTCCCGGCTCTGGTCATCCCAGCCGAAGATGTCGTCGTGGACGTACTCGAGGTAAAACCGCGAGGCCGAGCTCAGCCGGAATCCGCCCCGGGCCACCTCGATCGCGGGCGCGACGAGCTCCCGCCACGGCAGGCTGCCCCAACGCCGGTGCGTCTCGCCGAAGGCAGCGAGCGAGCCGTGTGCGGCCACCGATCCGGCACCGATCGTGACGGTGACCCCGCCGCCGTACTCGGTGTGGACGTCCCAGGTGCCTCCACCCAACGGGCGGTCGCGGCCGGGCATGTCCATCCAGCCGTCGACAGTGTGCGGAGCACTGCCATCAGGCGGCTGGACCGTGATGAACCCCCCGGAGCTGAGCGACACGATGCCGACTTCGTTGACCATCGTGACGAGCGCAGCAGCCAGTGCGCAGTCGACTGCGTTGCCGCCACCACGGGCGACGTGCTCACCAGCGTCGGCAGCGGCTTCATTGGGCGCGGCTATCGCGACGTCCGGCATTCCCGCAGGCTACCGGTCAGACCGGCAGCGGGTCAGATCTGGACGGGGATCGAGATGCCGATGCCGCCAGCGGTCTGGCCGCCGAAGCGTTCGATCTCGGCGTCGAGGTTGAGCGGCTGCATCGATTCGCGCGAGTCGAGGATCTCCTGCGAGAGCAGTGACGCCGGCACCAACCAGCTCACTTCGAACTCGATCCCGTCAGGGTCCTTGGCGTACAACGCCTTCGTCGTGCCGTGGTCCGTCGCGCCGACCATCGCGCCTGCTGCCTCGAGGCGACCCTTGGTGGCGGCGAGCTCGTCGAGCGTGTCGACCTCCCAGGCGAGGTGGTAGAGCCCGACGGTCGTGCGCCCCGCACCCGACGGGCCGGCCTGCGCGCCGATCTGGAAGAGCCCGAGGTCGTGATCGTTGTTGCTGCCGCTGGCCTGTAGGAATGCGGCGCCGGGCATCGCCATGACAGTGCGGAATCCCAGCGTGCTCGCGTAGAACGCAACGCTGACGTCGACGTCGCGGACGTACAGGACCGCGTGGTTGAGACGGGTGACCGGCATGACGAGCTCCTATGTGGTTGAATCTTCATCTATCTTAGCACGGCCGAGCGCCACTAGGCTGATCGTATGGTTTCGAGGCTGTTGGGACGAGGATCGTGGCCTGAAGCTTCACGCATCGCCGACATCCTCCGGCGAGAGACATTGGGTGGGGTGCTGCTCCTGGTGGCAACCGCCGCCGCGATCACTGCCGCCAACGTCGGCAACACGTACGCGCGCGTCCGCGACCAGGCATTTGGTCCTGATTCGCTGCACCTCAGCCTGACGACCGGTCAGTGGGCGTCGGACGGCTTGCTGGCGATCTTCTTCTTTGTCGCCGGGCTCGAGCTCAAGCGCGAGTTCGTGGGTGGTGACCTGCGCGATCCACGCCGTGCAGCACTGCCGGTCGTCGCCGCGACCGGCGGTATGGCGGTCCCCGCGCTGGTTTTCGTGCTGTTCAACCTCGGCGGAGCGCTGCGCGGCTGGGCGATCCCGACGGCGACCGACATCGCCTTCGCCCTGGCGGTGCTCGCAGTCATCGGCAGCCATCTGCCCAGCGGGCTGCGTACGTTCCTGCTCACCCTCGCTGTGGTCGACGACCTGATCGCGATCATCATCATCGCCGTCGTCTACACCAAGACCCTGCACGTGAACTATCTGCTGCTGGCGCTCGTGCCGCTGGCGATCTTCACCGTGCTTGTGCAACGACGGATCAGGTCGTGGTGGCTGCTGCTCCCGCTCGCCGGGCTCACCTGGGGGCTGGTACACGCTTCCGGCGTCCACGCGACCGTCGCCGGCGTCCTGCTGGCGTTCGCCGTCCCGGTCCTGCGTCGAGACGGCAGCGACGGGATCGGCATGGCCGAGCATTTCGAGCACCGCATTCGACCGCTGTCGGCGGCCATTGCCGTGCCCGTCTTCGCGTTCTTCTCCGCAGGTGTCAAGGTCGACGGGTGGCACG
>JAOPXO010000017.1 GCA_025965115.1 Aeromicrobium sp.
CTCATCAACGCTGGCAACACGGTCGACTCACGCAGCTGTGTGCTGGATGATCCGGCCCCAGGCAGCTACACGTGCACCTTTCCGGGCGTCACCCTGAACAGCGACTACACGGTCGAAGTGACGCAGAACATCGAGGACAGCGACTCTCAGACGATTCCGACTGGGACGTTCACGGTCGGGCCGACAAGCTCGCCGACTCCCCCCCAACAATCCCAATCCGCCCAACAATCCCAAGCCCGCGAATCCGACGATCGCGCCGCTGCTTCAGTCGCCGCTCGTCCCGACACCCACAACAACAACACCGAGCCCGACATCCACACCCAGCACATCTCCGACGACGGCGCCTCCGGCGACCGCTCCGGTCGCCAACTCACCGACCAAGCACAAGAATCACAAAGTCTCCGAAGCCACGAAGCGACTGCTGGAGATGGGGATCGCCGGAATGGTCATCTTCGGGATGGGCCGGGGTCGGGGTCTGTCTCGCTCTGAGGTTGTGTTCGCCTGGCGCGACGACGGGGAGGTCAAACGCAAGGTCGACCTGGTCGAAAAGATCGGTCCCGGTGACCGCTCCCTTACCTGGCGATTCCCGTGGCATGCACCGCTGGATGCGGCCAGCCTCGTACTACCCGGGAAGCTCGCACCGCGCAGCCCGTTCCTCGGCCGGCTCGCGGCCGACGGTGGCGAGCTCCGCGCGATGTTCGGCACCCTGTGGCTGCTCCTACCAGGCGCAGGAGCCGTGCTCGGGGCGCTCGCACTCGCCGACACATCAGGGCACGCCGTGCCCCCGGCCTACTGGCTCATCGCGAGCATTACGGTCCTCGCGATCTTCGAGGCCCTGGCAGGTGCGATCGCGACCATCGTGTTTTTCGGCGGGATCCTGATCTCCGGGGGATTCTGGAATGAAGCCGAGCCCGATTTCCCGCATTCGGTGCTGGTGTTCCTGATCCTGAGCCTCCTGTGGACCTCTCTTCCACTGATCGGGACGGCGACTCGACCGTTCCGTCGACTCGGCCGGCCGAGTGCGCGCTACGCCTGGGATCGCGTGGCCGATCTGATCATTGCGTCGCTGCTGTGCGCATGGATTGCTCAGAAGTCCCTCGAGGTCACTGACCTGTTCGCCGGCACCGAGACCGGCCTGGAGGAACACGCAGACCAGCTGGCCATCATCGTCCTCGCCACCATCGTGATCCGCATCATGATCGAGCACCTCGCGTCGATCTGGTACCCGAAGCGACTCACCGAGGTCGAGACCGATGGCGTGCTGCCGCCCCCGACCCGGTTCGCCAACCTGATCGGCATCACGGTCCGGACCGCGGCGTACTCCTTCATCGGCCATGTCTTCATCGGCACGTGCTGGCAGTGGTGGCTCGGCACGGCTCTGTTCTTCGTGCCGCAGGTGGGTGCGCTGGTGCAGCACCGCTTCCGCGCGGTCGAGCTGTTCAAGAAGCTGGTTCCGAAGGGCCTCGTGGAGGTCTTCGTCCTGATCGTTGCCTGCACCCTCGCCGTGAGATTTGCCGAGGAGCACGTCGAGTCCGATCTCGACGCTATCCGCTACGCATTCCTCGCCCTCGCCGTGCCACCAGCGCTGATCGGCGCGGTCAGCCTCTTCGGTGGTGAGGCCGAGCGGGGCAAACGCACCTGGGTGCGCGAGATGATCGGTCTGGTCATCCTTGTCGTCACCGTCACGCTCGCGCTGCAAGGGTGGGAGTACTGACCCGCTTCGTGGCACGCTGGGCGCCATGGGCGTGAGCTGGGAGGACGTTGTCGCGTACGCGCTGCGGCTCCCCGTAGTCGAGGAGTCCACGTCGTACGGCACCCCGTCGCTGAAGGTGGCCGGCAAGTTGATGGGGCGCCTGCGCACCGAGGACGATGGCGGCTTCGCCCTGAAGTGCAGCGCAACCGACAAGGAAGCGCTGGTCGGCGGCGACGACCCGGCTTACTACACGACGTCGCACTACGACGGCTCCAACTACGTGCTCGTACGCCTTGAGCTGGTCGACCCCGACGAGCTGTTCGAGCTCGTGCACGACGCGTGGCACATCGCGGCTCCTGCCAAGCTGCGAGCGAGCCACCCCCGATGAGCTGGTTGCTCGCGATCTTCGCCGCGGTCATGGCCCTGGTGGCCCCTGCGCCTCCGCCGGTCGCCGGGGTGGCCGACTACCAGCTCGGCGGTGCCTACCGGCCGACCGCGAATGTGCAGATCGTGACCCGCGATCGCGCCGACAAGCCGGTCAAGGGCACCTACTCGATCTGCTACGTCAATGCGTTCCAGACCCAGCCCGGCGAGCTCAGCTGGTGGAAGAGCCACCACCCGACTCTGCTCCTGCGCAACCCCAAGACCAACGATCTCGTGCACGATCCGGGCTGGCCGGACGAGGCGCTGCTCGACATCAGCACGCAGGCCAAACGCGCTGCGGCGGCCGACGTTGTTGGCCGGTGGTTCGACGGCTGCGCGGCCGACGGCTATCAGGCGGTCGAGCCGGACAATCTCGACTCGTGGACCCGGTCACGAAAGCTTCTGACCGAGACTGATGCGATCGACTTCGCGAAACTCCTGATCGATCGCGCACACCGCGCCAGGCTGGCGATTGCGCAGAAGAACGCCGCGGAGCTCTCGTCCAAGCGGCTCGGCTTCGACTTCGCCGTCGCCGAGGAGTGCGAGCAGTACCGCGAGTGCGGCGCGTACACCGCGACGTACGGCAAGAAGGTGATCGAGATCGAGTACGCCGACAACGGCCGGGCCGCGTTCCGGCGCGCCTGCAAGACTCGCGCCGGCGCCGTGTCGATCCTGCTGCGTGATCGCGATGTCGTCCCGGCCGGAACCAAGGGGTACGTCTTCGAGACGTGCTGAAAGACTGACCGCGTGACGGACCACTACTTCAGCGGCCAGCCCGCTGCGCCCGACAAGCGTCACGACATCACGACGCACATCTGGGGTCGGGACATGACGTTCACGACGGCGTCCGGAGTGTTCGCCACTGACGGACTCGACAAGGCGACCGCGGTTCTGCTGCGCAACAGCACTCCCCCGACTCGAGGGACACTGCTCGACCTGGGATGCGGTTGGGGGCCGATCGCATGCGCTCTGGCGGTTGAGCCGGAAGCGACGGTCTGGGCCGTCGACACCAACGAGCGAGCTCTCGAGCTGACGCGACTCAACGCCGCGAGTCTCGCTGTGCCGGTGCATGCGGCGCTTCCGGACGATGTCCCCCGCGACCTGGTGTTCGACGAGATCTGGTCGAATCCGCCGATCCGCATCGGCAAGGACGTGCTGCACGACCTGCTGCTGCGCTGGCTCCCACGACTTGCTCCGACCGGCACCGCACGGCTGGTGGTCGGCAAGCACCTCGGCGCCGACTCGCTGCAGGACTGGCTCACCAGCCAGGGCTGGCCGACCCAACGCGTCACCACCGAGAAGAGCTTCCGGGTGCTGAAAGTCAGTTCACCGTCAACTTCTTGACTGCCGAAGTCTTGCCCGTGATGTTCGCAGTCCCGACGTAGACGACCTTGATCTTGTGGCTGCCCTTCTTGGTGATCTTGGGTAGCAGGACCGTCTTGGTGCCTCCGTCGCCGGCACCGAGCGTCCATGTCGCGATCTTCTTCGACCCATCGAATACTTGGAGATCGCCGGGCACGTCCGGAATGCCCGCAACCGTCACGGTCGCGGTCAGTGCCGCCTGCTCCGTCGCCTTGACCGTCGCCGGCAGGCTGATCGTGATCGCGGAGGTCGCCTTGGCGACCGTCACGGTCGCGGGAAGAGTCGACATCGGGCCATCGGTGCCACTGCCGAGGTAGGCCGCGTGAATCGCATTCGCTCCGGCCACCCATACGGTCCCCGGCACGACGATGTCGACCGTGCCGTTGACGGCCGTTCCGGTCGCCACGACAGTGCTGCCTCGCCGCAGTTCCACCGGTCCGTCGACCGGTGCCACATCCGTGCCCACCTTGACGGTCACGGTCGCCGGGATGCCGTACTTCGTCGACGCCGGAAGGCCGGTCATGCTCAGGTCCGGTCCTTGAGGAACGGTGGCGTTGTAGGGGTCCGTGTACGCCGTGACGGTCGCCGGCACGAAGGGCCCGGTCGACGGGCTGATGCGCACCTGCACGGAGTGACCGACGTCATCGGCGCTCACCCTGTAGGTCGCGGCGGTGGCGCCGCTGACCACTGCGTCATCACGGAGCCATTGGTACTTGAATGCCGCGGGCTTGAGGTTCCAGCCGCCGGGCACGGCGGTGAGGGTTTCGTTGATCACCAGCGATCCGCTGATCGAGGCGCCGGCCGTGGGAGCCACGACCCGGCTGAGGTCCAGAATCCCCTTCCCGCAGATCGATGTCGTGCACTTCTTGAAGGACGACGACTTGCTGGTCGGGAATGGTGCCACCGCAGCCTTCAAGGCAGCCTCGGTCTGCGCCGGAGTGAACGTGCCGGTCGAGCGTATGAGCGCCGCTCCGGCCGCAACGACGGGAGCAGCCATGCTGGTCCCCTCGTATTCCGCATAGCCCGGGCCCACCGGACTCGTGGTGCCGGTGTTGACGGTTGACAGGATCGCACGGTTGTCCCAGAACGAGTCGCCACCGGGAGCCGAGATGTCGAGCGTCTTTCCGTAGTTGGAGTAGATCGCCTTCTTGGTCCCGTTGAGGTAGCCGGCACGATCGCCGTACTCGCTCGTTGCGCCGACAGAGATCACTCCGGTGCAGGTCGCCGGGGTGACGGGCGTCTTGACGATGTCGACGCCGTCGTTGCCGGCAGCGGCGACGACGACTGCACCATTGCCCTGTGCGGCCGCGATTGCCTCCTCCAGAGTGGGCGAGTCTGAGCACTTGCCAAAGCCGCCGAGGGACAAGTTGATGACATCGGCGGGGTGCGAGTTGACCGGCGCCCCGGGAACGGTCAGGCCGGCCGCCCAGCGAATGCCGTCGGCGATGTCCTGGTCGGTTCCTCCGCACAGGCCGAGCACACGAACGGGGAGGATCTTGACCGACGGTGCGACACCGACGATGCCTTGGGCGTTGTCTCCTTCTGCGGCGATGATCCCGGCAACGTGAGTGCCGTGCCATGAGCTGTCGTACGAATCACCCGATCCGTCACAGGACTCACTGGCATTCTCCCAATCGCCCATGTCGCTCGGATCGCTGTCGCGGCCGTCGCCGTCGCGACCCCAGTCGATCCCGGAGCCGTCGTCGCTGATGAAGTCATAGCCCGGCAGGACCTGGGAGTCGAGCTCAGGGTGGCTCGTGATCCCGGTGTCGATGACGGCGACGACCTCGCCCGAGCCCTTGGTGCTGTCCCACAGGGCTGGCGCCTTCGAGCTGTAGCCGCCGCTGGGGAACTTGTTGGACGAGCCGAGGACGGACTTGACCCTGGAGTCGGTATTGGTCCGCGGATCCCAGATCTGCTTCAGGCTCGAGAAGAAGGTGTCATCGGTGACAACCGGCGAGTCATCGAAGGCGCGGCGGATGTAGTTGGGTGAGGCCGAGACGACATCGGGCCTCGACCGCAGCTCGGCCGCCAGGGCCTGCGCTTTGGCGCCGGTCAAGCGGTCGGTCGTGAACAGAACCGACGTGTTGCCGCCACGCTTCAGAACCTTGGCGACGTCATTGCCGCGACCCAGGACGCTCTCGGCCTTGCGCAGCGTCGCCGCGCTCGGCGCGGATCCCGTCGTCGTCACGATGATGCCGGCCGCCATGACGGGGGTGCTCTTGCGGGCGGGCTGAACGGACGGAGCAGGCGACGGCGTCTCTGCGGCGACCGGGCCGAGAACCAGACCCGTAGCGGTCAATGCGCCAACGGCGAGTGAGGCGAATGAGCGGCGAACAGCCAGCGTGTGCATAAGCATCTCCCGAGGTGGTCGGCAGCTCTGAAGGCGGCACCGGCGACATGAACCTAACAGCACCTCGTGCCACCCCGTGGCCGTTTCGACGGCGGAACGCCTCTCGCTTTGGTTGTATGCAGAAAGCCCGCCACCTTGCGGTGACGGGCCTTCTGGCAGAGCTGGTTACTTGTCGTCGCCTTCGGCAGTCTCGACGTCAGAGGCGGGCGCCTCCGTCTCGAGAGCGTCTTCGGCCGGAGCCTCGGTCACGACGTCATCCGTGGCCTCGGCAACCGTCTCGGCCGCCTCTGCAGCGTCGTCGGTCGCGTCGACGGGAACGTCGGTTCCAAGGTCATCGACCTCGTCAACCTCGACCTCGACTGGCGCCGCGTCCTCAGCCGGAGCGACCTTGGCAACCTTCGCCGGCTTCTTCGACGTCTGGTTCTGAGCGGCGAACTGCTTGGCCTCGACGATCTCGATGATCGCCATCGGGGCGTTGTCGCCCTTGCGCGGCGCGACCTTCGTGATGCGCGTGTAGCCGCCGGGACGGGTCGCCATGGCGGGACCGATCTCGGTGAACAGCGTGTGCAGGATGCTCTTGTCGCGGATGACCTTGA
>JAOPXO010000047.1 GCA_025965115.1 Aeromicrobium sp.
AAGCGCAGGTCGGAGAACCAGCCGGCCGAAACGGCCATAACGTAGAAGTCGGTGAAGGCGAGGGTGCCGAGCGTCGTCCAGGCGAGCCCCATGTGCCGGGTGTTGAGCTTGGACACATAGCCCCAGAGCTTGTAGCGCACCGGGTGCTTGGAGAAGTGGTTGAGGCGGCCGCCGATCAGGCTGCGGCACGAGTGGCACGACGCGGTGTACCCCCACAGCATGAACACGTTGACGATCAACACAATGTTGCCGAGGCCGAAGCCGAAGCCCCCGTCACCGTTCTCGAATGCATGGATCGCGTCCCAGGTGTTGATCAGCGAGATGATCCCGGCCGCGTAGAAGAAGTAGCGGTGCAGGTTCTGGCCGAGCAGCGGGAAGCGGGTCTCGCCGGTGTACTTGGTGTGCGGCTCGGCGACGGCGCAGGCAGGCGGCGACAGCCAGAACGCCCGGTAGTACGCCTTGCGGTAGTAGTAGCAGGTCATGCGGAACAGCAGCAGGAATGGCAGGGTCGCTGCGGCGTACGGCAGCCACCAGACATCGGGCAGGAAGCGCCCGAACTCCGATGCCTCCGGGACACAACCCTTGGAGATGCACGGCGAGTAGAACGGCGTGAGGTAGTGATGCGCACCCACGAAGTAGTCCTTCTGCATGAACACGCGCACTGTCGCGTAGGTGACCCAGGCGATCAGGCCGATGGCCGTCGACAGCGGCGGGATCCACCACCGGTCGGTGCGAAGGGTGCGGGCGGCGATCTCAGCTCTGCCGGCTCCGTGTGGTCCTTTGGATGGTGCTCCCGACGACGGAGCCGGTGAAGTGGTGGTCACGCCCACACATTAGAACTGTCGAGTCATTCGCGCCAAGTCATTGTGAGGGTAGGTTTCATAGCCTACGGCTATCGTGGAGTCGTGCAGATCCAGCAGCTGACCTATTTCGTCGCCGTCGCCCGTACGCGTCACTTCACCCGCGCCGCTGAGCTGACCGGCGTCTCCCAGCCCAGCCTCTCCAAACAGATCCGGGTTCTGGAGAACTCGCTAGGGACTCCGCTGTTCGTACGCAACCGTGGCGCGATCGAGCTGACCAGCGCCGGCCAGGCGCTCCTCCCCCACGCGCAGCGCATCCTGATCGATGTCGAGAGCGCCGAGCGCACCGTGCACGAGGTCGCCAACCTCCGCCGCGGGCGCGTACGTATGGGTGCGACACCCTCCCTGTGCGAAGGCTTGCTCCCCGATGCCCTCCGGCGGTTCCACGAGACATATCCCGATATCGATCTCGAGGTGCAGGAGGCCGGATCGCGAGTGCTGACCCGCGAGCTCGCCCAGGGCCGGCTCGACGTCGCACTGCTGATCGTGCCGCTGCACACCGACGATCCCGACATCGAGACCACGCCGATCCTGCGCGAGCGTCTTGTGCTGGCGAGCCGCACCGACTCCGATCTGCCCGAACGCATGGATGTCGGCGACCTCCGCGATCTGCCGTTGGTCATGTTCCGGGAGGGCTACGACCTGCGGGACGTCACACTGCGCGCGTGCCGGGCAGCCGGTTTCGAGCCACGGCTCGCGGTCGAGGGTGGCGAGATGAGCGCGGTGCTGCGATTCGTCGAGGCCGGGCTGGGGCACGCCGTGGTGCCGAGCATGGTGCTCGCGAGCCGTCCTGAGCTGCAGTCCACGGTGCTGGAGAATCCTCCACTCGACCGCGTCATCGCATTGGCGCACCGCAGCTCCGAGGCGCTCCCGCTCGCGGCGCGGGCGTTCAAGGCCGAGCTGCTGGCACACCTCAAGACATTCGCCACCGGTGAGCTCGGACTGGTCTGAGCCAGCCGAACCGGAGCTATTCGGGGCCGAGCGCGAACGTGCGCTGCGGGACCCAGCCGGCACCATTCTCATGCTGGTAGAGCGCGAAGGCGTCGACCATGAACTCGCACTCGAAGTCGTGCAGCTCGTCATAGGCCCGGTCGAGCCGCTCATCGGCGATGTTGTGGGCCACCGTGACATGCGGGTGGAACGGGAACTCAGGATCTTCGGTGTCCAGCGCCCTGCGGACGGACCTGGCCAACATCTCGGTGTACGAGATGCCCTGGCTCACCGCGACGAACACCACCGGCGAGATCGGCCGGAAGGTGCCCGTGCCGCGCAGCCGCATCGGGAACGGCGGCAGGGAGACCGAGGCTCGTTCGAGTGCCTCGCACACGCTCGAGAGTGCCGTGACGTGCACATCGGTCGGTGCGATCAGCGTGACGTGGCTCGGCACGGTGTCGGCCATCGGATCACCGAAGCCGCGCCGCCTCTCGCGCAGCATCGACCCATAGGGCTCGGGGACCGGGATGGCGACGCCGATCGTTGGCACCTAGAGCGCCTGCCGAACGAATCCGGACCGGTCGTAGACCAGGTCGAGCGTCTGGCTGGCCACACTTCGAGCCTGCTCGGCGCCGGCCTTGAGAATGCGGTCGAGCTCGGCGCGGTCGTCGAGAAGGGCGCGGGTGCGCTCGCCGAACGGCCCGACGAAATCGGCGACCAGCTCCGACAGGGCAACCTTGAACGCGCCGTACTGCTGACCGACATACTCGCGCTCGATGTCGGCCACCGTGCGGCCGGTGAGCGCCGAATAGATCGTGAGCAGATTGGAGACGCCGGCCTTCTCCTTCTCGTCGAAGCGCACCTCGTCACCTGAGTCGGTGACCGCCGACCGGATCTTCTTGGCGGCCTTCTTGGGATCGTCGAGCAGCTCGATCAGACCATTGGGCGAGGACGCCGACTTGCTCATCTTGGCGGTCGGATCCTGCAGGTCATAGATCTTGGCGGTCTCCTTGACGATGAAGGCCTCCGGCACCAGGAACGTCTCGCCGAAGCGGTGGTTGAACCGCTGCGCGAGATCGCGGGTGAGCTCGAGGTGCTGGCGCTGGTCCTCGCCGACCGGCACCTGGTCGGCGCGATAGAGCAGGACGTCGGCGGCCATCAGGATCGGGTACGTGAACAGGCCCACCGAGACCGAATCGGCGCCATTCTTGCTGGACTTGTCCTTGAACTGCGTCATCCGGCCGGCTTCTCCCATGCCGGTGATGCCGTTGAGCACCCAGGCCAGCTGCGCGTGCTCGGGCACGTGGCTCTGGACAAACAGCGCGCTGCGCTCGGGGTCGACGCCGGCGGCGATCAGTTGAGCTGCCGAGACGTACGTGCGTTCGCGGAGCGCGGCCGGGTCGTACTCGACCGTGATCGCGTGCATGTCGGCGAGCATGTAGAACGTGTCGAAGTCGTCCTGCATCGGCGGCCACTGTCGGAGCGCCCCGAAGTAGTTGCCGAAGTGGAATGAATCGGCGCTCGGTTGGATGCCCGACAGCACGCGTGGCTTCTGCTCAGGTGGCATGAGCGCATTCTGCCAGCCGCGATGCCGAGGCTCGCGGCTGGTGGTGGCCTAGGCTCGCCGAGTGACTGACGTACGCCAATGGACCGTTCCCGGGCGCGTCAACCTGATCGGCGAGCACCTCGACTACAACGGCGGGCCGGTGCTGCCCATGGCAATCGACCGCTCGCTCACGATCAAGGTGCGGCCACGCGACGACAGCATCGTCAACGTGTGGACCGACCGGCCCGCCTCGACCAAGGCGACGTTCCCGACCACGGTGCAGCCGGGCGATGTCGATGACTGGGCCGCGTACGCCGCCGGCACGGTCTGGAGTCTCGCCGAGTCGGGCCATCCGTTCCCCGGTGCCGATCTCGTCATCGAGTCGAGCCTGCCGTCCAACTCCGGGCTCTCCTCGTCGGCGGCGCTGACCTGCGGTATCGCCTCGGCCCTCGACAACCTCTTCGACTTCGGGCTCGGTCGCACCGATCTGGCGCTGATCGCCCAGCGCGCCGAGAGCGGCTACGTCGGCGCTCCGGTCGGCATCATGGATCAGCTCGCGGTGCTCTACGGCGAGGCGGGCCACGCCGTACTGATCGACACCGCTGCGTCACCTCCTACGACCAGGGCCATCCCGATCAGCTGGGAGGACGATGGGCTGATCCTGCAGGTCATCGCCACGGGCGCCCATCACTCGCTCGCCGACGGTGAGTACGCCGCTCGTCGCGACGAGTGCGAGCGCGCTGCTGCCGAGCTGGGTCTCACCTGGCTGGCCGAGGCCGGTCTCGATGCGATGGTCACGCTCACCGACGAGACCCTCAAGGCCCGCACCCGGCACGTGCTCACCGAGACCGCACGGGTCCGCGCCGCACTCAACGCCGTCAACCGTCGCGCGTGGACCCAGCTCGGCACGATCTTCACCGCCTCGCACGAATCGCTGCGCGATGACTTCCAGGTCAGCTGCCCAGAGCTCGACGTCGCGGTCGAGGCCGCCCTCGAGGCCGGCGCGCTCGGCGCCCGGATGACCGGCGGCGGATTCGGCGGCAGCGTCATCGCGCTGGTGCCGCTCGAAGGCGTCGCGACCGTACGCGAGAAGGTCGAGGCTCGCTATGACTCACACGGCTGGGGACGGCCTGAGTCCTTCGTCGTCCACGCCGCCGCTGGCGCGCATCTCGTCTCGGAATCGTGAGTGGGAGACTTGATCCCGTGACTTCCCGAACCATCGCCTATCAGGGCGAGCCCGGCTCCAACTCGCACATCGTGGCGCGTGAGCACTATCCCGACTGGGAAGCCGTGCCCTGCGCATCATTCGAGGACGTCTTCGCTGCGGTGGCCAATGGCGAGGCCGACCTGGCGATGATCCCGATCGACAACTCGATCGCCGGCCGAGTCGCCGACATCCACCATTTCCTGCCGACGTCCGGGCTGCACATCATCGCCGAGCACTTCCTGCGCATCCAGTTCAGCCTGCTCGGCGTTCCGGGCGCCAGCCTCGACACCATCAAGACCGTGCACAGCCACGTCCATGCGCTCGGCCAGTGCCGCAAGATCATCAAGAAGTACGGCCTCACCGTGGTCATCTCCGGCGACACTGCCGGAGCCGCCCGCGAGATCGCTGCCGCCGCAGATCCGAGCCAGGCGGCGATCTCTCCGCCGCTGGCCGCCGAGATCTACGGCCTCGACGTGCTTGCCAGCGACATCGAGGACGAGGACCACAACACGACCCGATTCGTCGTGCTGTCGCGGGAGCCGAGACCGGCCAAGGCCGGCAACGGCCCCGTCGTCACGAGCTTCATCTTCAATGTGCGCAACCTGCCGGCCGCGCTCTACAAGGCCCTCGGTGGATTCGCCACCAACGGCGTCAACATGACCAAGCTGGAGAGCTACATGGTCGGCGGCGAGTTCACCGCGACCCAGTTCCTCGCCGAGGTCGACGGGCATCCCGACGACGTACCGCTGAAGCGCGCACTCGAAGAGCTCGCGTTCTTCACCACCGATGTGACGATTCTCGGGGTGTATCCAGCGGATCCGTTCCGGGCAACCGCTTCATGACGGACCTCATGAAGTGGCCCCTCAACGTCCCAGTCCTGTCCGATGGCGTGGTCACGATCCGAGCGCACACGGCCGCCGACATCGAGCCGATGTACGAGATGGCCACCGACCCGCAGGCGGCCAAATGGACGGCCATCCCGTCGCCGTACACCCGCGAGATGGGTGAGCAGTTCGCGTTCAATCTCATGCCCCGCGGCTGGAACGACGGCACGCACCGCGGCTGGGCGATCGAGGCGGTCGACGACGAGGGCAAGTCGCGATTCGCCGGCAACATCGACATCCGCCAGACCCCGATCGCCGACATCGGGTTCGTCCTCCACCCCTGGGCTCGGGGGCGCGGCATCATGGCCCGCGCCATACGCCTCGCCGTCGACTGGGCATTCAGCGAGGGCGGCGTCGAGATCGTGCACTGGCGCGCTCATGTCGGCAACGAGGCATCGTTGCGAGTTGCCCACGCCACCGGGTTCACGTTGCACGGCACGACGCCGGGGATGCTCAATGAGCGCGGCCACGTGCTCGACGCCTGGACCGGCTCGATCCGATTCGGCGATGCTCCCGTACCTCGCACGACCTGGGCGGAATCGACTGTCCTCGAGTCGGACCGCCTTCGCCTGCGACCGTTCAAGGACGAAGACCTACCCCGCATCGTCGAAGGGTGCAGCGACGTCGTGACCCGGCACTTCCTCGCCGGGCTCCCGCGCCCCTACACCGTGGCGACCGCGCGCGCCTACGTCGACGACTGCATCTGGCAGGCGGCGACCGGGGCGAAAGCCACGTGGGCGATCGCAGACCCCGCGAACGACGAGCTCATCGGCAACATCTCCGTCATGGACATGCTCGGCATCACGCCGGACTCCGGCGAGATCGGCTACTGGATGCATCCGGACGCCCGTGGTCGCGGACTCATGACCGAGGCCACACGCCTCGTGGTCGCTCACGCGGTCGCCGCCGCAGGCCTCGACCGCCGTCGTCTCGTGCTGTACGCCGCCGCCGACAACGCCAGCAGCAATGCCGTGGCCGAGGCGGCCGGATTCGGCCGATACGGCACGCAACGTGCGGCCGAGCGACTCGGTGACGGATCGTATGACGATCTGCACGGCTACGAGCTCCTGCGCTGACCTTTCTGTCAGACCCTTCGCGCATCGTGGGTTGCAGGACGAGC
>JAOPXO010000240.1 GCA_025965115.1 Aeromicrobium sp.
CCGGAGTTGATCGCCCAGTTGAATCGGGGCGCATCGTGACCACGGGCGATCGTGACGCGCATCCAGATCGCCATCGTCATCTCGGCTGCAGCAGCCGTGTCGATGCCGCCGAGGTCGACGATCTGCACGGATCGCCAGCCAAGCAGGGCGAGCAGCTCGCGCACCCGATCCTTCGCCGCAACGTCGTCCCCGCTCAGGAACGCGACATGGTCACCGTTGACGATCGACGGATCGACCATCACGGTGCAGTTCATCGTGTTGAGGGCCTTGACGACATACGTCTCGGGGTAGGCAACCTGGATCCGCAGTCCGAGTGAGTCGTCGGCGGACGCCATCGGCTTGGGGAACCCACCCTCGACGGGTGCCAGCTCATTGGACACATCCACGAGCGTCTTGCCGGCCAGGGCCTCGGCACCGACCGACTCCAGGGCGGCCAATGAATGCAGGCCGTTGGTCGCATTGATGACGAGGTCCGCGTGCGCCACGGCGTCGGCGAAGGATCCCGTGCGTACGCCCGATGCCTTGATCGGCTCGAGGCTCTCGGAGTCGGCGGTACGCGCACCGACCAGGACGTCGACTCCTAGCTCAGCGAGCCGAGCAGCAAACGTACGTCCGACAATTCCCGTGCCAAGCACTCCGATCGAGGTCATGGGACAAGCCTAGGCCGACGGCGCGCGGCGACCACCACGTCCTAGGCTCACATCGTGAAACGTCGCACGCGCCCCAGCAGTCCGTTCACGGTTCGCTACGTGCCCGTCGCCGCCGACGGCTCCCCCGACCAGCTCCTGACGATCCAGAACAACACGGAGGTCTCGGTGCTGCCGACCCTCGGCTTCACGGCTCGGGACATCTGGGGCCGAGAGCTCCCGCACGTCGTGACCCAGGCGGTCAATGGTTCGCACCTCGGTGGACCGCTGCTCCCCGCGGGCGGCACACTGCGCGACATCCTGCGATTCGACGGCCCCGGGAGCCGGGATGTACGAGGCGTCGACGTGGAGCTCATCGCCGTCGAGGAGATCGACCATCCCGCGCTCGAGAAGGATGTGCGAGTGGTGATGATCGATCTCGAACAGAAGGCGACCGATGACCCCGCGGAGTTCTGGGGCATCGGAGTCGTCAACCCGAACACCTTTGGCCTGTCCGTGCGGATTTCGCTGGTTGAGTTCGAGGAACGCGAGCGCGACTATCCACGCCAGGCGGTCGACGTGTTCACCCTCCAGGACGACGTCGACATGCCGTCGGTGTCGAACCACGTCATCTGGCTGCCCGAGGACGTCCGCGGGAGGTTTCACGCCGTCGAGCACCACCTCAGGCCCGTGAAATACACCTAGCCGGCGCGTACGGCGTCGAGCAGAGGGTTCAATGGAGCCATGCTCATCGAACGCGAAGAGTACGTCGCGAGGTTGCGGGATCTCCTCGAGTTGGCAACCAGCGGGCATGGCCGACTCGTGTTCGTCGGTGGCGAGGCAGGCGTTGGCAAGACAACCCTTGCGGCTGCGTTTTCGGACACGATCTCAGCGGATGTCGTCCTGCGACGAGGCGCATGCGACAACGTCACGACCGCCGACGCCCTGGGTCCGCTCATCGAGGCCGTTCCTGAAATCGCCGACGCCCTCGTCGACGGATCCGGGGTCACCCGATTCAGACTGTTCCGCCGCATCAGGGACCTCCTCTCGGAGTCGCCAACTGTGCTGTTGCTCGAGGATGTCCACTGGGCCGACGAAGCCACTCTGGAGCTGCTCCGGTTCCTCGGTCGCCGGATCGATGACTGCCCCTTGCTGGTCGTGGCGACCTACCGCGCCGACGAGGTCGGGCCCGAGCACGGACTGACGCTCGTGCTGGGCGATCTGGCCACCAGCCTCGCGACGACCCAGCTGTCCCTGCCACCCCTGAGCACCGCGGGCGTACGCACGCTGGTCGAACAGTTCGGCTCCTCGTTCGACGCGACTGAGCTCCACGACCGTACGGGCGGCAACCCGTTCTATGTCACGGAGGTTCTCTCGTCCGACAGCACGACGGTGCCAGCCACCGTGCGAGATGCGGTTCTGGCACGTACGGCGCGGCTCTCGTCGGCCGCGCGCACCGTGCTCTCGACCGTGGCTGTCCTCGGCCACCGGCCCGAGCTCGACCGCGTCGTCGCGGTGTCCGCCGAATCCCTCGACGCCATCGACGAATGCCTCCGGAGCGGAGTGCTTGTCGCTGATGGTGACAGGGTCGCCTTCAGGCACGAGCTTGCTCGTCTCGCGGTACAACTGGCCATCCCGCGCGCGACCAGCGATGACCTGCATGCCCGCGCGCTCGTCGAGCTTCAGCAACGGGGCTCGCGCGACCACCGCCGAATGAGCTACCACGCGGCCGGTAGCGGAAACCGGTCCGCTGTCGCAGAGCACGCACCGCTGGCAGCCGCCCGCGCTGCCAGGCTTGGAGCACACCGTGAGGCCGCCGAGCACTATCGCGCCGCTGTGCGTTGGACCGACGACGACGACAACAGTCGCGCCTCGTTGCTCGACCACCTGTCGTACGAGTGCTACCTGACCGATGAGCTCGACGAGGCCCTGGCGTACCGACGCGAGCTGCTCGACCTGCATGAGCGGGCCGCAGAACCACTGGCCAGCGGTGACACCGAACGATGGATGTCGCGATTGCTCTGGTTCCTGGGCCGCAACGCAGAGAGCGAGGCGTACGCCGCCCGAGCCGTCGACGTCCTCCAGCCACTCGGCGACACCCGCGAGCTCGCCATGGCGTACAGCAACATGGCGCAGCTGCGCATGCTCGCCGGCGACACCTCGGGCACGATCGACTGGGCCGAACGTGCGCTCCGGCTCGCCGAGCTGCTTGACGACCGTGACATCCGAACCCACGCTCTCAACAACCTTGGTACGGCGATGGCGTTCACCGATGACGCCCTTGAGGGCACCACCCGCATCATGCAGAGCCTGGAGCTCGCCCTGGCCGACGATGCAGAGGAGCACGCCGCCCGAGCCCACACGAATCTCGGCAGCACCCGCGTGATGCGTCGCGCACTCCACGAGGCCGAGTCGGGCCTGCACGACGGCATCGCGTACTGCACCGAGCATGACCTCGACTCATGGCGGCTCTACATGACGGCGTGGCTCGCGCGGTGTGCCGCTGAGCAGGGTCGGATGGCCGAGGCCGAGCACCACGCCGCGAGCGTCCTTCGGAGTCCGCGAGTCGCTGCTGTGACGCTGATGCCGGCGTTGGTCGTCAAGGGTCAGATGGCCACGTGGCGCGGCGACGATGCACGCGCCATCCTTGACCAGGCTCTTGAGCTGGCAACGGCGACCGGTGAGACGCAGCGGCTCGTGCCCGCTGCCTGTGCCCGCGCGGAAGCGGCTTGGATCGCAGGCCGAACGTCCGACATCGCCGCCGAGATCGACGTCGCCTGGTCCACCGCATTGGAGTACCCGACCGCCTGGGAGCTCGGCGAGCTCGCTTGGTGGCTGCACATGTCCGGGGTGGAGCGAGAGTCACCGATCCCCGTGGCCCGACCGTTTGCGCTGTTGATCGCCGGCGAGTACGCGACGGCAGCAGGGGAATGGAAGGCCCTCGGCTGCCCGGTCTGGACCGCCCATGCCCTCCTGTCATCCGATGACGTCGAGGACGCCCGTGAAGGTGTCCGCGTGCTCGACGAGATCGGCGCGACGGCCGTACGCGATGCCCTGTTGCGTGACCGGCACGCGCGAGGGCAGTCCGTCCCTCGGGGCCCCCGCAGCACGAGCCGGGCCAACCCTGCTGGGCTCACGGTACGAGAGAGCGAGATCCTCGCGCTGCTTTCCGAGGGGCTGTCCAACGCCGAGATCGCCGCCAGCCTATTCCTGGCCGAAAAGACGGTCAGCCATCACGTCTCTGCCGTCTTGCGCAAGCTCGACGAGCCCACGCGCTCGCGCGCCGTCGCTGCCGCCCGCGTCCGGGGTCTGCTCGCAAATTAGGCAATGCGCCCGATGTGGGCGCCGCCTTCCCGCGGTCTGATGGGAGAGACGGGCAGCCAAGCCCGCACCGCACACACGAAGGAGCAAGAGGATGACGCTGTTCATGGATGTACACAGGCTCGACGGACCCGTCACGATCGACGACGTGAAGCAGGCTCACGCTGCCGATCTGGAGCACCAGGACGGGCACGACGTGCACTATCTCCGCTACTGGGTGGCCGAGGACGAAGGCAAGATCTTCTGCCTCGTCGACGCTCCGAACGCGGAGGCGGCTAACACCGTGCACCGCGAGGCACACGGCCTCGTCGCTGACGACATCTTTCCGGTCGTCGAGGGCTCCTAGCCCACAAGATCGATCCTGTGCGCGCACCCCTTCGCGCGCGCAGGATCGCTATCTGCGAACGGTGGTCAGGACAGCCCCGGGAACCACAGCGCGATCTCGCGTGCGGCGGACTCCTCCGAGTCGGAGCCGTGCACGAGATTTTCGCGGTTGGAGAGCGAGTAGTCGCCCCGGATTGATCCTGGCGTTGCCTTGCGGCCATCGGTCGCACCGTTGAGCTCGCGGACGACGGCGATCGCCTCATCGCCCTCGAGTACGAGCGCCGCCAGAGGGCCGGAGGTCACGAACTCACGCAGCGGCGGATACCACGGTTGCTCGACGTGATCGGCGTAGTGCGCGTCGGCCTGGGCCGCTTCGACAGTGCGCAGATCGAGTGCCACGAGGGTCAAGCCCTTCGCCTCGAAACGACTGAGGATCGCTCCGACCAGACCGCGGCGGACGGCGTCGGGCTTGAGCAGGACGAGGGTGCGTTGCATGCATCGGAGCCTATCCGCCCGCGCGCGCGTACCAACTGGCCGCCCGCGGGTCATCGTCGGCTGCACTGGTTGCAGGTCTGGTGAGGATGGGTCTACGTTGGCGGAGTTGTGACCTGCATCACGCAATTGGTGGGCGGGTGGATTGGGGGCAGTTGTGAGGAACATACGTCGACGTCTGGCGCTCGGCGCAGCCGTCACGCTCACCGCAACTCTCTTGGCCGCCTGCGGCAGCGGCAACGACAGTCGGCCGACCCTGGTTTGGTACACCAACCCCGACCCCACTGCACCGGCCGGCTTCAAGGGGCCGTTCGGCCAGGCAGGCATCGCCCAGCGCTGCAGCACCGACGACTACCGCATCACCACCCAGCAGCTCCCGGGCGACGCGAGCCAGCAGCGCATCCAGCTCGCACGACGACTGGCCGCACACGACACCGGCATCGACCTGATGAGCCTCGACCCAGTGTTCGTCGGGGAGTTCGCCAACGCCGGCTTCCTCGCGGACATCCCGGCCGATCAGGCCACCACGTTGACCACCGACACCCTCGACGGCGCCAAGGAGGCGGCGACGTGGGCCGGCAAGCTCGCCGCCGCGCCGTTGTGGGCCAACACCCAGCTCCTCTGGTATCGCAAGTCATTCGCCGAGAAGGCGGGGCTCGACATGACCCAACCCGTCACATGGGATCAGATCATCGACGCCGCCTCCAAGAACGGCGGCACGGTCGGCGTGCAGGCCAACAAGTACGAGGGCTATTCCGTGTGGATCAACGCCCTGGTCGAAGGCGCCGGCGGCAACATCGTCTCCGATGTGGCCAAGGGCATTCATGCCAAGGTCGACATCGACTCCGCTGCCGGCAAGGACGCCGCGGGTGTCATCGAGAAGTTGGCGAAATCGTCCGCCAAGGAGCCCGATCTCTCGGTCTCCAACGAGGGCACGGTGCTCGGCCCGTTCGCGACCTCCAAGGGAGCGTTCATCGTCAACTGGACCTTCATCTACTCCAACTACAGCAGTGACAAGACGGTCTCCAAGGACCTGGGCTTCACGCGCTACCCGCGCACGACCGCGGACCAGCCGTCCAAGCCGCCACTGGGCGGCATCAACATCGGCGTCAACGATGCGACGAGCCACAAGAGCCAGGCCCTCGATGCCCTGAACTGCATCACCTCGGCCAAGAACCAGGCGCGGTACGCGGCGGAGACCGGCAACATGCCGTCCAGCTCGGCCGCCTACGACGATCCTGCCCTCACCAAGACCTATCCGGCCGCGCTGCTCGATGAGTTCCGCACCAGCATCCAGGAGGCCGGTCCACGTCCGATCACTCCGTACTGGAGTGACATCTCGAGCGCCCTGCAGAGCACCTGGCATCCGGCAAACAGCGTTTCGCCATCGACTCCGAAGCACTCCGCGTCGTTCATCAAGGATGTCCTCGACGGATCGAAGTTGCTATGAGCCAGAGGAGCCAACGATGACCGCCGTCACCGCGACCAGGGAGCCCGCCGTGACCAGCGACCGCGCAGTCGCCGAGAACAGTCTCGGCCGACGACTCGTGCTGCCAGCCGTCTTGTTGATGCTGATCGTCACGGCGTACCCGATGCTTCGGGCGCTCTATCTGTCGCTGTTCCGCTACCGCCTGACGACACCTGACGACCGTGCGTTCGTGGGCCTTTCCAACTACACGCACGTGCTGACGGACTCGCTCTTCTGGAAGGACATGGGCAACACGGTCCTGATCATGGTCATCACGGTCGGGGTCGAGCTGGTGATCGGCTTCGCCTTCGCGATGGTCATGCACCGCATCGTCTTCGCCCGCGGGGCCATCCGTACGGCGATCCTGATCCCCTACGGCATCATCACGGTCGTCTCTGCCTTCGCCTGGCAGTTCACGTTCAGCCTCAACAATGGCTACGTCAACAGCTGGTTCTCCTGGCTCCCGGGCATCTCGGCCGACACCAACTGGTTCGGTGGGCACTGGACCGCGATGTTCGCCATCATGGTCAGCGAGATCTGGAAGACCACGCCATTCATGTCGCTGCTCCTGCTGGCCGGGCTCTCGCAGGTCTCAGAAGACATGCTCGAGGCGGCGAAGGTCGACGGCGCGACCTGGTGGCAGCGGTTCTACAAAGTGATCCTGCCCAACATGCGCGCCGCCATCATGGTCGCCGTGCTGTTCCGTGCCCTCGACGCGTTCCGCATCTTCGACAACATCTTCGTGATGACCAAGGGCGCACAGAACACCGAGTCGTCATCATTTCTGACCTATCGCCAGGTGATCGAGCAGTTCCAGCTGGGCATGGGGTCGGCGCTGTCGGTCCTGCTGTTCCTCTCCGTCCTGCTGCTCGCCTGGGGCATCGTCAAGCTGTTCAACGTCGACCTGGCGGCAGCGCGAGGAGAGGGCTGACATGAATCGCACAAAGGTCGGGACCGGTGTCGGCTTCGCCGTGATCCTCGTCTGGTGCCTGTTGCCGATCGTCTGGATCCTGTCGCTGTCCTTCAAACCCGTCCAGGAGACGACGACCGGCAGCCCGCACTTCCTGCCTCAGACCTGGACCCTGCAGAACTACAAGGACGTACTCAACAACTCCGACTTCACCCGCGCACTCCTCAACTCGACCGGCATCGCGCTGATCGCGACGGCACTCGCGGTGATCTTCGCGACCCTCGCGGCGTACGCCATCGCTCGTCTCGAGTTCCGCGGGAAGCGGCTCGTCCTCTCGCTGGCCCTGGCGATCGCAATGTTCCCGGTGGTCTCGCTGGTCGGCCCGCTGTTCGACCTGTGGCGCACGTTCCACCTGTTCAACACCTGGCCCGGGCTGATCATCCCCTACATGTCGTTCACCCTGCCGCTGGCGATCTGGACCTTGTCGGCCTTCTTCCGAGAGATCCCGTGGGAGATGGAGCAAGCCGCCCAGGTGGACGGCGCCACGTCGTGGCAGGCGTTCCGGAAGGTCATCGTGCCGCTGGCCGCGCCCGGCGTGTTCACCGCCGCAATCCTGACCTTCTTCTTCGCCTGGAATGAATTCGTCCTGGCGATCTCGCTGACCTCGACGACGAGCGCCCGCACGGTGCCTGCGCAGCTGTCGTTCTTCGTCGGTTCTGACGAATTCAATCCGCCCTACTCCCAGCTCGCGACCGCCTCGGTGGTGGTCACGATCCCGATCGTCGTCCTCGTCCTGCTGTTCCAGCGCAAGATCGTCGCCGGACTCACCTCCGGCGCAGTGAAGGGTTGATCCGATGGCCAACATCGAGATGAAGAACATCGTCAAGAAGTACGGCGACGGGTTCCCGGCGGTCAACGACATCAGCATCGATGTCGCCGACGGCGAGTTCATGATCCTCGTCGGTCCGTCGGGTTGCGGGAAGTCGACCCTCCTGCGGATGATCGTGGGCCTGGAGGACATCACCTCCGGCGACATGCTGGTGGGCGGAAAGCGGGTCAATGACCTCGCGCCGCGGGATCGCAACCTGGCGATGGTGTTCCAGAACTACGCGCTCTACCCGCACCTCACGGTCTACGAGAACATTGCGTTCCCCCTACGACTCGCCAAGCGCAGCGAAAAGGAGATTGACGAGAAGGTCCGTGAGGCCAGCAAGACCCTCGACCTCGACGAGCACCTCCAGCGCAAGCCCGGCAACCTGTCCGGCGGCCAGCGCCAGCGCGTCGCAATGGGTCGAGCCATCGTGCGCGACGCCCAGGCCTTCCTGTTCGACGAGCCGCTGTCCAACCTCGATGCCAAGCTCCGCGGACAGATGCGCACCGAGATCGCGCGGCTGCAGAAGCGCCTCGGCATCACCACCGTCTACGTGACGCACGACCAGACCGAGGCGATGACCCTGGGCGACCGGGTCGCGGTCATGAAGCGGGGTGTGCTGCAGCAGCTGGCGACGCCGCGAGAGCTCTACGAACAGCCGGTCAACCTGTTCGTCGCGGGATTCATCGGATCGCCACCGATGAACTTCCTCCCCGCCACGGTCGAGGGCAACCAGGTCACCCTGCCGTTCGGCACGTTCGGGATCCCCACCGCCAAGGCGGAGCGGGCCGCCGGCAAGGGACTGCTGATGGCCGGAGTCCGGCCCGAACACTTCGAGGACGTGTCGGTCATCGACCCTGGCAAGGTCGACATGTCACGCACGTTCAAGGCACACATCGACGTCCGCGAGTGGCTCGGTGACCAGCAGTACGCCTACGTGCCCTACGAGGCCGAGGCCAACGTGCAGGGCCAGCTCAAGGAGCTGGCACGCGAGGTCGACAGCGACTCCTTGCGCACCCAGCTCGTTGTCTCACTGGACTCCGACAGCACGGTCAAGGAGGACGACGACGCGACGTTGTTCATCGACACCGACAAGCTGCACCTCTTCGACCCGGCGACCGGCGAAAACCTCACCGTCGGCCTGTAGACGGACGCGTCAGCGTCGCTTCTTGCCCTTGTGGGTCACGGCGTCCATGATCTCGGCGTTCCACGCGTGATCGCGGATCAGCTGATAGCGCTCGCACGCCACGCGTAGGTACGCCTCGGCGGGCCGTTCGCCCTTGCCGCGTACGGCCGCGTCCTCGATCATCGCGACGACGGGCTCGAACTCCTCGGCATACCACCGCTCCGCCATCGTCTCCTTGTCCATGTACGCGCCTTCGGCATGCATCGTGCGCGCGCCCCAGGCTTCGACTGTTTCGGCGATGACGCCGTAGTCATAGGGGTTGTTGACGGCCACCGCCGCTCGGGCCTTGCCCGTGAAGGGGACCCGCTGGAGCATGAGCCGACGCCAGTACTTCAACTCGAGATCGGCGCGCCCACCGATGCCGACCGGCGTCAGGAACGTGTCTATCGCCGTGACATGAGCCTCGATGACGTCCAGTCGCAGACTCCGTGCGACCGAGACCCGATGGTGCCCGTCACTGACGAAGTAGTACTCGCCGATCTGAAAGACGTCGATCGGCGGAATGACCTCACCGGTCCGACTGGCGCGGGCCAGTCGCTCCCAGCGTTGCCGACTACGCGCCGACGTCGGCCGGAACCGCCGGTCGAAGTCACGCACCTTGTCGACCGATCCGACGATCGCATCGAGACTGATGACCTTCGTGCCGAGGTAGCTCTCAGAACGCCGCCCCAGCGCTTCGACCACCTCGTCGAACGACATCGCCTGTACGACGTCATCGGCGTCGTTGCGCACGCGTGCAGCCAGACCAGAGAGGACCTGCAGCCGTCGCGCGCGGTTGAAGTCGCTCTCGGCATCGACCCGCGGCGAGCCCGAGCTGCTCACCATCTCAGTTTCGCCGTCCCACGCCGGCATCCGCGGGCGTTGATGCCGGCTGGATCTCGATCACCTGCCACGGGATCACGTTTCGGATCGTCGTGGGTCCGATCTGCCGGTCGGGCTTGTCCATCCCGTAGGGGTGGATGTGGCCATGCAGGTGCCAGGTCGGACGCAGCGTCTCGATGACGTCGTGTAACGCGGAGATACCGACGTGGCACGGGTCCGGCTCGTCCCCGAGCCCGAGCGGAGGGGCGTGGGTCAGGAGGACGTCGACCGGTCCGGCACGGAGTGCGCCCTTGACGAGCAGTCGGGCTCGACGGTCGTACGCCTTCTGGGTGTACTGATGCGGGCCGTTGTTGTAGCGGACGCACCCACCGAGCCCGGCGATGCGCAGACCACCGATGGAGCGCACCTGTCCGTCGAGATTGACCATGCCGCGTGGCCCTGAGCCGACGCCGGTGCGGGGATCGTGATTGCCGGGCACGAAGGCCGCCGGTGCGCCAACCAGGGATACGAGCGATTCGAGGTAGTCCCACGGCAGGTCGCCCGCCGCGAGCACGAGGTCGACGCGCAGGTCGCGCACTCGCGACCACATCGCGGGGACCTCCTCGTCGGCAACCGCCAACACGCGCACCATCTCATCGACAGTACCGCGCGATGGCCTGAGTCACATCCCTCAGGCTTCCTCGGCTTCGGCCGCCCAGCGTGCCTTGTCGGACTCGATGCGGCGACCCAAGAAGTACGCCGCGAACCACAGCGCCGCGAACATCGCGCCGACGAAGAACATGACCGGGATCAGGAAGCCCAGCCCGATCGCGCCGACTTGGATGAGGTGCCCGACCACGTACGCCTGAGGGCGCCGAAGCGACCCCGCGGTCAGGACGCACAGCAAAGCCAGCCCGAGCCCGAGGCCGAGTGCCAGAGGCTTGTCAACGTCCTCGACGGAGATCATCACGGGCACGGCGAGCGCGAGGATCACCGCCTCGAGCGACAACATCGCAGCGCACATGCCCCTCACGGGCGGCGTCCTGTCACTGCACAGTCCCACCCAGCAGCGTGCGGGCCTCGCCGACCGTGATGACCGAGCCGGTGACAAGAACTCCCCCGCTCCCGATCGCGTCATCGAACCCCTCTGCTGCATCAGCCATCAGCACCGCACGCTCGAGCGCATCGTCCAGGCGAGGGAGCACTGTGACCCGCTCGGCGCCGAAGATGTCCTCGGCGATCTCACCGAGCTCCGCCGCCGGCATCGCTCGCGGAGTGCTGTTCTGGGTGCAGATGATCTCGGCCATGACGGGCTCGAAGATCCTCAGCATCTCCTCGACGTCCTTGTCGGCCATCACGCCGAAGACGCCGATCAGCGGGCTGAACGTGAACGCATCCTGCACCGCCTCGACCGTGGCCTCGGCACCGTGCGGATTGTGTGCCGCGTCGAGCAACACGGTAGGGCTGCGGCGTACGACCTCGAGCCGCCCTGGAGACGTGACCTGCGCGAACGCGGCACGTACGAGGTCAAGGTCCAGCTGCTTGGTGCCGGTGAAGGCCTCGACGGCCGCGAGCGCATAGGCCGCATTGTGCGCCTGATGCGCACCGTGCAGCGGCAGGTAGATGTCGTTGTAGGCGCCGCTCAGCCCCTGCAGATCGATCTGCTGGCCGCCGAGCGCGGTGACCCGGTTGTTGACTCCGAACTCGGCACCCTCGCGGGCCACGATCGACCCGACATCGAGCGCGCGTCGCATCAGGACGTCCATCACGGCGTCCTCCTGCTCGGCGATGACAGCGTGGGAGCCCGGCTTGATGATGCCGGCCTTCTCGACCGCGATGATCTCGGGCCGATCGCCGAGGTAGCTTGCGTGGTCCACTCCGATCGGTGTGACGACCGCGACCTGACCGTCGGCGACATTGGTGGCGTCCCACGAGCCACCCATGCCGACCTCGATCACCGCGGCGTCGACCGGAGCGTCGGCAAAGGCTGCGAACGCCATTGCCGTCATCATCTCGAAGTACGACAGCGGGTGCTCCGAGGACTCATCGACGATCTGTGCGTAGGCCGCGACGTCGGCGAATGCGTCGACGAACAGCTGCTCAGACAGCGGCTCACCGTCCAGGCAGATGCGTTCGGTCATCGACTGGAGGTGCGGGCTGGTGAAGCGCCCGGTGCGCAGATCCAGCGCCCTCAGCAAGGTGTCGATCATCCGGCTCGTGGACGTCTTGCCGTTGGTGCCGGTCAGGTGGATCACCGGATAGGCGTGCTCCGGATCGCCCAGCAGGCGGCACAGCGCCGCAATGCGGTCGAGGGAGGGTTGCAGGCGGGTCTCGGGCCAGCGCCCGAGCAATGCTCGTTCGACCTCGGCGTACGTGGGGATCATTGTGGCCAGTATCGCAGGGTGTCAGGGGGCGTCTCAGGGGTGATACCGATGGCGCTTCTGTCGGTGTATTCCGACATGATGTAACCACCCCAAGTTTTCCCCTTTCGCCATGAGCGCTCATATCCAGGAGATGTCATGAATCGTCAGATCGCCGGTTGGGTCACCCACCACTGGGCCAAGTGGGTTGTCCTCGTACTTTCGCTGCTGGTGATCGGCGGGGTGGCCTCGTTCTCCAGCAAGCTCGGCAGCGTCCAGGACAACGACATCAGTTCCTGGCTGCCCGGAGACGCGGAGTCGACCAAGGTCATCAACGCCTCCAAGGCGTTCACCAACCCCGACGCCGTGCCCGCGGTCATCCTCTACACCAGCAAGAGTGGGGCGATCACGCCCGCTGACCTCGCGTCGATCCAGGCCGACGCCGCCAAGATCGGCAAGGTCAAAAAGGTCGACAGCAAGGTGCTCGGGCCGATTCCGTCCAAGGACGGACAGGCCGTCGAGCTGATTGCGACGGTCAACATCGGCAGTGACGGCTGGAACGCACTGCCCGACATCGTCGACGACATCAAGAAGAACGCCAAGAGCACCGACACACTCACGGTTCACTTCGCCGGCCCGGCAGCGCTCGGCGCCGACCAGGCCAAGGCGTTCGGCGGCATCGACGGCGTGCTGTTGTTCTCGGCCGTGATCATCGTGTTCATCATCCTGCTGATCACCTATCGCAGCCTGCAGCTCGCGTTCTTGTTCCTGCTGTGCGGCGTCGGCGCAGTCGGCGCCGCCGAGGGCGCCGTCTACCTGCTCGCCAAGCACGCCGGCCTCACGGTCAACGGTCAGAGCGCGGGCATCCTCAGTGTCCTGGTCCTCGGCGCCGGGGTGGACTACGCCCTGCTGCTCGTCGCTCGCTATCGCGAGGAGCTGCACAACTACGAGGATCGCCACGAGGCAATGCAGCACGCCCTGCACCGCGCCGCTCCCGCCGTGCTGGCCAGCGGCATCACCGTCATCATCGGACTGCTGTGCCTGACCTTCGCACACATGAACTCCACACGAGGGCTTGGTCCCGTCGGAGCGGCGGGCATCGCCTGCGCTCTGTTCGTCATGATGATCCTGCTGCCGGCGTTGTTGGTCATTGTCGGCCGGTGGATCTTCTGGCCGTTCGTGCCGCGCTTCGGCGAGCCGCTGAAGTCCGAGACCGGCCTGTGGTCCCGGGTCGGGCAGCGCATCGCCAAGGCTCCGCGCATGGTCTGGGTGGTCACCACGCTGATCCTGGTCGGGCTCTCGCTCGGTATCACCCAGCTGAACGCCCACGGCCTGAGCAACGAGGACAGCTTCACCACGTCGCAGCCCTCGGTGGCTGCCGAGAAGGTTGTCGCCAAACACTTCCCTGCCGGTGACGGCTCGCCCATCTCGGTGGTCGCGAAATCTGCCAAGGCGACTGAGGTTGAGGCTGCTCTCGCACAGGTCAAGGGCATCGACGGATCGACCGTCCACAAGCTCGGCGATGCCGGTGGCACCGCCTACTTCGAAGCGACGCTGACCACGGCGGCCGACTCCAAGGCGGCGTTCACCACGATCGACCGGGCACGCACGGCAGTGCACAAGATCGGCGGAGCCGACGCCCTCGTCGGCGGCAACACCGCCATCAACAAGGACGTGCAGAGTGCCTCGGGAGCCGACAACAGGCTGATCATCCCGATTGTCCTGCTGGTCGTCCTCGTGGTCCTGATGTTGCTGCTGCGAGCCATCGCCGCGCCGATGATCCTGCTGGTGACGGTCGTGGTGTCGTTCGCGGCGGCGATGGGCATCAGCGGGTTGGTGTTCCACAACGTGTTCAATTTCTCCGGGACGGATACCTCGTTCCCGTTGTTCGCGTTCGTGTTCCTTGTCGCCCTGGGCATCGACTACAACATCTTCCTGATGACCCGAGTCCGCGAGGAATCGTTGGAGCACGGCACGCGTCGGGGCGCGCTGATCGGCCTCGGAGCCACGGGTGGTGTCATCACCTCGGCGGGATTCGTCCTCGCGGGCACATTTGCCGCACTGGCGACACTGCCGATCGTGTTCCTGGCCGAGCTCGGATTCGCGGTGGCGGTCGGCGTGCTGCTCGACACGATCATCGTGCGATCGGTGCTCGTCACGGCACTCAACCTCGACATCGGACGCCACATCTGGTGGCCAAGCAAGCTGGCCCAGAAGCCAGATGTCGAGGTCGGCGAGTTCGGCGGCGAGCCATCGAAGGCATCTGTCGACGCCTAGGTCCCCGTTGGTGACGACCCGCCCCTCCTGAGGGGTGGGTCGTCACCATCTAGACTGAACTCTTGTGAACACTGTCCCGGAGAAGCCCGTGCTTGAGGGCCTGGAGGCCACGTGGTCACAGGTCTGGGAGCAGCAGGGCACCTACGCCTTTGACCGCACCAAGACGCGCGAACAGATCTACTCGATCGACACCCCGCCGCCGACCGTGTCGGGCTCGCTGCACGTCGGGCACGTGTTCTCCTACACGCACCCTGACCTGGTCGCCCGCTATCAGCGGATGCGCGGCAAAGAGGTGTTCTACCCGATGGGGTGGGACGACAACGGTCTCCCGACCGAGCGCCGGGTGCAGAACTACTTCGGCGTGCGCTGCGATCCGTCGCTGCCCTACGAGTCGGACTTCACGCCCCCCGCTGATCCCGACCCCAAGAGGCAGATCCCGATCAGCCGGCAGAACTTCATCGAGCTGTGCAATCAGCTCGTGCTCGAGGACGAGAAGGTCTTCGAAAAGTTGTGGCGCACACTTGGGCTGAGCGTCGACTGGTCGCAGACCTACACGACGATCGGCGATGAGTCGCGTCTCGTGTCGCAGCTGGCGTTCCTGCGCAATGTCGCACGTGGCGAGGCCTATCAGCAGGATGCCCCCACGCTCTGGGATGTCACGTTCCAGACCGCGGTGGCGCAGGCCGAGCTCGAGGCCCGTGAATATCCCGGTGCCTACCACCGGGTGGGATTCCACCCAACCATTGATTCGACTCAGGCCGAAGGCCCGCCTGTGTTCATCGAGACCACTCGCCCCGAGCTCATCGCCGCCTGCGTCGCGCTGATCGCTCATCCCGATGACGAGCGCTATCAGCCGCTGTTCGGCAGCGCCGTCCGTTCGCCACTGTTCGGAGTCGAGATCCCGGTCGTCGCGCACCCCGCCGCCGAGATGGACAAGGGCTCCGGCCTGGTCATGTGTTGCACATTTGGTGACCTCACCGACGTCATCTGGTGGCGTGAGCTGCAGCTGCCCAATCGCACGATCATCGGCCGCGACGGCCGCATCCTGCCCGATGTCCCCGAGTGGATCACCGACGAGTCGGGCCGCCAGACATACGCCGACATCGCCGGCAAGACCACGTTCACGGCTCGCGAGCTGACCGTGGCCGCCCTCGTCGAGTCAGGCGACCTCGACGGAGAGCCGAAGCCGACTCAGCGCATGGCCAATTTCTTCGAGAAGGGCGACAAGCCGCTCGAGATCGTGTCGACCCGTCAGTGGTACCTCACCAATGGCGGCCGCGACACCGACCTGCGCCAGAAGCTGATCGGCCGCGGAGACGAGATCAACTGGGTTCCCGGCTACATGCAGTCGCGCCTGACCAACTGGATCGACGGGCTCAACGGCGACTGGCTGGTCTCCCGGCAGCGATTCTTCGGCGTGGCGTTCCCGGTCTGGTACCGCCTCGATGACGCCGGCGAACCCGACTACGAGGAGCCGATCCTCGCCTCCGAGGACAGCCTTCCGGTCGATCCGGCTGCACAGGCGCCCCCGGGATTCGAGGAGTCCCAGCGCGGCAAGCCCGGCGGGTTCATGGCCGACCCCGATGTCCTCGACACGTGGGCGACGTCCTCGTTGACCCCGCAGATCGTCTGCGGATGGGAGCGCGACCCCGACCTGTTCGGGCGCACCTTCCCGATGGACGTACGCCCCCAGGCCCACGACATCATCCGCACCTGGCTGTTCTCGACGATCGTCCGCTCACACCTCGAGCACGGCGTCGCGCCGTGGCGCAATGCCACGATCTCCGGCTTCGTCGTCGACCCCGATCGCAAGAAGATGAGCAAGTCCAAGGGCAATGTCGTCGTCCCCGACGAGATCCTCGACAAGTACGGGGCCGACGCGGTGCGCTGGCGTGCGGCGGGCGTGCGCCCCGGCACCGACTCGCCGTTCGATGAGACCCAGATGAAGGTCGGCCGCCGACTGGCGATGAAGGTGCTCAACGCGAGCAAGTTCGTGCTTGCCGGCGAAGAGGCGTACGGACTCGGCGCCGACGCCACGCTGCTCGATGCCGCACTCGTCACCGAGCCACTCGACCTGGCGATGCTGAGCGCTCTTCGGGGCGTCGTCGAAGACGCCACCAACAGCTTCGAGGAGTTCGACTACGCGACGGCCCTGGAAGGCATCGAGAAGTTCTTCTGGGACTTCTGCGATGACTACCTCGAGCTGGTCAAGGAGCGGGCCCGCGGCGACGACGCCAGCGGGGTCTCGGCCAAGGCCGCCTTCGTGCTCGCCCTGTCCGTGCAGCTCCGCCTGCTGGCGCCATTCCTGCCCTACGTGACCGAGGAGGTCTGGTCGTGGTGGCAGGAGGGCTCAATCCACCGTTCGACCTGGCCGGACACCGAGGTCGACCTGTCGACAGCGCCGCACAATCCTGATCTGCTCGTCGCGGCCGCCACGGTGCTCGCGGGCATCCGTGGTGCGAAGTCGGTGGCGAAGGTCAGCCAGAAGACCGAGATCTCAGCTGTCACCGTGAGCGGCGCGCAGGATCAGCTCGATCTGCTCGAGGGGGCGCTGCCGGACGTACGCGCCGCTGGTCGCGTGACCGGAGACGTCTCCCTGGTCGCGGACGGCTCAGTGTCTGGGCTCGACGTCGATGCCACGCTGGCGCTCGCCGACTGACGGGTCAGAGCACTTCGAAGGTGATGCCGGCCTTCTGCAACCGGGTGATGAGCGCATCGCCCATCGCCACGGCCGTGGTTGTCTGACCGGAGACCTTCGGCAGCGTGTCGTAGGCAAGGCACATCGCCGCCTCGCTCAACATCTTGGAGGTCTCGGTGTAGCCGGGGTCTCCGCCGCTGACCTGGGTCGTCACGGTCTCGCCACCGCCCTCACCGATCAGCCGGAGCTTGAACCAGGAGGCCTCGCGCTTGGCCTCGTCGGGCCCATCGCCGACATCCTTGAGCTTGAGCAGGGCCTTCCGCGTCAAGCCGAGCTGGGAGCCGGCCATCAACACCCCGGCGCCGGCAATCGTGCCGACCATCATGGGCAGTCGCTTGAACTGGGCGAAGTGCTCATAGGAGAACTCAGGACCGTAGCGATCAAGCGATCGCGCCGATCGCAACACGATTTGCGGATCGATCGTCGGCAGTGGCAGTGCCCAACCCTGACCGTCGGCGCCGCGGCCGATCTTGCCGCCGCCCTTGACGCGGCGGCCGGTCGGCCGAGACTCGACCTTCTTGCGCTCCGCCGCCGTCTTGCCGGCCTGACGAATGCGCGAAAAGGCGCCGATCGCCGAGTGGTAGGTGCCACCAGATGGCGTGCCACCTGCACGGATGTAGCCCTTGACGGAGATCGGCACACCCTCAGGAAGCTGCTCGACGGTGTAGAGCACACCGAGGTCGTACGGGATCGAGTCGAAGCCGCAGGCGTGGATGATCTTCGCACCGCTGGCCTCGGCCGTCGCCTGATATTTGAGCCACATCCGGTCGACGAACTCCGGCTCGCCGGTCAGGTCGACGTAGGCGATGCCGGCCTCGGCGCATGCCTTGACGGCGGCCTCACCGTGCTGGAGATAGGGGCCGACCGTGGTGATGAGTACGCGCGTCTGGGCCGCAAGAGCCGCCATGGATGCCTCGTCACGGACGTCAGCCTCGAGAACCTGCGGACGTATGCCGCCGTTGCCCTCGATTCGATCGGCGATGGCCTTGAGCTTCGCGGCACTGCGACCGGCGATTGCCCAGGCGGCGGTCGGCGGCAGGTGACCGCCGAGATAGTCAGCCGTGAGCGAGCCGGTGAACCCGGTCGCTCCCAGCAGCGCGATGTCGACCATGGTTGGTGCCCCTTTTTTGGCTGATACAGCCGGTGGTGCAGCCGCCAAGCGGACGGCCGGTCTCAGGAGGCCTTCTTGGCCACTTCGTCATGCGTCAGGATCGTCGGGCCTTGCTCGCCGGAGACGGTCTGCTCGGTCACGATGACCTTGGCGACGTCCTCGCGGCTGGGGATCTCATACATGACCGGTTCGAGCACGGCCTCGATGATCGAGCGCAGGCCACGTGCGCCGGTGCCGCGGACGAGGGCCAGGTCGGCCATCGCGTCACAGGCGTCCTCGCTGAACTCGAGCTCAACACCGTCGATCTCGAACAGCCGGACATACTGCTTGGTCAGCGCGTTGCGCGGAGTTGTCAGGATCGCCACCAGGGCGTCCTTGTCGAGGTTGTCGACTGCGGCAATGACCGGCAGGCGACCGATGAACTCGGGGATCAGACCAAATTTCAGCAGGTCCTCGGGAAGCACCTTGGAGTAGAGCTTCGACGGCTCGACAGCCTTGCCGATGTCGACCTGTCCGGTGTTGAAGCCCAGGCCCATCTTGCCGCTGCGCTGCTCGATGATCTGGTCGAGGCCCGCGAACGCACCACCGACGATGAACAGCACATTGGTGGTGTCGATCTGGATGAACTCCTGGTGCGGGTGCTTGCGGCCGCCCTGCGGGGGAACCGACGCGGTCGTGCCCTCGAGGATCTTGAGCAGCGCCTGCTGGACTCCTTCACCGGAGACATCACGTGTGATCGACGGGTTCTCGCTCTTGCGCGAGATCTTGTCGACCTCGTCGATGTAGATGATGCCGGTCTCGGCCTTCTTGACGTCGTAGTCCGCAGCCTGGATCAGCTTGAGCAGGATGTTTTCGACGTCCTCGCCGACATAGCCGGCCTCGGTCAGCGCGGTGGCATCGGCAATCGCAAATGGCACGTTGAGCATGCGCGCGAGGGTCTGGGCGAGATAGGTCTTGCCACAGCCCGTGGGACCGACGAGCAGGATGTTGGACTTGGCCAGCTCGACCTGGTCATCCTTGCCACGGACGCTGGACGCCTGCGCCTGGACCCGCTTGTAGTGGTTGTAGACCGCGACGGCGAGGGACTTCTTGGCGCCGTTCTGGCCGATCACGTAGCCGTTGAGGAAGTCGTAGATCTCCTGCGGCTTGGGCAGTTCTCCGAGGCTCAGCTCAGCGCCTTCGGCGAGTTCTTCCTCGATGATCTCGTTGCACAGGTCGATGCACTCATCGCAGATGTAGACCCCAGGGCCGGCGATGAGCTTCTTGACCTGCTTCTGGCTCTTGCCGCAGAAGGAACACTTCAGAAGATCGGCGGTTTCACCAATGCGTGCCACGTGGGAAGTCCTCTCGATCGCTGATTCCGGCCCGAATCCGGTGGGGCGTCGTTTTCACCCTAGCGGCGAAATCGTGCCTCGTCTCGGTCATCGGCTCGCGTCCTGGTTGTGTCTGATGTCAGACGGCCGGGACCTTGAGGGTGTTGAGGACCTCGTCGACGAGGCCGTACTCGACTGCCTGCTCGGCGGTCAGGATCTTGTCGCGGTCGACGTCCTTGCTGATCTCCTCAACCGATTTGCCAGTCGCCTCGGCCAGCATCTTTTCCATCAGCTCGCGCATCCGGAAGATCTCATTGGCCTGGATCTCCAGATCTGAGATCTGACCGCCGGTTCCCTCGGTGTAGGGCTGGTGGATCAGGATGCGGCTGTTGGGCAGCGCAAGTCGCTTGCCGGGGGTGCCGGCGGCCAGCAGGATCGCGGCGGCCGAAGCGGCCTGACCGAGGCACAGGGTCTGCACATCGGGCTTGATGTAGCGGATCGTGTCGTAGATCGCCGTCAGCGCCGTGAACGAGCCACCCGGTGAGTTGATGTAGATGCTGATGTCGCGGTCGGGATCCATGGCCTGCAGCGACATGAGCTGTGCCATGACCGCGTTGGCGACGTCATCGCTGATCGGGGTGCCCAGCATGATGATGCGGTCCTCGAACAGCTTGGTGTAGGGGTCGATGCGGCGGAAACCGTACGAAGTGCGCTCTTCCCACTGCGGAATGTAATAGCTCATGAGTTCAGATCTCCTGCGTTGGCCACGACGTGATCGATCAATCCGTACTCCTTGGCCTGGTCCGGGGTGAACCACCGGTCCCGGTCGGAGTCGAGCTCGATCTGCTCGACGGTCTGGCCGCTGTGCTGCGCCTGCA
>JAOPXO010000079.1 GCA_025965115.1 Aeromicrobium sp.
GCGCAGCAGGTCATCAAGATCGTCAACGACGAGCTCGTCACGATCCTCGGTGGCGAGACCCGCCGGATCAGGTACGCCAAGAATCCGCCGACCGTCATCATGCTCGCGGGCCTCCAGGGCGCGGGCAAGACGACCCTGGCCGGCAAGCTCGGACTCTGGCTCAAGGAGCAGGGCAAGTCACCGATGCTGGTTGCGGCCGACCTTCAGCGCCCCAACGCCGTGACCCAGCTGCAGGTCGTCGGCGAGCAGGCCGGCGTCACGGTATTCGCACCCGAGCCCGGCAACGGCGTCGGTGACCCGGTCAAGGTCGCCCGCGACGGTCTCGCAGAGGCTCGACGCACCCTTCACGACGTCGTCGTCGTCGACACCGCCGGACGGCTCGGCATCGACGAAGAACTCATGCAACAGGCCGCCGACATCCGCGAGGCGGTCGATCCCGACGAGGTGTTGTTCGTCATCGACGCGATGATCGGCCAGGATGCCGTCGTCACGGCGCAGGCATTCCTCGAAGGCGTCGATTTCACCGGCGTCGTCCTCACCAAGCTCGACGGTGACGCCCGCGGAGGTGCGGCGCTGTCCGTACGCTCCATCACCGGGCGCCCGATCATGTTCGCGTCGACGGGTGAGAAGCTCACCGATTTCGACGTCTTCCACCCCGATCGCATGGCATCGCGCATCCTCGACATGGGCGACATGATGACCCTCATCGAGCAGGCCGAGAAGGTCTTTGACGAGGACGAGGCCAACAAGGCCGCCGAAAAGCTGGCCGGTGGGTCGTTCACCTTGCAGGACTTCCTGGGTCAGATGGAAGCCATCTCCAAGATGGGCTCGATGTCGAAGCTCATGGGCATGATGCCGGGCATGGGCGCCATGAAGGAGCAGCTCGCCAACTTCGACGAGCGCGAGGTCGATCGCATCAAGGCGATCATCCTGTCGATGACACCTGCCGAACGCGACAACCCCAAGATGATCGACGGATCACGGCGACAGCGCATCTCCAAGGGATCGGGCACCCAGGTCAAGGATGTCAACGGCCTCGTGGACCGGTTCTTCGAGGCGCGCAAGATGATGCAGCAGATGGCCAAGGGCGGCGGTGTGCCCGGTATGCCCGGCGGCATGCCTGGTCTGCCCGGTCCCGGCAAGCGCGCCGGAGCCAAGCAGAAGCCCCAGCAGAAGAAGGGCAAGCGCGTCTCCGGCAACCCGGCAAAGCGCGCGGCCGAGGCGGCGGGGGCGACCAAGAAGTCCGACGGTGCGAGCGCATTCGGATTCCCGGCCAAGGACGGCTCGGACTTCGAGCTGCCCAAGGAGCTCAAGGACCTGCTCTGACCGCGGCGCCCCCAGTCATCGTGGTGATGGGGGTTTCGGGTGTCGGCAAGTCGACCGTGGCGTGCGAGCTCGCCGCGTTGCTGGGCCTCGACAGTGCCGATGGCGACGACTTCCACGAGCCGGCAAGCATCACCGCCATGGCGGACGGCACGCCCTTGACCGACGGGGGTCGGATGACCTGGTTGCAGGCGGTCGCTACCTGGCTGGCTGCGCACGAGACCGTTGGTGGGGTGGTCAGCTGCTCCGCCCTCAAGCGGACCTATCGCGATCTGCTCGTCGCGGCGGCGCCGCGTACGACCTTCCTTCACCTCGTTGCTGATCATGCGGTGGTCAGGGACCGGATGGAGGGCCGAGACCACTTCATGCCGCCCTCATTGCTGGACTCCCAGGAGCGCCTCCTCGAGCCCTTGCAGGACGACGAGCCCGGGTGGACGATCAGGGCGGATCGGGCGCCAGTCGAGATCGCCCGGGAGTTCGTCGACCTGGCCGGCCTCGCTGGTCATACGTGACATCTGTCGTGACACTCCGTCTCAGCGGCGCGATAGCCTGAGGCAATGCTCATTCCGCTTTTGAGGACGTACCTCACGCCCTACAAGCGGCCAATCGCCATCGTGCTGATCTTTCAGTTCATCCAGACGATTGCGAACCTTTATCTCCCTGGCCTCAACGCCGACATCATCGACAAGGGCGTCGTCGCCGGCAACACGCACTACATCATTCACACCGGCATGATCATGCTGGTGATCACGGTGGTGCAGGTCGTCTGCACGATCATCGCGGTCTATTACGGCGCCCGTACGGCGATGGCGCTCGGTCGTGATCTCCGCGCCGGGGTGTTCGGCAAGGTCGAGACATTCGCCGCCCGTGAAATGGCCGAGCTGGGCGCGCCAACCCTGATCACCCGCTCGACGAATGACGTCCAGCAGGTGCAGCTGATCGTGTTCCTGGCGCTGACCCTGCTCGTGGCCGCGCCGATCATGTGCTTTGGCGGGATCATCATGGCGCTGCGTCAGGACATCGAGCTGTCGAGCCTGCTTGTTCTCGTTCTCCCGGCACTGATGATCTCAATCGGCCTGATCATCCGCCAGATGCGGCCCCTGTTTCGTCTGCTCCAGGTCAAGATCGACAACATCAACGGGGTGATGCGTGAGCAGATCATGGGCATCCGCGTCATTCGGGCCTTCGTCAAGGAGAACTACGAGGCGGAGCGCTTCGGTGACGCCAACCGCGAGAACATGGACGTCGCGATCGCCGTCGGACGCCTGCAATCGATGATGTTCCCGACCGTCATGTTGATCATGAACGTGTCTGTCGTCCTTGCCACCTGGTTCGGCGGATACCGGATCGGCAGCGGTGATCTCGACGTCGGCACGCTGACAGCCTTCCAGAACTATCTCGTCCAGATCCTGATGTCGGTCATGATGGCGACGTTCATGCTGATGCTGTGGCCCCGTGCTGAGGTTTCGGCGCAGCGCATCACCGAAGTGCTTGAGACCGAGCCGAGCGTGCTGGCGCCCGACGACGCCGAGCAGCTGATCCTGACCGGTGGTCACATCGATCTGCGCGGCGCATCGTTTGCCTTCCCTGGCGCCGAGCAGGACGTCCTGCACGAGATCGACCTCATCGCCCGGCCCGGCGAGACGACGGCGATCATCGGCTCGACCGGCAGTGGCAAGTCGACCCTGCTCGGTCTGATCCCGCGGCTGTTCGACGCCACCGCGGGCACCGTGATGATCGACGGTCACGACGTACGTTCACTGCACCCTGAGAACGTCTGGACGTCGGTCGGCCTGGTGCCGCAGCGACCGTTCTTGTTCTCCGGCACGGTCGCCTCCAACCTTCGCTACGGACGGCCGGAGGCCACCGACCAAGAGCTGTGGGACGCGCTCGACATCGCACAGGCGCGTGACTTCGTGACCAAGATGCCCGAGCAGCTGAACGCGCCGATCTCCCAGGGCGGCACGAATGTCTCGGGTGGTCAGCGCCAGCGGCTGGCGATTGCCCGGGCGATCGTGAAGCGCCCACCGATCTACCTGTTCGACGACTCGTTCTCCGCGCTCGACTACGCCACCGACGCGGCACTGCGCGCGGCCCTGCGTACGGCCACGACCGACGCGTCCGTGGTGATCGTCGCGCAGCGGGTCAGCACGATCCGCCACGCGGATCGCATTGTCGTGCTGGACGAGGGCAGCGTCGTCGGCACCGGCACGCATACCGAGCTCATGACGACCTGCGAGGTCTATCGCGAGATCGTCCTCTCCCAGCTCACGGAGGAGGAGGCGGCATGAGCGAGCGTCAGCAAGCTCATCATGAGGCAGGGATCATACCGTCGCCTTCGTATCGTGGATTTTTGACGGAGGAGGCGGCATGAGCGAGCGTCAGCAAGCTCATCATGAGGCAGGGATCATGCCGTCGCCTTCGTATCGTGGGTTTTTGACGGAGGAGGTGGCATGAGCGGGCGGGGGCCTGGTGCGATGGCCATGGCCGGCAACATGCCGCCGGCTCGAGCAGCTGACTTCAAGGGCACGATGGGGCGACTCGTCGAGCGGTTCCTCCGGGTTCGGATGCTGGTGTGGGGTGTGCTCTCGTTCGGCATCGTCGGCACGATCCTGACGGTCGTCGGACCCAAGATCCTGGGTCGTGCCACCGACATCGTGTTCACCGGCTATCTCTCGAGCCGCTTCCCCGACGGCAGCACCAAGGCCGAAGTCGTGGCCAAGCTGCGTGCCGATGGCGACGGCAAGCTCGCCTCCCTGGTCGGCTCGGTCGACCTCCAGCCAGGCAAGGGCATCGATTACACGAGCCTCTCGTGGGTCCTGGCCGGCGTGCTCGTGCTGTATGTCGTCGCTGGTCTCCTGACGTGGTTCCAGGGCAGGGTCACCACGATCGTCGTTCAGCGCACTGTTGCCGACCTACGCAACGACGTCGAGACCAAGATCAACCGGCTCCCGCTTGCCTACTTCGACACTCACGAGCGTGGCGATGTGTTGTCGCGCACGACGAATGACATCGACAACATCGCCCAGTCGTTCCAGCAGACCATGAGCCAGTTGCTGACCTCGATCCTGCTGGTCATCGGCACCCTCACGATGATGCTGTTCATCTCCCCGCTGCTGTCATTGATTGCGGTCGGCACCCTGCCACTTGCGTTTCTGATCACGAGGGCCGTCACGAAGCGCTCGCAGCCGGAGTTCATGAAGCAGTGGGCCAGCACCGGCCGCCTCAACGGGCACATCGAGGAGGTCTTCACGGGCCACGAGGTGGTCAAGGTCTTCGGTCGACAGCAGGAGGCGCGCGAGGTCTTCGACGAGCGCAATGACGCGTTGTTCCAGTCGGCGTTCAAGGCGCAGTTCATCTCCGGCGTGATTCAACCGGTGATGATGTTCGTGTCCAACATCAACTACGTCCTGGTCGCCGTCATCGGTGGGCTGCGGCTCGCCTCCGGGTCGCTCAGCATCGGTGACGTGCAGGCATTCATCCAGTACTCCCGTCAGTTCACCCAGCCACTTACCCAGGTCGCCGCGATGATCAACCTCCTGCAGTCCGGAGTCGCCTCTGCCGAGCGGGTGTTCAAGCTCCTCGACGAGCCTGAGGAGCCGGCCGACCAGGCCGATGCGCCATTCCCGGACCCCGTACGCGGTCGCGTGGTGTTCGAGGACGTGTCGTTCTCCTACAAGCCCGACGAGCCGCTGATCGAGCACCTCGATCTCACCGCCGAGCCGGGCCAGACCGTCGCGATCGTCGGTCCGACCGGTGCCGGCAAGACGACCCTGACCAATCTGGTGCTGCGGTTCTATGACATCCAGGGCGGCCGCATCACCCTGGACGGCGTCGACATCTCCCGGATGGAGCGCGGACCGCTGCGTGAGAACTTCGGCGTCGTGCTCCAGGACACCTGGCTGTTCAAGGGCACGATCCGCGAGAACATCGCCTACGGCGCCCACCGGGCGACCGAGGAACAGATCATCGCCGCAGCTGAGGCGGCGTACGTCGACCACTTCGTGCGTACGCTGCCCGACGGTTACGACACGGTGATCGACGATGAGGGCACCAATGTCAGCGCCGGTCAGCGGCAGCTGCTGACGATTGCGCGTGCGTTCCTCGCCGACCCGTCGATCCTGGTGCTCGATGAGGCCACCAGCTCGGTCGACACCCGCACGGAGTCGCTCGTGCAGGGTGCGATGGAGCAGTTGAGGTCAGGGCGCACGTCCTTCGTCATCGCCCATCGACTCTCCACGATCCGCGACGCCGACCACATCGTGGTGATGGAGGACGGCCATATCGTCGAGCAGGGCACGCACGACTCGCTGAGGGCGGCCGGGGGAGCGTACGAACGCCTCTACAGCGCTCAGTTCGCCGGAGCGACGACCTAGCTCTGCAGGAAGGCGGCGACGCGATCCTTCGGGCGGCCGATGATGGCGCGCTGACCGTGGACCAGAACGGGTCGCTGCATCAGCCGCGGATGCTCGACGAGCAGATCGGCCACGGCCTCTGGAGTGACGTAGTCCTCGGCGGCGAGGCCCCGGGCCTTGAAGAAGCCGTCCTTGCGTACGAGATCGGCGGCCGGATCCTCGAGCTTGCCGATCAGGTCGAGCAGGGCGGCCCGGTCGAGCGGCTTCTTGAGGTACTGCACGACCTCGGGCTCGATACCGGCGGCCGCCGCCTCTTCGAGAGCGTGGCGGGACGTCGAACAGGACGAGTTGTGCAGGATGGTCACGTCAGACATGGCTGGATCATAGGCTGGGGTGCGAACCCTATGAGGAGTCCCCATGGCATACGAGCTGACCTGCAAGGCGTGCGGCGACCTGTTGACCGCCGACACCGAGGACGAGTTCATCGAGGTCGGACGTGCCCATGCCGCCAAGCACGGTCACACATACGAGCTCTCGCGCAAGCACATCCTCGGCCGGCTCGCCGGCAAGGGACATCGCCAGCACAAAAACCACTGAGCGCGCACCCCGGTCGTGCCACGATGACCAGATGTCCGACGCGCTCTCGCACAACCTGACGGATCCGGCCGGCGCGGCCGTGCCGTTCTTCGTACTGTTCATGCTGATCGAGATGTTCGCGATCCGGCACGAAGCGGTCCATGACGAGCACCACGTCAAGGGTTATCTGAAGCAGGACACCCGCGCGAGCCTGCTGATGGGCCTCGGATCGATCGCGTTCTCGGTGGTTTTCCGCACGACGGCATTCCTGCTCTACACCGTGATCTATGCCAACTTCGCGATCTGGCACCTGTCGGCCAAGAACCCGTGGACCTGGGTCGGAGTCATCATCGGCGTCGACCTGCTGTTCTACACCTACCACCGCTTCGCCCATCGCGTGCGGCTCGGCTGGGCTGGCCATCAGGCGCATCATTCAAGCGTCTACTTCAACCTCTCGACCGCACTGCGACAGAAGTGGAATCAGTGGTTCGAGGTCGTCATCTGGCTGCCTCTGCCGTTCATCGGGGTGCCGCCCTGGATGATCTACTTCACCTTCTCGCTCAACCTGATCTGGCAGTTCCATCTGCACACCGAGAAGATCGAGAAGTTCCCGCGCCCGTGGGAGTTCATCTTCAACACCCCGTCGCATCACCGCGTGCACCACGGCTCGGACCCGATCTACCTCGACCGCAACTACGCCGGCATCCTGATCATCTGGGACCGCGTGTTCAAGTCATTCCAACCTGAGGTGCAGCGACCGACGTACGGACTGACGGTGCCGGTCGAGACCTACAACGTGTTCGCGCTGCAGTACGGCGAGTACCAACGCATCTGGCGCGATGTCACCCGTGCCGGCCGGCTGCGCGATCGGCTGGGGTACGTGTTTGGGCCGCCGGGCTGGGCACCACGCCAGTAGTACCTCACGACGGGGCGGTGGCCGTGCCGAGCACGGCCTGGAGCGCAGCGACGTGTCCGTCGAAGGCCTTCTTGCCGGTCGGGGTGAGTCGTGCCCGCACCCGGCGGCGGCGGTCGGCCAGCGGCCGCTCGATGCTGACGTAGCCGGCCTCCTCCAGGGTGGCGAACTGCTTCGAGAGCGCCGAGTCCGACAGCCCGAGTCGGTCGCGTACGAATGCGAAGTCGATCCAATCGGCCGAAGCGAGCAGGGCGACGATCGACAACCGCGTGCTCGGATGGATCAGTTCATCGAACCTCGCCTCCACGGTCATGCCGTCACCTCCGTGAGACGCGAGCAATACGGAGGCGACGGCATGATCCCTGCATCATGATTCGCGCCCCCTACTCGCAGAGCTCGTGGGGGGACCCCCAGCTGAGGCTCGCTCATGCGGCATCCCGCGCGATGCGGTTGCGGAAGTTCGCCATCAACGTCGGCCCGCCACACAGGATGACTGTGGCGGCGAAGACTGCCGCGATCGTCGAGGCGTGTTCGGCACCGTCGGCGTTGACAGCGAATGCGATCCCGATCGTGACGAGGGTGAGTCCGATCAGCCAGGCGAAGAGCACCCTCGGCAGGCGGCGGCCGACGATCCCGGCGTGAACGCTCAACTTGCCTGACTTGTGGCGTCCCGAGAACACGTGCTGGGCTGCGGCGGCGTGGACGGCGCCGAAGAGCAGCGTGGCGCCACTGGTGAGCCAGGGGTTGCCGGAGTCACTGGCAATACCGAGCAGCACCCACCCACCCGCGAGCCCCAACCAGTACCACCGGGGCAGGTCGATCTCGGCGATCACCTGTTGGCGTTGGTCGTCGATCGAGCGAAGTGCGAGCCTCGCGTCGGCCTCGCTGATGTATTCCTTCATCGGAGTTTCCTCACTTTCCTGTTGGGAAACTCAACGTACGCTTTCCTAGTAGGAAAGTCAACGTGGACACCTGGGTGAATCGGGGGTGTGGCAAGAATGGACCCATGAGCAACGTTCGCTTCGACGTCGACGATTCCATCTGCACCATCACGCTTGACCGTCCCGACGTGCGCAATGCGGTTGACGGCCCCATGGCGGCTGAGCTGCGCGACGCGTTCCGGGAGTTCGAGGAAAATGACGATCTCGCCGTAGCCGTGCTGACCGGTGCCGGCGGTACGTTCTGCTCCGGCGCCGACCTCACTGCGGTCAATGACCCTGAGCGACGGCACGAGCTCGATCCGGCCGGTGGCGGTGACGGGCCGATGGGTCCTTCGCGGATGGAGCTGACCAAGCCGGTGATCGCCGCGGTCGCGGGTCACGCCGTGGCCGGTGGACTTGAGCTCGCGCTCTTCGCCGACCTGCGTGTGGTCGAGGAAGACGCCGTGTTCGGCGTGTTCTGCCGGCGTTGGGGAGTGCCGCTGATCGACGGTGGCACCGTACGCCTCCCACGCATCGTGGGGCAGGGACGTGCGCTCGACATGATCCTGACCGGCCGGCCGGTCGGGGCGCACGAGGCACTCCAGATGGGCCTGGCCAACCGGGTCGTACCGGTGGGGGAGTCGCTGACCTTCGCGCACCAGTTGGCCGAGGAGATCGCCGCGTTCCCGGCGGCGTGCATGCGTGCAGATCGCGCGTCGGCCTACCGTCAGTGGGATCTCCCGCTCGATGCGGCGCTGCGCTCGGAGGGGGCGGCAGGCATACCGGTGGTCCTCGCCGAAGGCGCCGAGGGTGCCGTGCGATTCGCCGAGGGTGCCGGCCGCCACGGAGAGTTCTAGACCGAGCGGGCCGCCACCGAATTGGAGGCATGGCCCGTGGTCTGGCAGAATGATCCCTTGCGTCCGGTATGCGTGCGGCCCCTCTCAGCCACAGGTTTCCGGCACACCGATTTCGTCGCCCGTGTCCCCACGCGGCACCGACA
>JAOPXO010000104.1 GCA_025965115.1 Aeromicrobium sp.
GGCCGCCGGGTACGTCGCCCCGGGCCATCGCGCCGGCGCCGTCAACGACCTGGTCGACGATCTCCGCGGCACTCATGTTGCGCTCGAGACCGCCCTGGCCGGTGGCGCAGAACGGGCAGGCCATGCCGCAGCCGGCCTGGCTGGACACACAGATCGTCGCGCGGTCGGGATAACGCATCAGGACCGACTCGACGAGCGCACCGTCGAACAGCTTCCACAATGTCTTTCGGGTTGTGCCCTTGTCGGCCTCGAGCGTACGTACGGGGTTGAGCAGGGTCGGCAACAGCTCGGCAACGATGCGATCGCGGCTGGCTGCCGGCAGATCGGTCATGTTGGCCGGATCGCGTTCGAGGCGGGCGAAGTAGTGGTTGGCGACCTGCTTGACCCGAAATGCCGGCTCACCCATCGCCTCGGCGACGGCCGTACGCTCTTCGGCGCTCAGATCGGCAAGGTGGCGCGGCGGCCTCTTGCGTCCCCGGGGTTGCTCGAAGACGAGCGGCAGGTTCTTCGGGGACTCAGACACCTCCCAATTGTCCCACGTACGAAGGGGGGTCAAGGACGCCTAGCGAGCGAGGCCACGAAGTCGAGCTTGTCGAGCACCGGAGGCGGAATGACGAACGGGTAGAGCGGCCCCTTGCCCATGCTGCGATTGATCTGGTTGAGGGCAATGCTCAGCGGCACCCAGACCCCGGTCACGAGGTCACGGAACGAGCTGAACGATGACGGTGACGAGACTGTGGTGAGGCCGTGTGCGGACGCGGTCTCGACCGTGTCGCAGATGTGGAGGTAGTGCGCGAACGTCTCGGCGAAGTCCTCCCACGGATGCATCGTGGCGTACTGGCTGATGTAGCCCTGCCGCCAGTCGGCCGGCGCCCCCTCGCGATAGTGGCGCTCGCCGGCGTCGGCATAGCTCTCGCGCTCGTCACCGAAGATCTGTCTGAACTCCGTCAGCAGGTCACCCTGGACGAGCAGTGCCCAGTAGTAGTGGCCGATCTCGTGCCGGAAGTGCCCGAGCATCGTGCGGTAGGGCTCGTCCATGCTGATGCGGAGTCGTTCGCGGTGCAGGTCGTTGCCCTCGGCGAGGTCGAGCGTGATGACGCCGTTGTGGTGGCCGGTCACGACCTTCTCGTTCGCGCTGGAGAGCAAGTCGAAGGCCAGCCCGGTCTCGGGATCCTGCTCGCGGGTGTAGATCGGGAAGCCCAGCTCATCGAGCTCGACGATCAGACGCCGCTTGGCCTCCTCGGCGAGCGGATATTCGGCGAGGCCCTTGATGTCATCGTCGGAGGGGCGCGTACGAGTGAGTCCACAGCTGAAGCAGTAGCCACCTGGGTACTCGGTCAGCCAGGTGCAGCCCGACAGGTTGAGGTTGGCGCAGACGTGCCAGATCTCGCCCGTGGCGTCGACGTACTGGCCCTTGCTGTCGACCGGCACGATCGCCTCTTCAGCGCGGGAGAATCCGAGGTTGGTCTTGCACGAGACACAGATCGAGTTCTCGAAGTAGAGGGCGTTGCCGCACACGCGACAGGAGAAGGATTTCACCGGCCAAGTCTCTCAGGCCTGGGCGAACCCGCCCCTTTAACGGAGTGTTGCCACGTCAACCTCGACCTTGAGCGCCGACTTCTTCGCCTCGGTGAAGATGACGCCCTTGACCGGCGGGACGTCGGCGTAGTCGCGGCCCCACGCGACCGTGACGTAGCGGTCGTTGACCCACTGGTCATTGGTCGGATCGACCGCCAGCCATCCCCCGTCGGGTACCCACACGGCTGGCCACGCATGGGTGGCGTCGGCGCCGACGACGTGCGCCTTGCCCGGCGGCGGGGTGGTTGCGAGATAGCCGCTGACGTAGCGAGCAGCGAGTCCGTGGGTCCGCAGACAGGCAAGGGTCAGATGAGCGAAGTCCTGACAGACCCCGGCGCGCTTGTCGAAGATGTCGTCGATCGTGGTCGTGACGGTCGTCGCGGTCTTGTCGTAGGTGAAGTCGGCGTTGATGCGGTGCATCAGGTCGGTGACCGCCTCGCCGAGCTCGCGACCCGGCGTCAGCGACAGCGCGGCGTACTCATGCGCCTCGACGGTGTGATCCGCGAGGGCGGAAGCCAGCGCAAAGTCCTGGGCGCTCCACGCATCGGCGACATCGGGGCGATCCGCCGGGACCGCGGTCTCCCACGGCACCCCTAGGCGGCTCTGGTCGTACATCGGGGTGTCGACCTCGACCTCGGACGTCGCCAGGATGTCGAGCTCGCGGTGCGGCGTCGTGACCTGGAAGTACGTCGCGGTGTTGCCGTAGTAGTCGAGGTCGTCGCTGCGGTCGGAGGCAGGCGGGTCGATCACGAGGTCGTAGCCGATCAGTCTCTGCCACGGCAGGACCCGCGGCACCAGATAGGCAATACCAAGGCTGTCGCTGACGTCCTCGTCGTACGAGTACGTCGTCCGGTGCGAGACCTTGTACCTCATACCGCCTCCGCCGCAGGTGCGAAGCCGAAGGAGCGCGGAACGGGGCCGGCGGCGAAGTGCAGGTCGCCGACCGCGTCGGCGAGCCGGGTGAGCTGCCCGATGTATCCGTCGAGGAACTGTTCGAGATGGGGACGGTTCTCGCCCTCGACGGCAGCCAGCGACGCGATGTCGACCCGGTCGAGCTCATCGGCCAGATCGTCCAGCAGGCGCTCGGGGCGGGTCGAGCCGGTCGAGTCGGGCATCGCGGCCAGGTGTTCGCGCAGCTCAGCGACGCCGAACGCCAGCGATCGCGGATTGTCGGCGTCCAGGAGCAGCAGCTCGAGGATGCCGGGCAGGCGCACGTAGCCGCGGTAGCGACGCCGATGTGTCACGGCGCTCTCGGCCGCGGAGAGCACCGAGTTGTGCAAGTCGCGGTCGATGTCGATGCCGCGGCGGATTGTGGTGGTCGCCCGCAACACGTGGCACAGCTGGAGGCCGCGCTCCACCGAACGCCCGGCGCCGATCATCCGCCAGCCGGGGTCGCGAATCATGTTGGCGGTCACGCCTTGCAGCGACAGGACACCGGTCAACATCCGGCCGGCGCTCTCGGACACCTGGTGGCTGTAGTTGTAGGTGCGCAGCGCAGCGGCGGCGCGATCAGTCGAGCTGAACGCCTGCCAGGTGTCGGGCGACAGTTGGTCGCGCACACTCTGGGCCGCATCGCGCAGAGCACTCAGTGAGTGCGCGACCGAACCCGGTCGGTGCGCGTCGAGAAGCAGTGAGCGGAAATCGTCGTCGATCTGCCCGGCAGAGAACGGGGTGCCGCTGAGCCTGGCGATGGCGCGCATCAGCACGACGAGGCTTGCCCCGCCCGAGGTGTGCGGCCGGGACCGGAAGTCCTCCGCACTCGCATGCGCGGTCAGTACGAGTCTCAGCATGTCCTCGGCGCGCTCGGCATAGCGACCGAACCAGAACATGTCCTCGAGCACGCGCGGAACCATTGCGGCGGGCGCTCTTACGTTGGTCAT
>JAOPXO010000112.1 GCA_025965115.1 Aeromicrobium sp.
GAAGGGCAGATTGCTCACGTGTTACTCACCCGTTCGCCGCTCGTGTACTCCCGAAGGAGCCTTACCGCTCGACTTGCATGTGTTAAGCACGCCGCCAGCGTTCGTCCTGAGCCAGGATCAAACTCTCCATTGAAAGTGCGCCAACCACTGCATCTCGAAAGACACTGTGGCTGGGTTACAACAACTTCAGTTCGACTCTGACAAACTATTTGCTGACAAATAAATTGTCGGAATTGATTCCATCGAGTTCTCCCACGAGCCGAAGCTCGTGCGAGTGGGTCTCGACGGGGTGTTACTAATTAATCTCGTCGACTTTTGGCACACTGTTGAGTTCTCAAGGATCAGACGCACACCTCAACACAGGCCTTGCGGCCAGTGTTTTTGGGGCAACTCGTCTAACTTACACTGCTCGTTTTCACCGGTCAAACCCGGGTCGGTCACAGTATGTGGCTGCCAGCCCGAGCGACCTGCCTTGCGGCTTTTCGCTCCGTCGTGCTGTGCAACAAGAGGAACACTACGGGGCCGGATTCACGCTCGTCAAATCGGGTCCCTGTGGCTAGGGTCACACGTTGCCGAACCCCTGAAATGACGGCATTCAAGACACCGACACGCCCGAGATTGCGCGCTTCCCCTTGCGCAGGACTGCCCACGTCCCGTGCAGCAGGATGTCGCCCGTCAGCACAGTTTCGGGGTCGCTGACGCGCTCATTGTTGACGTACGCTCCCCCGTCGGCGATTGCGCGCCGCGCGGCCGACTTGCTGTCGACCAGGCCAGACGCCACCAACGCATCCACGACCGTGGGCTTGTCGCTGGACTTGAGGTCGACTGCGCCGGCCTCACGCAGCGCCGCCGCGAGAGTGGCTTCGGGGAGGTCAGCCAGCTCTCCACGCCCGAACAGCGCGCTCGACGCCAGCTCCGCGGCTGCGGCCTCCTCGGCTCCGTGGACGATCGTCGTCACCTCGGTGGCCAGCCGGCGCTGAGCGGCACGCAAACCTGGCTTCTCCAGATGCTCGGCCTCGAGCGCCTCGATCTCGCTGAGATCGAGGAATGTGAACTGACGGAGGTACTCCCCCACTTTGCTGTCCTCGGCCTGGATCCAGGACTGGTAGAAGGCATAGGGACTTGTCAGCTCGGCGCCGAGCCAAACAGTGCCGGACTCAGTCTTGCCGAACTTGGTGCCGTCGGCCTTCGTGATGAGCGGCGTGGCGAGGGCATGGACCTTGTCGCCGTCGGCACGTCGGATGAGCTCGACGCCTGCGGTGATGTTGCCCCACTGGTCGCTGCCTCCCGTCTGGAGCACGCAGTCATACCGTCGATGGAGCTCGAGGTAGTCCAGCGACTGAAGGAGCACATAGCTGAACTCGGTGTAGCTGATTCCGGCATCGAGTCGGCTGCTGACGACATCGCGCGCGAGCATCCGGTTGACCGGGAAGTGCTTGCCGATGTCGCGGAGGAAGTCGATCGTGCTGAGACCCGCGGTCCAGTCGAGGTTGTTGACCATGGTGGCCGCGCTGGGGCCATCGAGATCGACGAAGGCCGAGGCCTGGGCGCGGATGTGCTCGACCCACTCGGCGACCGTCTCCTTGGTGTTCATGATGCGCTCGCCGGCCTCCTTGGGGTCGCCGACGAGTCCGGTCGATCCGCCGACCAGGAGCAGCGGCTTGTGGCCGGCGAGCTGGAGTCGGCGAGCCGTCAGGAGCTGCAACAGGTTGCCGATGTGCAGGCTCGGCGCCGTCGGGTCGAAGCCGACGTAGAACGCGATGGGCCCCGCCGAGAGCGCGGAGCGCAGGGCGTCCGGATCGGTGGAGTGCGCGATCAGTCCGCGCGCATCGAGGTCATCAAGTACGTGTGCCACGACGACGACCCTATGGCATCCGCCACGGCGGAATAGCCTCACGCAGCGCTTGGTTGGTCATGTCGTGAGTCAATCAGTGAAGGTCGACATCTGGTCGGACGTGGCGTGCCCGTGGTGCTTCATCGGTAAGCGACGGTTCGAGAGCGCCGCAGCCGAGTTCCGGGCAGCCGGCGGGGACGTTGAGGTCGAATACCACTCATTCGAGCTCTCGCCGGACACTCCGGTCGACTTCGAAGGCAGTGAGGTGGACTTCCTGGCCCAGCACAAGGGCATGTCGGCCGAGCAGGTCGAACCCATGCTGGCCCACGTCGTCGGGCTCGCCTCCGCCGAGGGCCTCGCCTATGACTTTGACGCGCTGAAACACACCAACACCGTCAAGGCTCACGAGCTGCTTCACCTGGCCAAGGCGCACGGGAAGCAGCTGGAGATGAAGGAGCGGCTGCTGTCGGCGTACTTCGAGCAGGGACGGTACGTCGGGCGGATAGAGGACCTCGCCGATCTCGCTGAGGAGGTCGGTCTGGATCGCGCCGAGGTCGTGGCGGCGCTGGAAGCCGGCACCTATGTGGCTGCCGTAGAAGCAGACAAAGCACAAGCCATCGCGTACGGCATCAACGGCGTGCCGTTCTTCGTGATCGATGGCAAGTACGGCATTTCCGGTGCGCAGGCTCCTGAGACCTTCGTCGACGCCCTGCAGCAAGCAGCTGCGGACGCGGCATGAACGGGCCGCTCGAGATGGTCGGCGACGAGGCCGCGCCGGCGTGCGAGGACGGCGTGTGCGAAATCCCCGAGTCCGCCATCGATGGACCGTCTGACCGAAAGTCCTAGGCGCCGGCCGGATCCAGGTCGAATGACGCGGAAGCATCCATGTCGGCCATCGGCTTGGGTCGAAGGAACGCGCCACCGACGATCGCGGCCAACAGCGCGGCGACAGCGCCGACCGCGAAGGCGGTTTGCAGGCCTTCGTTGAGCGCGTGGACGCGCGATGAACCACTGGCCAGAAGGTGGTTGGTGCGGGCCGTGGAGATGCTGACGAGCACGGCAAGACCGAGTGCCCCACCCATCATGAACGACGTGTTGACGACGCCTGAGGCAAGACCGGACTCATGTGGCTCCACGTCACCCATCGCGGCGAGCAGAACCGGGTTGAAGGCAATACCGGCCCCAATGCCGAGCAGGATCATCGACGGAAGCACGTGGATCAGGAAGCTTCCGCCGACCGGCGCCTGTGAAAACAGCGCCAGGCTCACGGCCGCCAGCAGAAGTCCGACGGTGAGTGGCCGACGGATCCCGAATCGCATCACGAGCTTGTCAGACACCCTCAGCGAGCAATAGGCCATCACGACGCTGGACGGCACGAAGGCCAGTCCGACTTCGAGAGCGCTGTAGCCGAGCACCTTCTGGAGGTACAGCGCGGCCAGGAAGAACCACGCGAACATCGCGGCCGCCCACAGGACTCCGACAATCTGCGAGACCGAGACGTTGCGGAGCTTGAAGAGTCGCAGCGGCACAAGCGGGTCAGCGATCCGGGCCTCGCGGGCGACGAAGGCGATCATCAGGCCAACGCCCACGCCGAGAATGCCGAGCGTCTGAGCCGACAGCCAACCTGCCTCGTTGCCACCAACGATCGCGTAGACGCTGCACATCAGCGCCGCGGTCACCATCACTGCGCCGATGACGTCGAGTCTGGGCTGGTCGATGACACTCTCATCCGCGGGCAGCACGCGCCGCGCGGCGAACCATACGGCCACACCGATCGGCACGTTGACCAGGAAGATCCAGTGCCACGAGAACAGCCCGGTGAGGACACCACCGAGCAGCACGCCCAAGGCACCGCCGCCCGACATCACGAAGCCGAAGATGCCCATCGCCTTCGCGCGTTCTCCTGGCTCGGTGAACAGGCCCATGATCAGGGAGAGCGCGACGGCTGAGACGGCCGCGCCTCCGAGCCCTTGGATGGCTCGACCGACCACGAGGAACTCCGACGTGGGAGCCAGCCCGCAGCCGACCGAGGCGATCGTGAATGACACGACACCGCCAAGGAACACCCTCTTGTTGCCGAGCAGGTCGCCGAGGCGGCCGGAGAGCAGGAGGAATCCACCGAACGTCAGCAGGTAGGCATTGACCACCCAGGCCAGCGCTGCCTGGGAGAAGCCCAGGTCGGTCTGAATTGATGGCAGGGCGACGTTCACGATGCTTGAGTCGAGCACGATCATCAGGTCGCCGAGGCAGAGTACGTAGAGAGCGAGCTGGCGGCTCTTCAGGTCGGACATGCTTCTCCTCGATGGGTATGGGGTGCCTTTACCCATACGACGAACGGCCGGCGCCGGATTCGACACCGTTGAGCGAAAAACTTTAGATCAAGCGCGCGGACTCCTGCGGTAGGCAGAGACGGTGGCGTCGCCGGTGATCCAGAACCGCCACGGCACGACCGGGGCCTTCGAGACGCCGACGCGTGGTCCGGCGCTGATCTCGGGTTGGACTGCGGGCGGGCCGAGGCGGACTCCCTCGGTGGCGTGCAGATCGGTGCCGAGGTCGTCGAGGGTCAGGCCGAGGGCGCTCGCAAGATTGCCGGGTCCACGGGCCAGAGCCACGTCCTTGACTCTGGCGCCGCGGCGTTCGCGCGCCAGCTCGATGCCGTCGACCACCTCACCGGCGCGGATCAGAACCGCCGAGGCGTGCTCGATCGGGCCGGTCACGATGTTGGCGCAGAAGTGCATGCCGTATGAGCGATAGACGTAGAGGCGCCATGGTTCGCCGAACATGATCTCCGAGCGTGCAGTGCGCGTGTATGCGTGGGACGCCGGATCGTCAGGGCCGTTGTAGGCCTCGACCTCGGTGATGCGAACCGCGACACCGTGACCGTGGAGCGTACGGCCCAGGAGTCGACGTGCTTCCCCGACAACGGCTGGTTCGGTCACGTCAGCTGAGTCGGGCCCGGAGCTCAGCGAGCTGCTCGGTGACGCGCGTCGGTGCGGTGCCACCTCGGGAACTCCGCGACGCGAGTGAGCCTTCGACGGTGAGTACGTCTCGTACTCCGGAGGTCAGCAGCGGCGAGACGGCGGTGAAGTCGTCGTCGGTGAGATCCCAGAGCTCGATACCACGCTGCTCGCACACCTGGACGCAGGAGCCGGAGATCTCGTGGGCGACGCGGAACGGCACACCCTGCCGTACGAGCCATTCGGCGATGTCGGTCGCCAGCGCGAAGCCTTGCGGTGCGAGCGATGCCATCCGGTCGGTGTTGAACGTCAATGTGGCGATCATTCCCGTGAAGGCCGGCAGCAGGACCGTGAGGGTGTCGATCGAGTCCAACACCGGCTCCTTGTCCTCCTGGAGATCACGGTTGTATGCCAGTGGCAGCGCCTTGAGCGTGGCGAGCAGACCGGTGAGGTTGCCGATCAGCCTTCCGGCCTTGCCGCGGGCGAGCTCGGCGATGTCAGGATTCTTCTTCTGCGGCATGATGCTGGACCCGGTCGAGTAGCCATCGTGCAGCGTGACGAAGTCGAACTCGCGGGTGTTCCAGAGGATGATCTCCTCGGCGAGGCGAGAGACGTCGACACCGATCTGGGCGGTGATGAATGCGAACTCCGCCACGAAGTCGCGTGCAGATGTGCCGTCGATCGAGTTGGCCGTCGAGTTGGTGAACCCGAGGTCGGTCGCCACCTGCTGCGGGTCGAGGCCGAGCGACGAGCCGGCGAGGGCGCCCGAGCCGTACGGCGAGTCGGCCGCAACTCGCGCATCCCAGTCGGCGAGGCGATCGAGATCGCGTACGAGCGGCCAGGCGTGCGCAAGGAGGTGGTGAGACAGCAGGACCGGCTGGGCGTGCTGGAGATGGGTGCGGCCGGGCATGGCATCGCCGAGGTGCGCCTCGGCCTGCGCCGCCAACGCGTCGGCGAGGGTCCGCACGAGGTCACCAATCGCCGTGGCCTGGTCGCGGAGGTACATCTTGAAGAGCGTCGCGATCTGGTCATTGCGCGAACGGCCGGCACGGAGACGACCGCCGAGCTCCGGACCGAGGCGCTCGAGAAGTCCACGCTCGAGTGCAGTGTGCACGTCCTCGTCATCAGGGTGCGCGACGAACTCGCCGGCCCCGACGTCGGCGGCAAGCGCGTCGATGCCCGACAACAGCGCGGTCAGGTCATCACGGCTCAGCAGCCCGGCCGCCTGCAGGACTCCGGCGTGCGCCCGCGAACCGGCGAGGTCGTAGGGAGCGAGTCGCCAGTCGAAGTGGGTCGACCTTGAGAGGGCAACGAGCTCCGGCGAGGGGCCGGACGCGAAGCGACCGCCCCACAGCGAGGTCTTGTCGGTCACGATGTCTCCTTGGGGCTCGAAGCCGCGAGTGTCATGAGCCGGCCGGCGACGGCCTCGCCACCAGCCGCATCGCGACAGATCAACAGAACCGTGTCGTCGCCGGCGATCGTGCCGAGCAGGTCCCGTTGGTCGGCGTGATCGAGGGCCGAAGCGAGATATTGCGCTGCACCCGGCGGGGTGCGCAGCACGACGAGATTGGCCGAGGCCTCGGCGGTCACCAGCAGCTCCCGGCAGATACGAGCGAGACGTGTCTGGGCCGCAGCGCTGTCAAGGGCAGGCCGCGGCGTCCGGTCGCCACCTTCTGCAGGTACG
>JAOPXO010000128.1 GCA_025965115.1 Aeromicrobium sp.
CTGGAGACCGACGAGGCCTCGCGCCACGAGACGATTGCCGACAAGTGGGTGCGGCCGCTCGCGACGGTGGTCGCCGGATCGGGACTCTACGAGGCCCTTCGCACGATGCAATCACGTGGCTCCCACATGGCCCGGGTCGCCAACCAGACGGGCGAGGTGCTCGGCGTGATCATGCTCGAAGACGTGCTCGAGGAGCTCGTCGGCGAGATCCGGAGCGCCAACTCCTAGCATCCGCGATGCTGCCGGGGCCGGCGTGACCTGTGGGACTGAAGTGACAGGCGTTCCCAAGGGCGCAAATCAGGTTTACCCTTGAGCCCATGCGTGTCTTCCCCCTCGCACGGCGCGGATTTTTCCTTGCCGCAGCCCTCGCCCTCGTGAGCACGTCGAGCGCGCACGCAGACCGGCCAACCGTCAGCCAGCTGCAGGTGCAGCTCGTGCAGTCACGCCAGGCGCTCAATGATCTGTATGCCCAGTCGGCCGCGGCATCCGAGCAGCTCAATGGCGCGATCTACAACCTCCAGGTCGCTCAGAAGGCCGTCACCCGCCAACGCGCCATCGTGAGCAAGGCCAGGCAGCAGCTCGTCGTGCAGCAACAGGCCGTCGCGGACATGACGGTCGAACAGCTCCAGTCGGGCTCGTCGATCTCTCGGCTGACCGCGATATTCCAGAGCAACGGCACCCAACAGCTGCTCGAGCGTTCGAGTGCCTACTCCAGCACCAACGAGGCCATGACGGCCCGGATCGACTCGCTCACCGCTCGCAAGGTGGTCTACGACTCGGCCGTCCGCGAGTCCGAGCACGCGCTCGCCGATCAACGTGCTGCGATCGCGCACAAGAAGGCCGCGCAGAGCGCCATCAACGCATCGATCGCGAAGGCCCGCACCCGCGCCGTAGCGGTGGCCAAGGAGCGTCGTGTACTCATCAGCGAGCTCGCCGCCGCGCAGGGCAAGACCGTCACCGCAGTGGCCAAGTCACAGAAATCGATCGACAAGAAGATCGACGAGTCCGGGCCGGACAAGCCACCAACCGTCCCTGGCTCACCGACACCCCCGAAGACGACGTCACCCACGACTCCCAAGCCTCCGACGCCGCCGGCCAACCCGCCGCCGCCCTCCGGCAGCAAGGTCGAGACAGCCATCGCGTTCGCGAAGGCGCAGCTCGGCGAGCCGTACAAATGGGGCGGAGCCGGGCCATCCTCCTGGGACTGCTCGGGCCTGACGATGCGCTCGTGGCAGGCGGCGGGCGTCAATCTTCCGCACTATGCCGGCGCTCAGTATGCCCAGACGAAGCCCGTGCCGATCAGCAAGATCCAGCGCGGTGACCTGCTGTATTGGAGCAATGGCGGACCCGGCTCGATCTATCACGAGGCGCTATACCTCGGTGGCGGCCAGATGATCCAGGCGCCGAGGCCCGGCCGTTCGGTCGAGATCGTCTCGCTGTCGTATTGGATCAAGCCCGATCTCGCCTCGCGCGCGGGCTAGGGAACCCGGAAGAGTCCCTGCGGGGTCACCGCCATCTGCACGGGTACGTCGTGAGGTTCGTGCGGCACCTCCGCCAGAAGCTCGTGGGCGAACACCACCGCGCACAGGGGAGCGGCCACGCCGGCCACCGCCCGGTCGTAGTAGCCGGCGCCGCGCCCCAGCCGCTGCCCGGCATGATCGACGGCCAGGGCCGGAACGATCACCAAGGCGCACGACTCGAGCGCCGAGGCTCCCAGTCGCTCGCCCTCAGGCTCCGGAATGCCGAGCGCGGTCGAGACCGTCGGAGCCTCCGGGTCGTACACCACCCAGTCGAGCGTGCCGTCGGCGAGGCTAAGCGGCACCACGACCTCGCTGCCCCGGGCGATCAGCCCGGCGATCAGCGGCTCAGTGCCGGGTTCGGACGGCATGGAGAGATAGCAGGCGACCCGGGCCGCGCGAGACACGATAGGTGCGGCCAACAGGTGCAACGCGATCGCGTCGGCCGCCTCGCTCCGCTGCCCGGCGGTCATCGCGCGACGCCGCTCGAGCAGCTCGCGGCGCAGCTCGTCCTTCGTCACGCGCTTGACGCTAACCTATGACGCGATGAGCGGTTTGGAGCAGGCGCAGCGACGGATGGCCGACGCCGACGTACCGCAACGCGCGATCGATGTGTTCTCCGACTTCTATGCACAGCTCGCACAAGGCGTCACCGGCAAGATCCCGGAAGCCGACATCGAACCGCTCGGCGACATCGACCATGCCGGCGCGATCCAGCTCAGTGACGAGGAGTGCCGCGAGGCCGCCGCCACGACTGCGGTGATCAAGCTCAACGGCGGGCTCGGCACCTCGATGGGCATGGACCGCGCCAAGACCCTGCTCCCCGTCCGCCCCGATCTGACCTTCCTCGACATCATCGTCGGACAGGTGCGGCATCAGCGCGAATCCCTGGGCGTACGGCTGCCGCTGCTGCTGATGGACAGCTTCCGCACCCGTGACGACACCCTCGAGGCCCTGTCTGCATACGACGATCTGGCCATCGACGGGCTGCCGCTCGACTTCCTGCAGAACCGCGAGCCCAAGCTTCGGGCCGATGACCTGACCCCGGTCGACTGGCCGACCGACCCGTCGCTGGAGTGGTGCCCGCCCGGCCACGGCGACCTCTACACGGCCCTCGAGGTCTCGGGCATCCTCGACATCCTGATCGAGCAGGGCTACCGCTATGCCACGGTCTCGAATGCCGACAACCTGGGTGCGGCCCCCGATCCGGCGATGATGGGTTGGTTCGCGGCATCCGGTGCGCCGTACGCGGCCGAGGTATGCCGTCGCACTCCGGCGGACGTCAAGGGCGGCCATCTCGTGGTCCGCAAGAGCGACGGTCGCCTGGTGTTGCGGGAGACGGCTCAGATCTCCCCGGAGGACGGCGAGGCCGCCGACGATCCGACGCGGCATCGCTACTTCCATACCAACAACCTGTGGTTCGACCTGCAGGTCATGAAGGCGACTCTCGCGGCACGTGACGGCATCCTCGGGCTTCCATTGATCCGCAACGACAAGACCGTCGACCCCAGCGATCCGTCGTCCACGAAGGTCGTGCAGATCGAGTCGGCAATGGGGGCCGCGGTCGAAGTCTTCGATGGTGCTGTCGCGATCGAGGTGGAGCGCGCCAGGTTCCTGCCGGTCAAGACAACCAATGACCTGCTGCTGATGCGCTCGGATGTGTATGGAGTGGGCGCTGACTTCCGGGTGCGCGCCCAGGTCGACGAGCCGGCGCTGATCAACCTCGACCGCCGATTCTTCTCCACGATCGCCGACTTCGATGCGCGCGTGCCGGAAGCCCCATCCCTCGTCGATGCGCGGTCGCTGACCGTCCGTGGCGACTGGAGATTCGGTCGCGGTGTCGTTGTCAGCGGAGATGCAGTCCTCGAGGACACCGGCGCGGCCGAGGCCGTACCCCCGTCCACGCGCCTCGGTGACAGTTAGGCTGGCACGTATGGGCCCAGGAGAGAGCGACGACGGACCGGAGCAGAACATGCTGCCGCTCGGGGCCGATACTCCCCAGGAGCCCCCACCACCGGCAGAGCCTGAGCAGGTCCGACGCAGACTGCTCTATCCCGAGGAGCGGCCGCCTGCGGATGCAACTCCGCGAGAGCCGATGCCCAGCGTGTCATGGAC
>JAOPXO010000137.1 GCA_025965115.1 Aeromicrobium sp.
GGCCAGTCGGTGGTGTTGGCCGGCACGTCGAAGACGGTCCGCCAGCCCGCCTGTCCGAAGGCGTCCGTGAGGGTCAACCTGTTGCGGGTGAAGAGCTGGTCATAGCGCTGCTGGCTGTGGACCCACAGGCCGGACTGCAATGTGGAGTGTGCCAGCCAGCTGCCGGCACCGAACGTCGGTGAGGTGAGGAACGCGCTGCGAGCGGAGAACCCCGCGGCACTGAGCTTCTTGGTGCCGGCGTCCAACGTGGCATCGATACCAGGCGAGAACGTCGAACCCTGCACGGCGACACGTCCGTAGCTCTCGACGAACGCGAGCACGACGTCCTTGCCGCGCAACCCTGCCAACAACTGGCTGTCCTGGGCGCCTTGCAGAGGGTCCGTTGCAATCGCCTTTGCGAAGGTCTTTCGATCCACGATGTCGTTGTGCAGCTGGCTGATCTGGTCGTAGACGACGCTGCTCGCACTCGAGGAGGCAACGGGCGCGCCCGAGTTCAGTTGCAGGCCGGTGACGGCGCAGAGCACCCAGACGACGCCAAGGACTGCCACGACCCGAATCGCCCCAAGCCGCCGGCCAGTGACAAGTCGGCTCAGCCGCAGGACAGACAGCGGGAGGACGACGACGAGGGCGACGACGAGCAACGCGGTCGCGACCACGACTCCGATCGCTCCCGTCCGGCCGATCGAGTCGGTGAGCACGCCGATGCCCGGCCCGAGGTAGTACCAGTCGTTCAGCAGGTCGAAGGGACGGTCGAAGACTGCGAAGAAGCCCATGTCCAGCACTTTCACGATGACCACGAGGCTCAGAACGACACCGATCACGATGGCTGCCGCTCGTCCCGCCCGAGGTCGCAGGACGAGAGCCAGCACAACGATGATGAGTCCCTCGAGCGGAATGCGGACAAATGCCCCGGGCGCGAGACGACTGAGATTGTTCGGAGCGACGAGGGCGAACCACACCAGGAGCGCGGCGATTGTGGTGACCAGACCGGTCACGACGGCCCGGACACCCTGCGGACGTACGACGACATCGCTCGGCTCGGGTTCGACCGGCCGATGGCGCCACAGCCACCACACCTCACGGCCGAACGACTCCGCGAGCAGCGCCAACGAGACGGCAAGTACGGCGTCGATCACGGGTCCGGGCACGACATCCGCCGCGGCCACCGTCAACGCGATGCCTTGGATCGCGGCGACCACCTTGCACCAGTAGCGCGCCGGCGGCGTGCCGTGCATCCACGGCAGCAGCCACCGGCTCGCGACGAATGCATAGCGGGCAACGCCGATCGCCAGCACCCATGCACCGGTCGATCGGGCGACATACACGCTGAGCACGAGGATCAGGAATGCGTCGACCTCCAGATCGAAGCGCGCGCCGAGAGTCGATGCCGTTCCGGTACGCCGCGCGACCCGGCCGTCGACGCCGTCGAGGACAAGAGCGACGGCGGAGAGCGTGACCACCGTCGCCACCGGTGCGGGCTGGCTGAACCAGTCGGCGGTCAACGCCGCGATGCCCCCCACCAGAGTGGCCCGAAGGAGCGTCACCCGGTCAGCCGGCCCGAGGCCGTCCGCGCCGGCGAGACCGCGAGCCAGAGCCACATTGGTCGTCAGCCCGCACATGACGCCGATGGTCCAGCCCGCGGCACTGAGCCCGACCGTTGCGGCGAGCAGCGTGAGCAGCGCCAGTTGCCCGATCAGCCCGATGATCGGGCCCGTCATGGCGCGGGTTTGAACCGTACGCACCGTGCCTCCGTGTAAATAGGTGTACAGAGTTAATACGGGAAAAGCGATGCTCCGGTTCATTCCGGGATTGGCAGGGAGAGGCCAGTGTCCAGTGACGCACGGGCTTTTTGGCTGCGCGAACCCGGGGTGGGGGAAATCCGGCGCGCTCCGTTAGCGGAACCGGATCGGGGCGAGGTCTTCGTGCGGACCCTTCGCTCAGGGATAAGCCGAGGCACCGAGGCCCTGGTGTTCCGAGGTGGCGTCCCGGCGAGCCAGTACGCCACCATGAGGGCGCCGTTCCAGGAGGGCGACTTCCCGGGGCCGGTCAAGTACGGCTACCTGAACGTGGGCGTCGTGGAACAGGGCCCGGCAGAGCTGAACGGCCGCACCGTCTTCTGCCTGTACCCGCATCAGACCGCCTATGTGGTGCCGGCCCAAGCCGTGGTCGTGGTGCCCGATGACGTTCCACCGGCGCGTGCGGTGCTCGCCGGCACGGTGGAGACCGCAGTCAATGCGCTGTGGGATGCGGGACCATTGGTCGGCGATCGGATAGCCGTCGTCGGGGCCGGCATGGTCGGCTGCTGCGTCGCGCGGCTACTCGCCCGGATTCCGGGCGTCCGCGTCACCCTGGTCGACATCGATCCCGGGCGAACCGACGTCGCGCACGCGCTCGGCGTCGACTTCGCCCTGCCTGCTGATGCCGACGGCGGATGCGATCTCGTCCTGCACACCAGTGCGACATCTGCCGGACTCCAGCTGTCCCTGGCTCTGCTCGCCACCGAGGGCACCGTCATCGACCTCAGTTGGTATGGCGACACCGAGGTGAATCTGTCGCTCGGAGGCGCGTTCCACTCCGGCCGCCTGGGCATTCGCGCCAGCCAGGTCGGCACGATTTCGGCGGCCCGCCGTGGACGTCGTACGACCGCCGAGCGAATGACGCTGGCTCTGGAGCTGCTGCGTGATCCCGCCTTCGACGCACTGATCACCGGCGTGTCGGGCTTCGATGAGCTGCCTGACGTCATGGCCCGCCTGACGAACGGGACCCTTCCGGCGCTCTGCCACACGATCTCCTACGGCGAAAGGTAGATAGATGTTCAGCGTGACCGTGCGAGATCACATGATGGTCGCCCACAGCTTCCGCGGCGAAGTGTTCGGGCCCGCGCAGCGGCTGCATGGCGCGACGTACGTCGTCGACGCCACGTTCCGGGGCGAGACTCTCGACTCCGACAACATCGTGGTCGACATCGGGCGGGCGGCCGAGGAGCTTCACGCCGTCGTCGGCGAGCTGAGCTACCGCAATCTCGACGATGAGGCCGACTTCGCCGGCATCAACACGTCCACCGAAGCACTCGCCAAGGTCGTCGCCGACCGACTTGCCGAGCGGGTGCAGTCGGGCGCCCTGGGCGAGGGTGCCCGCAACCTTGGCTCCATCGCGGTCACACTGCATGAGTCGCACATCGCTTGGGCGAGCTATGAGCGACCGCTGTGACCACCGTGTACGTCGTCGTGCCGGAAGGCATTGATGACCCCACACGGTCGAGCGGCGGCAACACCTACGACCGCCGAATCTGTCGAGAGCTCACCGCAATCGGTTGGTCGGTGCACGAGCGAGCCGTGCCGGGCCGGTGGCCGTCGCCGGATGCGGCAGCGCGCAGGGCTCTTGCCGATGCGCTGGCAGCTGTTCCCGATCGATCCCTCGTGCTCGTCGACGGTCTGATCGCTTCGCCGGCGCCGGAGGTGCTGGTGCCCGAGGCGGGTCGGGTTCGCCTCGTCGTGCTCGTACACATGCCGCTGTGGGACGAAGCGCCCAGCGAGCGCACAGTCCTGGTGGCCGCTGCCGCAGTCGTGACGACCAGTGTCTGGACCCGGAACGAGCTGCTGGAGCGATATGGCCTTCGGCCCGGCCAGGTCCACGTCGCGGAGCCAGGTGTGGAACCCGCCGACCTCGTACCCGGCTCGTCCTCTGGTGGGCGGCTGCTCTGTGTGGCAGCCGTGACGCAACTGAAGGGGCACGACGTGCTCCTCGAATCCCTCGCCTCGGTGAAGGATCTGGTGTGGCGGTGCGTGTGCGTCGGCGCGCTGGACCGGGATCCGGATCTGTCCGAGCACCTCGCCCGACAGGCTGAGGAGACCGGGATCGGCGACCGCGTGAGCTTCGTCGGCTCACGTACGGGCCGTGACCTCAATGCTGCGTACGACGCCGCCGACGTCCTGGTGCACGCCTCACGGGCCGAGACCTATGGCATGGTCGTCTCCGAAGCGCTGGGCCGCGGGCTCCCGGTCATCGCGACCTCCGTCGGCGGAGTGCCGGAAGCCCTCGGTCACGGAGTCGACCGGTGTCTGCCCGGCCTACTCGTCCCGCCGAGCGACCCGCAGGCTTTCGCCGAGGCGCTGCGTCGTTGGCTCGAGGACGCGGATCTGCGGTCCCGCCTCCGTCGTGCGGCAGCAGAGCGTCGCTTGACGCTGCCCGACTGGTCGGCGACCACGGGTCGGATTGCCCGCGTACTGGATCAGGCGGCGGCATGACGGCCGCGATGAACCGGACGCGGTCGGCCTGGCTGCGATTTGCAGGCGGCGCCGCGATCCTCGCCGTGGTGGTGTGGCGGCTGGGCACCGGTCCGTTCGTCGATGCCTTCGGGAAGGTCGACGCGACGTCACTCGTGACAGCCACCGCGATCACGGCGGTGACCACGGCATGTTGTGCCTGGCGGTGGGTCCTGGTCGCGCGGGGTCTCGGTGTCGGCATCCCGATGCGCTCGGCGTTCGCGGCGTACTACCGCTCACAATTCCTCAACACGACCCTCCCCTGCGGTGTCCTCGGCGACGTGGATCGCGCGGTGCGTCACGGACGCGAAGTCGGCGATCTCGGTCGGGGCGTCCGGGCCGTCGTCTGGGAGCGAACCGCCGGCCAGGTGATCCAAATCATCCTGACGGTGTTCCTGCTGTTCCTCCTCCCTTCGCCGGTGCGCTCGTCGATGCCCATCGTGATGGTGGCTGTCGTGGCGTTGGTCCTGGCCGTCGTGATGCTGGGACGAAGCCTTCCACATGACGGCCCAGCAGTATGGTCGCGGACGGTGCGAGCGATCGTCGCCGACCTCCGCGACGGCGTACTCGATCGTCAGGCCTGGCCCGGCATCGTGCTGACCTCGACCGTTGTCGCGGTCGGTCACGCCCTGACATTCCTGATCGCCGCGCGCACGGCCGGATCGACCGCGTCGCCGGCCACGCTCCTGCCGCTGGCTTTCATCGTCCTGCTCGCGATGGCAGTTCCGCTCAACATCGCCGGATGGGGTCCCCGGGAGGGTGTCGCCGCATGGGTTTTCGGTATGGCGGGGTTGGGCTCTGCGCACGGTGTTGCCACGGCAGTTGTGTACGGCGTCATGGGGCTTGTCGCCACTCTTCCCGGCGCCGCGATTCTGATCGTGAACTGGCTCCACCGGGACGCCCGGGACCCCGAACTCCCCGCCTCAGTGCCTTGGCCTCCGTTGGCCGCCACTGCCCATTCGGAAGGAGTCGTACGTGGCTGACCGTCCCTACACGCTGCTGAGCTGCGCCATGTCCCTCGACGGCTATCTCGACGACGGGACCGAGAAACGGCTGTTGCTGTCCAATGACGCCGATTTCGATCGGGTCGACGAGGTGCGTGCCGCCAGCGATGCGATCCTTGTCGGAGCGGCCACCGTACGCAACGACAATCCACGGCTTCTGGTGCGCGCACAGGCGCGGCGGGAAGAACGAGTCGCCCGGGGGCTTCCGCCCTCGCCGGCCAAGGTGACCGTGACCGGTCGGGCGAAGCTCGATCCGTGCGCGAACTTCTTCACCGCGGGCAACTCCGAGAAACTGGTCTACTGCGCGAGCGGGACCGTTCAGGAGGCCCGCGACCTGCTCGGGTCGACAGCGACGGTGGTCGACGGCGGTCAGCGCGTGGACATGAGGCGCGTGAGCGAAGACCTCTACGACCGTGGCGTCCACCAGCTGATGGTCGAAGGAGGCGGCGCGATCCTCACACAGTTCCTGACGGACTCGCTCGCCGACGAGCTTCACCTCGTGATCGCACCATTCTTCGTCGGTGAATCCATGGCCCCGCGATTCGTCAGTGACGGCCAATTCCCATGGAACCCCGACCGACGCACGACGCTGGCTGAAGTGCGCAGAATCGATGACGTGGTGCTGTTGCGCTACGCGCTGTCGGACCGATTCCGGATGGACTGACGATCGGCTAACTGGCCAGCCGCAGGACCGCCGTACCGTCCGCTGTGCGCACTTCCACCGAGCTGATGTCCTGGCGACGGCTATCCGTCGCTGCGGTCAGCCTGATCGTCTTGCCCGGGATGCCGCGCCAAGTCGCGACCTGCTGTTCCTTGCCGTCACTCGTACGGACGACCAGGGCATATCCCGTCGACCCGGCCGCGTCCCATTCGTCGGTCTTGTCATAGGAGCAGCTCAGGTCGATCTTGGTGCCCCAGGCCACGCTCGTGAAACCGAGTGAGGCCTTGAGCGGACCGCTGCCGACCGGGCTCATGGGGTGGTCCGTCGTGGCGGTCGAGGTGGGCCCGGCGACAGGGGTGTCAGAACCGTTGTTTCCGGTAATGAGAACCGTCGCGCCAGCGGCGATCACGACCGTCGCGGCGGCGGCGCCGACCGCCACATAGACCCGGCGACGCCGACCGCGCCGAACCTCACGAACGAGGGCCGGTAGCAGGGTCGGCGGAACCGGCACGTCGATCGGTGGGTCCTCGACGACCCGAGGATCGACCCGCGCGAGCAGGCCCGGCAGACCGGCCAGCTCTCGTACGGACCGCGCGCAGTCGTCGCACTGAGTCAGGTGAATCTCGAACGCCTGGCGTTCGGCCGGAGAGAGTGCGCCAAGCACGTAGGCGCCGTCGTAGTGTGCGAACTCGCAGCTCATCGGCCCACTCCCATCTCTTCCATCGCCAACCGCAGCGCACGCAAGGCGTAGTGCGTGCGCGACTTCACGGTTCCCTCCGGGATGCCCAAATTCCGAGCAGCCTCTGCCACCGAGGCATCCCGGTAGTAGCACTCCAGCAGAACGGCGCGATGATCCGCCGAGAGTCGGGTCACCGCCTCGCCCACCACCCACGCCTGGATCAGCCAGTCGGTCTGGTCGACGTCGGTGGGGGCATCGGGAACGTCGGCGACCACCAATTCGACCCGCGATCGGCGCGAACGCCACTCATCGATCACGAGATTGCGCGCAACCGTGAACAGCCATCCACGCACGGACCCTTGCGACTTGTCGAGGTTGGAGAGGTGCCGCCAACCCCGCAGCATGGTCTCCTGGACAACATCCTCCGCGAGACCGTGATCCTGGTTGGTCAGGCGGAGGACGTACTGGTACAGGACAGTTGCATGCTCATCATGCAGCTGTTGAATCAGCGCGACGTCGTGTGCAGGCAACGGAACCTCCTACCCAGTATCACGCAGATGGACGCTCGACGGTTCAATGCCGACGCCGGCGAGACAATCGCGGTCAGACTGCGAGGTGGTTGGCCTTGCGGATCTCATCGACGATCCGGTCCATGATTGTGGTCATCCCGAAGTCCTTCGGAGTGAAGACCGCAGCAACACCGGCCGCCTCCATCTTGCGGGCGTCGGAGTCGGGGATGATGCCGCCGACGATCAGGGGCACGTCGCCGATGCCGGCCTCGGCCATGGCCTTCTGCACATCGGGCACGAGCTCCATGTGCGATCCGGACAGGATCGACAAGCCGATGCAGTGAACGTCCTCCGCAACCGCCGCAGCGACGATCTGAGCGGGGGTCAGGCGGATGCCCTGGTAGATGACCTCAAAGCCCGCGTCACGCGCGCGTACGGCGATCTGCTCGGCCCCATTGGAGTGCCCATCCAGGCCGGGTTTGCCGACCAGCAGGCGAAGTCGGGTCCCGAGCTCGTCGCCGGTGCGGCGGACCTTCTCGCGCACCGCGGACAACTCGGCGCCGGCCTCCGCGACACCGACGACGCCGCTGACGCCGGTCGGTGCGCGATATTCACCGAACACCTCGCGCAGGGCACCGGCCCACTCGCCGACGGTCGCACCCGCGCGTACGGCGGCGAGCGTGGCTTCCATCAGGTTGGTGTCGGTCTTGGCCTCGGCGCGGAGGCGATCGAGTGTCTCGTCGACCGCGCTCTGGTCGCGCTGGGCGCGCCACTCGACGATTTCGGCTATCGCATTGGCTTCGGCCTCGGGATCTGCCGTCATGATCGCGGTGTCGAGGTCAGCGGTCAGCGGTGAGGGCTCGGTTTCCGTGTACGAATTGACGCCCACGACCTTCATCTCACCGGACTCAATACGCGCACGACGCTCGGCATGCGAGCCGACGAGGGCTTGCTTCATGTAGCCGGACTCAACTGCCGCAACGGCACCGCCCATGGCTTGTACGCGATCGATCTCGGCCCTCGCACCCTCGACGAGCTCGGCCACCTTGGCTTCGATCACGACGGAACCCTCGAAGATGTCGTCGTACTCCAGCAGATCGGACTCATACGCGAGCACCTGCTGAAGACGTAGGGACCACTGCTGGTCCCATGGCCTCGGCAGGCCGAGCGCTTCATTCCAGGCGGGCAGCTGCACAGCCCGGGCGCGGGCGTCCTTGCTCAGCGTGACGCCGAGCATCTCCAGGACGATGCGCTGGACGTTGTTCTCGGGTTGCGCCTCGGTCAGCCCAAGTGAGTTGACCTGGACGCCATAGCGGAATCGACGCATCTTGGGATTCTTCACGCCATAACGCTCGCGGGTGATCTCTTCCCACATCTGGCCGAACGCACGCATCTTGCACATCTCTTCGACAAAGCGCACGCCGGCGTTCACGAAGAACGAGATGCGTCCGACGACCTCTTCGAACTCCTCCGGAGGGACCTGTCCGGCGTGCTTGACTGCGTCGAGCACGGCGATCGCGGTGCACAGGGCGTATGCGAGCTCCTGCGTGGGCGTCGCGCCGGCTTCCTGCAGGTGATAGCTGCAGATGTTGAGCGGATTCCATTTCGGGATCGTGCTCACGGTGTAGGCGATCATGTCGGTGGTCAGCCGCAGGGATGGCGCGGGGCCGAAGACATAGGTGCCACGCGAGAGGTATTCCTTGATGATGTCGTTCTGGGTCGTCCCTGAAAGCTCCGAGGCATCGACACCCTGTTCCTCGGCGACCACCTCGTACATCGCCAGGAGCCACATCGCGGTGGCGTTGATCGTCATGGAGGTGTTCATGGTGTCGAGCGGTATGTCCTTGAACAACTGGCGCATCGCACCGAGGTGCGGAATCGGCACACCCACCTTGCCGACCTCGCCACGGCTCAGCTCGTGGTCGGGGTCGTAGCCGGTCTGCGTCGGGAGGTCGAACGCCACCGAGAGGCCGGTCTGGCCCTTGGACAGGTTGCGGCGATAGAGCGCATTCGACTCCGCTGCAGAACTGTGGCCGGCGTACGTACGCATCACCCAGGGCTTGTCAGGCATAACGTTCAGGTTACCGCGCGGTATCCGTGCTGGTCACGGCTTGGCCGGGGCGTTCCTGCTCACACTCCCCCGCGCCATACACTCACCTACATGGTCAATCTGACACGGATATACACGCGAACCGGCGACGATGGCACCACCAATCTCGGCGACCTGAGCAGTACGAGCAAGCTCGACCTGCGGCTCGGCGCGTACGCCGACGTCGACGAGGCGAACAGCCAGATCGGCTTCGCGATCTCCCTCGGCGCCCTGGACGATGACGTCGTGGCCGTGCTGACCCACGTGCAGAATGACCTGTTCGACGTCGGAGCCGATCTGTCGTGCCCCGTCGTCGACAATCCGAAACATCCGCCTCTGCGAGTCGAGCCCGATTACATCGATCGGCTCGAGGAGTGGTGCGATCACTACAACGATCAGCTCGACAAGTTGCGGTCGTTCATCCTGCCCGGAGGCACTCAATCGGCCGCGGCCCTGCACATCGCGCGTACGGTGACCCGGCGCGCGGAGCGCTCAGCCTGGGCAGCGCTGGGCGAGCACAGCGAAACCATGAACATCCTGACCGCGAAATATCTCAACCGGCTCAGTGATCTGTTGTTCATCCTGGCCCGGCACGCCAATCGTGCGCAGGGCGATGTGCTCTGGAAGCCCGGAGGCGAGCGGTAGGTCAGTCCCAGTCGATGTTGCTGTGGGACGAGAAGCTGGCGTGCGGGTGATCTGTCGTGGCGGCGTTGGCTGCCGGAGCCACACCAACAACGGCGAGGGCCGAAATGAATGTCGCGACTACGAAACGCTTCAACACGATGCACCTTCTCGTCAGGGGACTGACTAGATTCTCGTTGCCCTCACTCCGGGCGTCAACTTATAGGTCAATTCATAAGACGTTGTTCACACGCTGGCCGGGCGGCGAGGACTCCAGCCACGACAACAATCCCGTCAGCGCATTGGCACTCATCGCGAGCTGCTTGACGCCCGAGGCGTTCTCCGTGCCCACGATCAGATGACCGGCATGAATTGCGTAGACCTCGTGGCCCACCGGCTCCCGGCGACCGTCGATGCGTACGTCACCGCGGGTGAACCGATAGCGCGGTCGCAGTGACAGGGAGAAGGTGCGGAACCACTCCAGCTCGGTGTCGCGATAGACCGCCAGCCCGAGCGTCCAGCCCTTGGTGGTGCCCTCGGCATGCCGATTGACGCTCATGTCGAACGTGCCACCCGAGCGGGCCAGGATCCGGCGCCGCGCCAGCAGACCGACCAACGGCAAGAGAACAAGCACGACGACGAGCGCGAGGGAGTCGACCAACCACAAGAAAAGTGGCAATGCGAACTCCCTTCGTCGTCAGGACGCCTTGTCGATGACGTGCAGCTTGGCCTCAGCGCGCAGGATGCCGTCTGCATCTTCGCTCTCCTGCGCAGCCTCGAGCTCTGATTGTGCAGCAGCCGCGTCGATCTCGTCAGCGAGAAATGCATCCTCGCTCAGGATCGACACACGGTTGTTGGCGACCGAGATGAAGCCCTCCGAGATGGCGGCACGCACCATCTCACCCTCTAGTGGCGTGATGACCACGACGCCCGGGACGAGGAGCGAGAGCAACGGAGCGTGATCGGCGAGCACACCGAGGTCTCCCTCGACCGTACGAGCGAGCACCTCACTGGCCTGGCCGGACCACACAACGCGGTCGGCCGAGACCAGCTCGATCTGGAGTGGATCTGCCATCAGAGGCTCTTCTGGATCTGTTCCCACTTCGCGTCGACGTCTTCGAGACCGCCGCACATGAAGAAGGCCTGCTCAGCCACATGGTCGTAGTCGCCGTCACAGATCTTGGTGAAACCGTCGATCGTCTCGTCGATCGATACGGTCGAGCCCTCGATGCCGGTGAACTGCTTGGCAACGTAGGTGTTCTGTGACAGGAACCGCTGGATACGACGTGCCCGCGAGACGAGGGTCTTGTCCTCTTCGCTGAGCTCGTCGACACCGAGGATCGCGATGATGTCCTGCAGCTCCTTGTTGCGCTGCAGGATGCTCTTGACCCGGTTGGCCGTCCGGTAGTGATCGGCGCTGATGTAGCGCGGATCGAGGATGCGCGAGGTCGACGTCAGCGGATCGACGGCCGGGTAGATGCCCATCGACGCGATCTCACGGTTGAGCTCGGTCGTCGCGTCGAGGTGGGCGAAAGTCGTGGCCGGGGCCGGGTCGGTGTAGTCATCGGCCGGCACGTAGATCGCCTGGAGCGACGTGATCGAGTGACCACGCGTCGAGGTGATGCGCTCCTGGAGCACACCCATCTCGTCGGCGAGCGTCGGCTGGTAGCCCACGGCCGACGGCATGCGACCCAGCAGCGTGGAGACCTCGGAGCCGGCCTGCGTGAACCGGAAGATGTTGTCGATGAACAGCAGCACGTCCTGGTTCTGCACGTCGCGGAAGTACTCGGCCATCGTCAGGGCCGACAGGGCGACGC
>JAOPXO010000144.1 GCA_025965115.1 Aeromicrobium sp.
GGTGCAAGGCCTCGCCGCGGCGGTGCAGGGCATCGAGGCGCTGATCGAGGGCAAGATCGGGGTGACCTCGCTGCAGGAGTGGGGCCGCATCGTCGAGGCAGGTCGGCCGGCATGAGCGAGCGCGAGCGAGCGAACAATGAGGCAGTGATCATGCCGCGACCTTCGTACCGTGCCCTTTTGACGGAGGTTGCGGCATGAGCTTCGGTTCGCGCGCCCGGGCAGCGATGGCGGCGTACGGCCCGGCCTGCGTCGGCATCGACCCACACGCGTCGCTGCTCGCCGAATGGGGCCTTCCCGATGACGTCGAGGGGCTCGACCGGTTCGCCTCGATCTGCGTCGACGCCTTCGCCGGACGCGTCGCCTTCGTCAAGCCACAGTCGGCATTCTTCGAACGGTTCGGCGCACGCGGCGTCGTCGTTCTGGAGCGTACGATCCAGGACCTCCGGCACACCGGAACGCTCGTCATCCTCGACGTCAAGCGTGGCGACATCGGCTCGACGGCAGCCGCGTATGCCGACGCGTACCTTGACGAAGATTCGCCGATGGCCGCGGATGCGATCACGGTGAGCCCCTATCTCGGCTTCGGCTCACTGACTCCGTTCTTCGAGGTTGGCGAGAAGAATGACGCCGGCGTGTTCGTCCTGGCACTGACCTCCAACAAGGAGGGTCCAGAGGTTCAGCTCGCCCGCAACGACGACCAGACCGTCGCCGGCGGCATCCTGTCCCAGCTCGCAGCGCTCAACGCCGGAGCAGAACCCATGGGCGCCTTCGGAGCCGTCGTGGGTGCGACGATCGGCGAAGCCGACGAGGACCTCGCGATCAACGGTCCGTTGCTCGTACCCGGGTTCGGGGCGCAAGGTGGCACGGTGGCCGACATCAACCGGCTCTTCAGCGGCGTCATGGCCAATGTGATCCCGTCAACGTCTCGTGGAGTGCTCGCGCACGGTCCCGATGTCCAGGCGCTCCGCGATTCTGTCGCGGGGGTCAACGCCGAACTTGTAGGCTCCTAGCAGTTCCGCACGCCACGTACGTCGAGGAGTCACTGCATGAAACGTTCCGCCGCACTCATGGTGGTGACCATCGTCGCTGCCACGACGTTGTCGGGATGTGGTGGCGGCAACGCCTACTGCGATGCCGTGGACAAGGGCAAGTCGACTCTCAACACGTTTGGCCAGAAGCGCACCGATGCCGCCTATGCCAACTACGCCAAGGTGTTCGACGGTGTGGCCAAGGTGGCTCCTACGTCGATTCGCAAGGATTGGAAGACCCTCGCCGATGTCACCAAGGGTGTCATCGCCGCACAGAAGGATGTTGGTCTCTCGCTCGAGGACATGACGAACACCGCGAAGGTCAAGAAACTCAGCACAGCTCAGCTCAAGAAGCTGAATACGGCCTACCAAGCGTTCAACGCTACAACGACCCAGCGCAATGCTGTCGTCAAGAACGTCAAGCAGGAATGCAAGATCACGCTCAAATGACCGCCATCCGCAACCCTAGATGAGGTGAATGAAGTGGCACTCCCGATATTGACGCCGGAGCAGCGCAAGGCCGCTCTCGAGAAAGCCGCAGCCGCCAGACGGCTGCGGGCCGAAGTGAAGAACCGACTGAAACACTCCCGTGCGAGTGTGACCGAGGTTCTTCAGGAGTCCAAGGTCAATGAGGTCATCGCCAAGCTGCGGGTCATCGACCTGCTGCAGGCGATGCCCGGAGTTGGCAAGGTGCGCGCCCAGGAGATCATGCAGCGCGTCGGCATCGCCGGCAACCGGCGTCTCCGAGGGCTCGGCGCCAACCAGATCAAGAATCTGATCTCGGAGTTCACTGACAGAACAGACAAATCTGGCCGTGGCTGACGGGCGTCCCGCGCCCGCCAGTCACGCACGACTTGTGGTCCTTGCCGGCCCCACTGCGGTCGGCAAGGGCACCGTTGCGGCGTGCGTACGCCGCAAGCACCCCGAGATCTGGATCTCGGTCTCCGTCACCACGCGCAGCCCGCGGCCCGGTGAGATCGATGGCGTCCACTACTTGTTCGTGACCGACGAGGAGTTCGACGCGATGGTGGCCGCCGACGGGCTGCTGGAGTGGGCTGTCGTCCACCGAGCTGCGCGCTATGGCACTCCGCGTGCGCCGGTCGAGGAGCACCTGGCCGCCGGTCAGCCGGCACTGCTCGAGATCGATCTCCAGGGCGCACGGCAGGTCCACGCACGTATGCCCGACGCCTTGATGTGCTTCCTGGCGCCGCCGAGCTGGGAAGAGCTGGAGCGGCGGCTCGCCGGTCGTGGCACCGAGGGACCCGCCGAGCGCGAACGCCGCCTCGCAACCGCGCGCGTGGAGCTGGCGGCCGAGGATGAGTTCGATGTGACGATCGTGAACACCGATGTCGAGAGTGCTTGCGAAGAATTGGTAGACTTGTTCCGATCCGGCACGAGTCGGGTCCATTTCTAATCTTTTCTGTGAGGGTTTCTGTGTCCAAGACACGCTCGGTCGCCATCGGCATCACCAACCCGCCGCTCGACGACCTGCTCGAGAAGGCGGACAGCAAGTACAAGCTCGTCCTCTACAGCGCCAAGCGTGCGCGGCAGATCAACGCCTACTACTCCCAGCTCGGCGAAGGCCTGCTGGAGTACGTCGGCCCGCTGCTCGAGACCGGCGTCCAGGAGAAGCCGCTGTCGATCGCACTGCGTGAGATCAACGCCGATCTGCTGACGGTCGAAGACATCGACCCCGAAGAAGAAGCAGCCGCAGCCAAGGCCTGATCCACGCTTAGCGGGCCGTTTTGCGGCCCGATGCGGGATGATGGACGTATGAGCGAGCTTCAGCGAGCGAATCATGAGGCTGGGATCATGTCGTCTTCGCCGTATCGTGGGTTTCTGACGGCGGTGACGACATGAGCGAAGTTGTTCTCGGGGTCTCCGGCGGCATTGCCTCGTACAAGGCCGCCGAGCTTTTGCGACTCTTCACCGAGTCAGGGCACAGCGTTCGGGTCGTGCCGACCGCGGCGTCGCTGCATTTCGTCGGCACCGCCACCTGGGAAGCACTGAGCGGCAAGCCGGCCCAGTCCGAGGTGTTCGAACATGTCGACGAGGTCGCTCACGTACGCATCGGACAGAGCGCAGACCTCGTGATCGTGGCTCCGGCCACCGCAAACACGCTGGCGAAGGCCGCGCACGGGCTCGCCGACGATCTCCTCACGACGACGCTGCTGACGGCACGCTGCCCGGTCATGTTTGCGCCCGCCATGCATACCGAAATGTGGGAAAACGCCGCGACGCAGGCCAATGTCGCCACACTCCGCGAGCGAGGCTGCATCGTCCTGGAGCCTGCGGTGGGTCGATTGACGGGCGTCGATACCGGCAAGGGGCGCCTGCCGGCACCAGAGGAGATCTACACCGCCGCACTCCAGGTGCTCGAGGGCAGGCCGCAGGATCTCGCCGGCAAGCATGTCGTGATCTCCGCCGGTGGCACTCGGGAGTTCCTGGACCCGGTTCGCTATCTCGGCAATCGCTCATCTGGTCGTCAGGGCTATGCGCTTGCCGAGGCGGCTGTCGCCCGTGGGGCCCGGGTCACGGTGGTGGCGGCGAATGTCGGACTGGCGGATCCGGCGGGTGTCGATGTATTGCGGGTCGTCAGCACCGAGGAACTTCGCCGACAGATGCACGCGTCTGCCGTCGATGCCGACGCGGTGATCATGGCTGCTGCGCCAGCCGATTTCCGGCCGGCGGAGTTCGTCGATGCCAAGATCAAGAAGACCGCCGACCACGAGACACCCGAAATCCGGCTGGTCGAGAATCCCGACATCCTGGTCGAGCTGGTCACCGCCCGCACGAGCAAGCGCCCGGTCATCGTCGGCTTCGCGGCCGAGACCGGCGACGCGCAGGCGACCGTCATCGAGCACGCCCGCGCCAAGCTGACCCGCAAGGGCTGCGATCTGCTCGTCGTCAACGATGTGAGCGCCGGCAAGGCATTCGGTCGCGATGACAACGAGGCCGTACTGCTCGGCTCCGATGGCACCGTCGAGGAGATCCCGCTCGGCCCCAAGATCGATCTTGCACACACTGTGCTGGATGCCGTCGTCCAGCGCATGGACTGAGTGAAACCACCGACGGTCTCGCTCGTTACACTACGTACAGCCATCCCGAACCAGGAGACAAAGTGAGCCGCTTTTTCACGTCCGAATCCGTGACTGAAGGTCACCCGGACAAGATCGCCGACCAGATCAGTGACAGCGTCCTCGACGCTCTGCTGGCCCAGGATCCCAAGAGCCGCGTTGCGTGCGAAACCTTCATCACGACAGGCCTCATCGTCGTCGGTGGAGAGGTCACCACGGAGGCATACGTCGACATCGCCAAGATCGCTCGCGACCGCGTGCTGGCGATCGGCTATGACTCATCGGTCAAGGGCTTCGATGGCGCTTCGTGTGGCGTGCAGATCACCCTCGACGCCCAGTCGCCCGATATCGCGCAGGGCGTCAACACGGCGTTCGAGGGCCGCTCCGAAGGCTCGGCCGACCCGCTCGACCTCCAGGGCGCCGGCGACCAGGGGCTGATGTTCGGCTTCGCAGTCGACGAGACTCCCGAGCTCATGCCGCTGCCGATCACGATCGCGCACCGTCTCGCCGAGCAGCTCACGGCATCTCGCAAGGACGGCACGCTGGGCTATCTGCGTCCGGACGGCAAGACCCAGGTCACGGTCGAGTACGACGACAACGACAAGCCCGTACGCATCGACACCGTCGTGGTCTCGTCGCAGCACGAAGACGGCATCGACCTCGACACGCAGCTCACCGCCGACGTCAAGAAGCACGTCGTCGACGTCGTCCTCGACACGTTCGACATCGACCACTCCGACTACCGCCTGCTGGTCAACCCGACCGGCAAGTTCGTCATCGGTGGCCCGATGGGTGACGTCGGCCTGACCGGCCGCAAGATCATCGTCGACACCTACGGCGGATATGCCCGCCATGGTGGTGGTGCGTTCTCGGGCAAGGACCCGTCGAAGGTCGACCGTTCCGCCGCCTACGCCATGCGCTGGGTTGCCAAGAACATCGTCGCCGCCGGTCTGGCCAGCAAGGTCGAAGTGCAGGTTGCCTACGCGATCGGCAAGGCGCACCCGGTCGGCTTCTACGTCGAGGCATTCGGCACCGAGACCGTCCCGGTCGACAAGATCCGCGAAGCCGTGCTCGAGGTGTTCGACCTCCGGCCGGCCGCGATCATCCGTGACCTCGACCTGCTCCGCCCGATCTACGCCGCCACGGCCGCATACGGCCACTTCGGTCGCGAGGACCAGGGCTTCAGCTGGGAGTCGACCGACCGCGCCGAGGCGCTGAAGGCCGCCGCATCGAAGTAGGTGTCGTCGGCTGCTGATAGAACAGCACCGTGACTGACGAAGAGGGACCAGAGCAACTTGCTCTGGTCCCTACTTCGTCGCCGGCCAAGAAGCGTGCTGCGAAGACCCGGCCAACGCACGTCCAGGCGGCATCACGGCCCGTGGCGCGGATCGCGGTCGACACCGGTCTCGCCCATCTCGACCGACCCTTCGACTACTTCGTACCGTCAACGCTCGACGCCGAGACAGTGCCGGGGTGTCGGGTCAAGGTACGTTTCGCCGGTCGGCTGGTTGATGGATTTGTGATCGATCGGGTCGACACGACCGACCACGAGGGGCGACTGGCCTTCCTGGCCAAGGTCGTCTCGCCCGAGCCCGTTCTCCATCCCGAAGTCATCGCCCTCGCGCGCACGGTGGCCGATCGCTATGCCGGCACGCTCGGCGATGTCCTGCGGCTGGCCATCCCGCCACGCCACGCCCGCACAGAAGCGGTGGTGCGCGATGCGACTGATCTGGAGCTCCCGCCGGCCTCCCACGGTGACTGGCAGCCGTACGAGCATGGTGAAGGCTTCATCGATGCGTTGCGCGCCGGCGATACGCCGCGGGCGTGGTGGACGGCAGTGCCGGGGGGCGATCCGGCCCGCGCGGTCGCCGCCGCGGTGCTGGCGACGCTTGAGTCAGGTCGTGGTTCGGTCGTATGCGTGCCAGATGTGCGCGATGTTGCTCGTTGGGATGCGGTGTTCACCGAGGTCCTGGGGGAGGGCCACCACGTTGCGCTCACTGCCGCGATGTCGCCGGCCGCGCGCTATCGATCATTTCTCGCCGCCTCCCGTGGTGAGGTGCAGGTCGTGCTGGGCACGCGTGCAGCCGCGTTCGCGCCGATCCGGTCACTCGGACTCGTGGCGATGTGGGACGACGGCGACGATCTCTACGCCGAGCCGCGGGCGCCCTATCCGCACGGCCGGGAGGTGCTGCTCCTGCGCGCCACCGAGCAGCGCACTGCATTGCTGATCGGCGGCTACGCCCGCACCGCCGAGGGCCAGTCGCTGGTCGACAGCGGGTGGTGCGTGGGCCTTGCCGCAACGTCAGACGTGCGTCGCGCGTCCTGGCCACGGGTCGAGGTGACCTCGGGGTCCTCGGCCGGATCGGCGCCAGCGCGACTCCCGCATGAGGTGTTCCGCGCTATTCGAGCAACGACGGGTGCCGTGCTCATCCAGGTGCCACGCCGCGGCTACCGTGTGTCCCTCGCGTGCCAGGACTGTCGGCATCCAGCCAGATGCGCCCCGTGCCAGGGTCCACTCGTGCAGACCTCGGCGTCGGCTCCGTTGGCCTGCCGGTGGTGTGGCACGAAGGTCGACTCGTGGGAGTGCGCGGAGTGCCACGGTCATACGCTGAGATCGCCCGTGGTCGGCGCTCTGCGCACCGCCGAGGAGTTCGGCCGGGCATTCGCCGATCTCAAGGTGATCACCTCGGGCGGTGAGTCGATCGTCGACACCGTCCCGGCAGGACGGGTGCTGGTGCTCGCGACACCGGGCGCCGAGCCTCGTGTCGAGGGCGGCTACGAGCTCGTGGTGCTGCTCGACACCTGGCTCATGCTGGCCCGCGAAGATGTCCGCGTCGATGAGGAGGCGCACCGTCGCTGGTTCAACGCCCTCGCCCTCGCCGGTCCCGGCGGCACGGCGATCGCGGTCGGCGACCCGGCAACCCTTCAGGCGCTCGTGCGCGCCGATCCAGTGGGCTTCGCCGCGCGTGAGCTGGCGAGCCGCGCCGAGACGCATCTGCCGCCCACCGCCCGACTGGCGACGATCGACGCACCCGACGACGTACTCACCGAGCTCGCTGCACGCACCTGGACTCCTCACACGGAGGTTCTGGGTCCGGTGCCCGTCGATTCGCGGTCCGCAGAGTCGGGGGAGCGGCTTATCCTGCGGTCGCCCCGCCGCGAGGGTGCCGCGCTGGCAGCCGAGCTCAAGGCGTGTGTCGCCGAACGCAGCGCGGCCAAGCTGCAGGGCCTGCGCATCCAGGTCGACCCACCCGCGCTCTAGCGTGCGCTCGCAGGTGGACGCACTGCCCCGCCTAGACTCGTCGGCGTGAGCGATAGTCAGTTGGGCGGGAACCGAAAGGCATTCAGGTCAGTGCCTCCGTATCGTGGGTTCTTGTCGGGGGCACTGGCGTGAGCGAGCGTCAGCGAGGGAACCGAAAGGCATTAAGGTCAGTGTCTTCGTATCTTGGGTTCTTGTCGGGGGCACTGGCGTGAGCGAGCGTCAGCGAGGGAACCGAAAGGCATTTAGGTCAGTGCCTCCGTATCGTGGGTTCTTGTCGGGGGCACTGGCGTGAGAGTTGTCTTCGCTGGTACGCCTGAGACCGCGGTCCCGTCCCTCGAAGCACTCGTCGCGAGCCGGCACGACATCGTCGCGGTGATCACCCGTCCCGATGCCCCGGCGGGTCGCGGTCGGACGCTCACCGCCTCACCCGTGGCGGAGGCTGCCGCCGCGCATGGCATCGAGGTGCTCAAGCCGGCCAAGCCGTCCGATCCGGAGTTCATGGATCGACTGCGAGCCCTGGAGCCCGACTGCTGCCCGATCGTGGCGTACGGCGCGCTGATCAGGCGCGAAGCCCTCG
>JAOPXO010000208.1 GCA_025965115.1 Aeromicrobium sp.
TTCGGAGAGGTCTCGTGGCTCCAGGTCGCCGCCAGCGTCCTCGCTGCCGTGACCGCCGCCTGGATCGCCTCACGACTCGGCGTGGCCGGCACGATCGTCGGCGCAGCGCTCGGCAGCTTCGTCGTCACGATCACCTCGGCGTTCTACAGCAACACGCTCCACCAGGGACGCACCCTGCTGATCCAGACCCAGAGCGGCACGATGATCGAGCGACGCGTCGAGGACGGCGAGGTGCAATCCGCTCTCGATGAGGCCGCCGAGGTCGACTCCCCCGCCAAGGGCGCCCAGTTCGTCGACGAACGGCGACGACTGCACTGGAATACGATCATCGTCACGACGCTCGTCGTACTCGCCCTCGCGATCGCGGCGATCTCGACGTATGAGCTGATCTCCGGCCGTACGCTCGACGGCTCAACCGGCACGAGCATCACCGACACCTTCGGCGGGTCGCACCACAAACCGACGCCGAAGCCGACCAAGACGACGACAACGCCACCCACCACGCCGACCGACACGGCTACGACCACTACACCCACGGCGTCATCGAGCACGACCACGCCGACAGCGACCGACACCACACCGACGGCCACCGACACCGCGACCACCGGGTGAACCACACTGACACCGTCTGGGTAGCCGCGGCCGCAGCGCTGGTCCTGGTGATCGTGCCGCAGGCGTGGCACATGACGCGTCATCTGGTGACGCTGGTGCATGAGGCGGGTCATGCGGTGATCGCGGTCCTGACGGGACGGAGGCTCAACGGCATCCGCCTTCACACCGACACCTCCGGCCTGACGATCTCGAGCGGGCGCCCGCGCGGTCCGGGCATGATCGCGACCGCGGCAGCCGGCTACCTCGCACCATCGGCGCTGGGCCTCGGCTCAGTCGCGCTGGTCAACGCCGGGCACACCGACTGGGCGCTCTACGCCGGCCTCGCCACGCTCGGGATGATGCTCGTGTACATACGCAACTGGTTCGGGCTGCTCGTCGTCGCGCTGAGTGGGGTGGCCGTCGGCGTACTGATCTGGCGCGCGCCCGCGCACACCCAGGATTTCGCCGCGTTGGCTTTCGCCTGGTTCCTGCTGCTCGCCGCGCCGCGCACGGTGGTCGACTTGTGGGCGCACCGGCGTCGAGTGCGCACTCGCACCACCGACGCCGACATACTCGCCCGCCTCACTCACCTGCCGGCCACGGTGTGGAACGTCGTCTTCCTGCTGCTCACCGCCTCCGCGCTGGCCGGCGCCGTGTGGCTGGTTGACTGAGCCCGTGTTCACCGTCGGCAAGCAGCTCGAGGGCAACCTCGGTCGCAGCGGCACGATCCACACCCCGCACGGTGACATCCGGACGCCGGCCTTCATCCCGGTCGGCACGCGCGCAACCGTCAAGGGCGTGCTCCCCGAGATGATGGCCGATCTCGGTGCCCAGGCGCTGCTGGCCAACGCCTACCACCTATACCTCCAACCCGGCGCCGACATCATCGACGAGGCCGGCGGTCTGAGTACGTTCATGAACTGGCCGGGCCCGACGTTCACCGACTCGGGCGGCTTCCAGGTGCTCTCGCTCGGAGCCGGGTTCAAGAAGACGCTGTCGATGGATGCCACGGGCGTTGAGGCCGATGACGTCATCGCGCCTGGCAAGGAGCGGCTCGCGACGGTCGACGACGACGGAGTGACATTCAAGTCCCACGTCGACGGCACGATGCATCGCTTCACGCCCGAGGTGTCGATGCAGATCCAGCACCAGCTCGGCGCGGACGTCATGTTTGCCTTCGACGAGCTGACCACGCTGATGAACACCCGCGAATACCAGGTCGAGTCACTAGCTCGTACGCAGGCCTGGGCTGAGCGATGCGTCTCCGAGCACCGACGCCTGACCAGCGAGCGTGCTCACAAACCCCCGCAGGCGCTGTTCGGAGTCGTCCAGGGCGCTCAGCACGAAGACCTCCGACGCCAAGCAGCTCGCGGACTCGTCGCGCTCGACTTCGACGGCTACGGAATCGGCGGTGCGATCGAGAAGGAGCGGCTCGGCCACATCGTGAGCTGGGTCAACGAGGAGCTGCCGGCCGACAAGCCTCGGCACCTTCTCGGCATTGGCGAGCCGGATGACCTGTTCACTGCCGTCGAGAACGGCTGTGACACCTTCGACTGCGTCAACCCCTCGCGAGTGGCCCGGTCAGGACGGGTCTACACGACGACGGGTCACTTCAACGTGACCTCGGCCGCGTCCCGTCGCGACTTCGGCCCGATCGACCCCGAGTGCGATTGCTACACGTGTGGTCACTACTCCCGGGCGTACCTGCATCACCTGTTCAAGACCCGCGAGATGACTGGGGCGACCCTCGCGACGATCCACAATGAGCGGTTCATCGTTCGGCTCGTCGACCAGATGCGCGACGCGATCGAGAGCGGCACATTTGCTGATACCAAGGCAGATTTCCTTGGCCGCTTCTATGGCAGGTGACCCCCGCGACCTACTAACGTGACACGGATGGGGGATCAAGGACTTGTCGCGGTGGCTCTGTTCGTCACGCCTTTCATTGTCGTGCTGACGCTCGTCTGGATGGTCAAGCGCAGGGGCTGAGCCTCACGTCCAATACGTAGGCTCACGGCTCTTCAGCGCGTTGATCACGACCATCGTGACCGGACTGACCACGATCTCGACGCCGCACTTGAACACGAACCCCACGACGAAGTAGTTGACGAACTGCCCACCGGTCGTGATCCCGATCGCCGAGGCCGCGATCGAGCAGAAGATGAACGTGTCGGCCGCCTCCCCCACGCCAGTCGACCCGATCAGTCGGCGCCACAGACTGTGCTCAGCCGAATGTGCCTTCATGCGCACCAGCACGTACGAGTTGAGGAACTGGCCGGTCAGGTACGCGACCATCGACGCGCAGACGATCTGGACGCCTGACCACACGACGCTTTCGAAGGCCTTCTGGTTCTCATAGAACGACGCACCCGGAAGCTTCATCGCTGCGAGGAACGTCGCGAAGGCCAGGATCGCGGTGCCGAAGCCGACGAGGATCGCCCGACGAGCGGCGCGGAAGCCGTAGACCTCCGAGATCACGTCGCCGAGGATGTACGCCAGCGGGAACAGGATCGCGCCACCGTCGGAGATGATCGGCAGGACCTGGACGGGCCCGATCGACACATCGTGACCCGTGATGAACTCGGTCGACTTCGTGGCCGCGATATTCGATACCACCAGCACGACGCAGAACAGCGCAAGGATGACGTCGAAATACGACGACCCTCGCGAGGCGTAATGGATCTTCTCGGACGGCGCTGACGCCGTTGCGGCAGAACTCATGGCCACATCCAATCACCTGGTCAAGCCCTGCTGGCGGCCTCTGGGAGAATCATTCGTATGAGTCCCGACCTGCCGACCCGCACCGACGTACTCGTCGTCGGTGCCGGCCCCGCAGGTTCGGCAGCCGCTGCGTGGACCGCGCGCCTCGGTATGGACACCGTGCTCGCCGATGCCGCAGTCTTCCCCCGCGACAAGACCTGCGGCGACGGCCTCACGCCACGAGCGATCGCCGAGCTCGAGCGTCTCGGTCTCGGTGACTGGGTGCGCTCGCACGGCACCAACCGCGGGCTTCGCGCGGCCGGCTTCGGCCAGGAGTTGCTGCTCCCCTGGCCCGGTGGCTCACTGCCGGACTACGGCTCCGCGGTCCCCCGCACCGAGCTCGACGACCGCATCTTCCGGGTCGCGATCGAGTCGGGCGCCAATCCCCTCGAGCACGCCCGCGCGATCGACGCCGAGCGCGATGCTGCCGGCAAGGTCACCGGCGTGGTCTTCCACCTCGGCAAGGACCGCACGCCGCATACGATCGCCTGCAACACGCTGATCGTCGCGGACGGCGTACGTTCGCCGCTCGGCCGCGTGCTCGGCCGCGAATGGCACCGTGACACCGCATACGGCGTGGCCGGCCGCTCGTACGTGAAGTCCGGCCGCAGTGACGACCCGTGGATCTCCTCGCACCTTGAGCTGCGCGGCGAAGATGACGAGCTGCTGCCCGGATACGGCTGGATCTTCCCGCTGACCGATGGCGAGGTCAATCTCGGCGTCGGGGCACTCGCGACATCAAAGCGCCCGGCCGATCTGCAGATCCGTCCGCTGATGGAGTACTACGCCAACCTGCGCCGTGAGGAGTGGGATCTCAGCGGCGAGCTGCGCCTCCCTACCAGCGCGCTGCTGCCGATGGGCGGCGCCGTGTCGGGCGTAGCCGGCCCCAACTGGATCCTGGTCGGTGATGCGGCCGGCTGTGTGAACCCGCTCAACGGCGAGGGCATCGACTACGGCCTCGAGACCGGACGTGTCGGCGCCGAGCTCATCAACGCGGGCGGCAACCTCGCCGAGGCCTGGCCCGCCCTCCTGACCAGCCACTATGGCGAGGCGTTCTCGATCGCCCGCCGCCTGGCCGGACTCATCACCGTGCCGCGGCTGCTGCCGGCCGCCGGCCCGATCGGCATGCGCTCCCACCGCCTGATGACGATCGCGCTGCG
>JAOPXO010000260.1 GCA_025965115.1 Aeromicrobium sp.
CCGCTGATGGCCGAAGGGCTCTCCAAGTCATACGGATCCTTGGAGATCTTCACCGACGTCGACCTGGCGATCGACAAGGGCAGCCGGGTCGTCGTGCTCGGCCTCAACGGCGCCGGCAAGACCACGCTGCTGCGCATCCTGAGCGGTACCACGAATGCCGACACCGGCGAGATCATCGAGGGCCACGGCCTCAAGATCGGCTACTTCGCGCAGGAACACGAGACGCTCGACACCGATCGGACGGTGCTGCAGAACATGCAGGCCGCCGCACCTGAGCTCAATGACGCTGAAGCCCGCAGTGTGCTCGGCTCATTCCTGTTCAGCGGTGACGACGCGCAGAAGTCCGCAGGTGTCCTCTCCGGCGGTGAGAAGACCCGTCTTGCCCTGGCCAGCCTCATCGTGTCCAGCGCCAATGTGCTCCTGTTGGACGAGCCCACCAACAACCTCGACCCGGCGTCGCGCGAAGAGGTACTCGGCGCGATCCGCAACTACGAGGGCGCAATCGTCCTGGTGTCGCACGATGAGGGCGCTGTGACGGCCCTTGAACCCGATCGCGTGCTCTTGCTGCCCGACGGCGACGAAGACCTCTGGAACGACGACTACGCCGATCTCGTCAGCCTGGCCTGAAACAGGCCTCAGACCGGCTCGTTCTCGGGCGCGGGCACCTCACCGAATCCATCAATGCGGGTGGGGTTGCGTCGCTCCTTGGCCTCAGTCCAGGCAAACCAGAAAAAGCCGACAATCGCGAGCCCGGCGAAGAACCACCACTGCAAGGCGTAGAAGAAGTGCGGTCCCTGCCCGAGCTCAGGTTTCGGCTCCGCCGCCAATGGATGGGCCGACGTGGGCTTCTGCGTCCGCAGGTTGAGGTAGCCGTCGGTCAACGCATACGGCGTGGTCTTGCCGAGGGCAACGCTCGAGATCGCGCGGATCTGGCCATTGGCCGGACGAATCGCGTCGCCATGGGCGCCGTTGTTCTGGCGCAGCCAGCCCATGATCGTCACCGGACCGGTCGGTGGCGGCGGCACCGACGGTTTGGTGACGGTGTTCTGTGTCGCCATCCAGCCGCGGTCGACCAGCACGCCGTCGCCGTCGGCGAGCACCAGCGGAGTGACGACATCGACTCCGGGCGCTCCGTCACGGGTCGAGAACTTGACGGTCACCTGGTGGTCGACGTCGTACGTGCCGGTGGCCGTCACACGAGTCCATTCGGACTTGTCGTCGACCGTCTGACCCTTGCTGAGGACCGTCGAGAGGTCGACCGGAGCGGTCGCAAAGTGTGTCGTGACGACCTTGTTGTTGTCGAGGCGGTGTTCGAGCCGATGGATCTGCCACAGTCCGAGGCGGATGCAGAGTGCGGCGAGCAGGACAACGAAGATCGCGAAGCCGATCCAGCGCCTGCTCAGCAGGAAGCTGAACACACCCTGACGGTAGTTGGACACGACAACCGCGGACCTGCAGGGGTCGGCGGCCGCACCTAGGATGGACACGTGAAGCTTCTCGATCAGCATGGGCGCGTGGCCACAGACCTGCGCGTGTCCCTTACCGATCGGTGCAATCTCCGTTGCCAGTACTGCATGCCCGCAGAGGGCCTCGACTGGATGCCCACCGAGGAGACGCTCAGCGATGACGAGCTCATTCGTCTGATTCGCATTGGCGTCGAGATGCTGGGCGTCAGCGATGTCCGATTCACTGGTGGCGAACCGCTGCTCCGCCGAGGCCTTCCCGCCATCGTCGCGGCGACCAAGGCGTTGCCGTCCAATCCGCGCACAGCCATGACGTCCAACGGGCTCGGACTCAAGCACACGGCTCAAGCGCTCGCCGAGGCCGGCCTCGATCGGGTCAACATCAGCCTCGACACGACCGACCCAGCGACATTCGAGACCATCACGCGGCGTGACCGGCTGGGCGATGTGATCGACGGACTGGCGGCTGCGGCCCAGGCCGGTCTAGCGCCAGTCAAAGTCAATGCGGTGCTCCTGCGCGGCATCAACGACGCCGAAGCGCCGGACCTGCTCCGCTGGTGCATTAAGCACGACTACGAGCTGCGGTTCATCGAGCAGATGCCGCTTGACGCTCAGCACGGCTGGAATCGTGACGCGATGGTCACCGCCGACGAGACACTTGAGTTGTTGGGGGACCACTTCAGCCTGACCCCACTCGACGGTCGTGGATCAGCTCCGGCCGAGAAGTTCCTGGTCGACGAGGGGCCGCACACCGTCGGCATCATCGGATCCGTCACCCGTCCGTTCTGCGGCGATTGCAATCGGGTGCGTCTGACCGCCGACGGCCAGATCCGCAACTGTCTTTTCGCCCGCGAGGAGTCTGACCTGCGCGGTGCGCTCCGGGCGGGTGCGTCGGACCGAGAGCTCGCCGAGCGTTGGGTTGCGGCCATGACGACCAAGCTGCCCGGTCATGGCATCGACGATCCGGCATTTCTTCAGCCCACAAGGCCCATGTCGTCGATTGGCGGCTAGGCCGACACTGCCTGAGTCTCTTTCCAGAAGCCGCGCGCGTCGAGGAACCCACGCAAGCTGGCCTCGTGCTCGTCACAGGCCAGCCAGATCTTCCGCCGGTCGGGCGTGTGGATCTTGGGGTTGTTCCACAGCACCTGATGAGTCGCCTCGGCAGCGCAGCCCTTGGCCGAGCAGATCAGCGGATCACTCATCGCACTCGTCACTCACCAGGAAGTGCAGTCGGTTTTGGCGGCTCGATCTCGCCGGCCGGCTCGTCATCGAATGGCGACGGCCCAGCACCCTTCTTGCGCACGCCGGCATTGGCCAGGATGACCGATGTGTAGGGCAGCAGCAAGGCGCCGACCAGCAGCAACCAGCCGAACAGCGACCATGGCATCGAGGTGGTCGTCACGATCGCGACACAGCCAACGAAGCAGATCGTGCGGATGCCCATCGAGATGGCATAGCGCTTCTCGCGGCCGCCGATCTCCTCGCTCTGCGAAGTCGCGGCAGAGGTGATCGAAAAGACCTGCTGCTTGCGTGCTTCGGGCTCGGGCTTCACGCCTCCAGCGTACGTCGCATCAGCCAGCATGCATGATGTGCGTATGAGCAACCGCACCTATCGCATCAGTGAAATCGTCGGCACGTCCGCAGAGGGCATCAGCGAGGCCGTCGACAATGGCATCCAGCGCGCAGGCACGACCCTTCGCCACCTCGACTGGTTCGAGGTCACCGGCATACGGGGTCAGATCACCGACACGTCGGTGTCGCACTATCAGGTCACGATGAAGATCGGCTTCCGCCTCGAAGACGATGAGTAGGCCCGTCAGTCGGCCGCGTCGGCGGCTTCGACCTCTTCGCGGGTGATCCCGAGCAGGTAGATGATCGCGTCGAGGTACGGCACGTTGACCGAGGTGCGGGCCTGATCACGTACGACCGGCTTGGCATTGAACGCAATGCCGAGCCCGGCCGCCGCCAGCATGTCGAGGTCATTGGCCCCGTCGCCGATCGCCACCGTGTTCTTGACCGGTATGCGGGCCTCGTCGGCAAAGCGCCGGAGCGCCTCGGCCTTGCCTGCGCGGTCGATCACGTCTCCGATGATCTGCCCGGTGAGGAGGCCGTCGACCACCTCGAGCTGATTGGCGGCGTAGTAGTCGACATCGAGCTCGGCCGCGATGCGTTCAATGATCTGGGTGAATCCGCCGCTGACCAGAGCGAAGCGATAGCCGAGCCGCTTGAGCGTACGAATCATGGTCCGGGCGCCGGGCGCATAGACCAGCGCGTCGTACACATCGCTCAGCGCGGATTCAGGGACGCCGGCCAGCAAGGCAACGCGAGCACGCAGTGAGTCGGTGAAGTCGAGCTCGCCCGCCATCGCCGACTCGGTGATGGCGGCCACCTCGGCCGCAAAGCCAGCATGAGCGGCGATCATCTCGATGACCTCGCCCTGGATCAGCGTCGAATCGACGTCCATCACGACCAGACGCTGTGCGTGCCGCAGGATGCCGTTCTCCTGCACCGCGACGTCCACGCCCTGCTCATACGCCACTGCGGCGAGATCGGCCTGCAGAACGTCGGGATCTGCGCCGGAGACCTCCATGCGGATTGCCGTGACGGGATAGCGCGCCATGCGGACGATGCGATCGATGTTGCCACCGTCGTCCTTGATGCGAGCGGCCAGCGCTGCGATCGCAGCGGGACGAAGTGGTGCGCCGAGCACGACGACCTGCGAACGTCCGACGCGCCGGGCACGGTTGTCGCCAGTGCCGTACTCGACCGTGACGTCGAGGTTGAAGGCGCTGCCGACCGCGTGGACGGTCTCTTCCAGAGCTGCACGATCGGCCGGAATCGTCAGCAACGCGCTCAGAATCAGCCGTCCTCGTACGACGAGCTGCTCGATGTCGATGACCTCGATCGCGAGCGGCGCGAGGTCCGCGAAAAGGCGCGTCGTGACACCGCTCTGGTCCGTGCCGGTGAGGGTGACCAGCACGGTCGGATCGGTGAGATGCAGGGCGGGCACATGCTCGGTCATCGCCCCCGAGGCTATCGCTCGGCAGCTTCGCCGTCGCGATAGGTTGACACCACCACGATGCGTGTCGAAATGGAGGGTGCATGCGGGCTGCGTTCGAGCTCTCGAAGGTGACTGTCGTGCGCCCCGGCAAAGTGCTCCTGGACAGCGTCAGCTGGACGGTCGACGAGGGGGAGCGCTGGGTCATCCTGGGCCCCAACGGTGCCGGCAAGACCACGTTGATGCAGATCGTCGGCGCCAACCTGCACCCGTCATCTGGCAAGGTCCGCATCCTCGGCCACAGGCTCGGCAAGGTCGACGTCTTCGACCTTCGCACGCGCATCGGCCACACCAGCACGACCGTCGCTGATCGCATCCCGCCGACCGAATCCGTACGCGACGCCGTGTTGTCGGCTGCCTACGCCGTCACCGGCCGGTGGCAGGAGCACTACGAGCCCGCGGACGAGGCCCGCGCCGATCAGATGATGGGTGAGATGGGCATTTCCGCGCTGGCGGGCCGGACGTTCGGCACGCTCTCGGAAGGCGAACGCAAGCGCGTCCTGATCGCCCGTGCCCTGATGACCGACCCCGAGCTGTTGCTACTTGATGAGCCAGGCGCCGGCCTCGATCTCGGTGCCCGCGAAGACCTCATGGCCAGCCTTGAGGTGCTGTCACTGGCCGACAACTCGCCGGTGCTGGTCATGGTGTCGCACCACGTCGAAGAGATTCCCGTCGGCTTCACGCACGTCCTGATGCTGCGTGACGGCAAGGTCGTGGCGCAGGGCCCGATCGAGTCGACTTTGACCGCGCAGTCGCTTGGTGCAACTTTTGGACTCCGACTGGAGTTGAACAGTGAAGGTGGACGGTTCAGCGCGCGTCGGGCAGCATACGGACATCGGGCTGGATGATCGAACGGATGGCGACATGATCGATTGGATGAGTGATCACGCATGGGCGACCTGGGTCGGTCTTGCCGTGATCCTCGCGCTCGTCGAGTTGATGAGTCTTGATCTCGTCTTGTTGATGTTTGCGCTGGGTGCCCTGGCTGCCGCTCTCGTCGTCGGATTTGGTGCGCCGTTCTGGGTTGCGATCCTCGTGTTCGCAGCAGTTTCTCTCGCGCTGTTGTTCTTCGTACGCCCGTCAGTCGTGGCACGACTGCATGCCGGCCCGACCCTCACCAGCGGTCACGATGCCCTGGTCGGTCGATCCGGCATCGTCGATGTACCCGTCGATGCGCACGGCGGCCGGATCAAGCTCAACGGTGAGATCTGGTCTGCTCGCGCCGCCACCGACAGTGCCGCGTTCGACATCGGCGCCGAAGTTCTCGTCACCAAGATCGACGGCGCCACAGCCGTCGTGACCAACAAGGAGTCCTGATGTCCGCAGCGCTTGTCGTACTCGTCCTAATCGCGATCCTGGCGATGGTGATCGTCTCGATGACGGTCAAGATCATCCCTCAGGCGCGCGCCGGCATCGTCGAGCGGTTCGGCAAATACCGCATCACGCTGTCCGCCGGACTCAACATCGTCATGCCATTCATCGACAAGGTGCGCTACACGATCGACCTGCGCGAGCAGGTCGTCTCGTTCCCGCCGCAGCCGGTCATCACCGAGGACAACCTGGTGGTCTCGATCGACACGGTCATCTACTTCCAGGTGACCGATCCGGTTGCTGCCACCTATGAGATCGCCAACTACATCCAGGCCATCGAGCAGCTCACGATGACCACCCTGCGAAACATCACCGGTGGTATGTCCCTCGAGCACGCCCTGACCAGCCGCGACCAGATCAACTCCGGCCTTCGCGGCGAGCTGGACAGCGCCACAGGCAAATGGGGCATTCGCGTCAACCGTGTCGAGCTCAAGGGCATTGACCCGCCACCGTCGATCATCGACGCGATGGAGCAGCAGATGCGTGCCGAGCGCAACAAGCGTGCGGTCATTCTGACCGCCGAGGGTGAGCGCCAGTCATCGATCCTCACCGCCGAGGGTCAGAAGCAGTCGGCCATCCTGACCGCCGAAGGTCAGCGACAGGCCGCGATCCTCACGGCTCAGGCCGATCGACAGGCGCAGATCCTGCGGGCGCAGGGTGAGGCTCAGGCAATTCAGACGGTGTTCCAGGCAATCCACGACGGCAACCCCGACCAGAAGCTGCTGTCCTACCAGTACCTCCAGATGCTGCCGAAGATCGCCGAGGGCGACAACGCCACGACGTGGATCATCCCGGCCGAGCTCACCAAGGCACTCGGCACCCTTGGCGGCACGATCGGCAAGATCCCGGTCGACGGCGGCGGCAGCAAGACCCGCGTCGACTTCAACGAACCGATCGTGGACGACGCTCCGGAGGACGCTGCCACGACAGAAGCAGTCAAGGAGGCGCTCGACGCGGCAAAGGCCGCCGAGTCGCCGATGAATGCCTCGACCGGTGACGAACCGGCCGCGACTCCTGAGCCGCCGGCCGACCCCAAGCCCCCGAAGGCCTGAGGCCGCTTTCAGCGCCAACCGAGGCGGTTAGGCTTGATTCCGTGATCCACAACAGGCGAGCGGCGCGCATGTCGTATGCGCACGGCCATCGTGGATAGCCGGAGCCGCGCGTCGAACGTCGTCCCGCTGGTGATGGTCGCCGCCGTCGTCGTGGTCGTGACGTCGATACTCGTGGCAACAGCGGCATTCGCCACCCGCTCCGGCCCGTTCAAGGCACGCGAGATCGCGGTCACGATCGTGCCCAGCACGCCGGCCAACGCGGTTGCGCCGGTACGGAAGGGCTTTCACGCATCACAGGCATGGGTCGATGCGACCTCTCAGTCGACCGGCATCAGCACGGTTGCAGTCCAGGCCTACGGGGACGCTTCACTTCGCCTCGACCACGATCGGCCCGGCTGCCACCTGGGCTGGACGACCCTCGCCGGAATCGGCGGCGTCGAGACGGGTCATGGCACCACCGGCGGCGCGATCCTGTTGCCCGACGGCATGACGTCCCACCCGATCTTGGGACCCGCGCTCAACGGCTCAGGTGGAATGGCTGCGATCCATTCCGACGCGCAGACAACCAAATGGCACGGTGACCCGCAGTGGGACCATGCCGTCGGCCCCATGCAGTTCATCCCGTCGACCTGGGTCCGCTGGGGTGCCGACGGCAATGGCGACGGCATCGCCGACCCCAACAACATCAGCGATGCCGCGCTGACAACGGCGCGCTACCTCTGCGCATCCGGGCGCGACATGCGCACCGGGTCGGGGTGGTCGTCGGCAGTCTTCTCCTACAACCACTCCAATGACTATGTGCGCAGCGTGTTCGCCTGGGCGAACAGCTACGCGCGTGCCTAGTGCGCGTACGTACCCTGGATGATCGCGCGGCCGAGAGTCTTGAATGCCAGGTTGAATCCGACCACGGCGGGCGACACTGAGCCATCAACACCCAGGTTGTCCTCGCCGACCGCATGGACGACGAAGAAGTAGCGGTGCACCTGATCGCCCGGCGGGGGAGCGGCTCCCATGAAACCGACCACGCCGCCGTCATTGCGTACGTGGAATGCGCCGTCGGGCAGGGAGTCGTCGGAGGCACCGGCGCCGGCGGCCAGCTCGGTGACGTCGGCCGGGATGTCAACAGCAACCCAGTGCCAGAAGCCGGACACGGTGGGCGCGTCAGGGTCGAAGCAGGTCACGACAAAGGATTTGGTGCCCTCGGGCACGTCACTCCAGGACAGCTGCGGAGACGTGTCCCCGAACTCATTGACCTGGTCGTCCTTGAGGGGCTGGCCATCGGTCACGTCGCTGCTCGTCACGGTGAACGAGGCAGTCGCCGGGAGCAGGGGATAGGGATCGGGTGTCACGGGGCGATCAATGCTCATGGTCGTAGGCTAACCCGGTGGCCAAGATCGTACGACTCGACGATCTGAGCGATCCTCGGCTCCGTGACTACGTCGATCTGCGGGACGTCAGCCTCCGCAAGCTGCTCGAGTCCGAGCGCGGCATCTTTCTCGCCGAGGGCGAGAAAGTCGTGCGCCGCGCGGTCGAGTCCGGCCATCAGCCGCGGTCGTTCCTGATGTCGCCGCGCTGGCTCGAAGGGCTGCAGGACCTCCTCGACTCAACTGACGCGCCGTGCTTCGTGCTCACCGACGCAGCAATCGAGCAGCTCACCGGATTCCACGTGCATCGTGGCGCGCTCGCTGCCCTGGAACGTCCGCACTTGCCGACCCCGGCCGAAGTTCTCGCCGCGGCTCACCGTGTCGTCGTCGTGGAGGATCTCGCGGATCACACCAATGTCGGCGCGATCTTTCGAAGCGTCGCCGCGCTGGGATTCGATGCGGTCCTGCTGTCACCACGGTGTGCAGACCCGCTCTACCGTCGCGCCATCAAGGTTTCGATGGGTTCGGTCTTCTGGTTGCCGTATGCGCGCGTTGACGACTGGTACGCCGCGCCTGACATGCT
>JAOPXO010000274.1 GCA_025965115.1 Aeromicrobium sp.
ACATCACCGCATGCACCAGCAAGGGGTGCAGCTGGTGCAGCGGAAGTCGCCCGCGCCATCCTTCGGCGAGTGGCGCCGCTTCGTCGTAGGCGTCGAGCATGCGTTGCAGGTGGGGCGCCCCGAACAGGGCAAGCATCGCGAGGTCGGTCTCGCGATGGCCGCCATGGGCCGCCGGATCGATGATGGAGATGTTGCCGTCGGCGCCCCAGACGATATTGCCCGACCACAGATCGCCGTGGATGCGCGCGGGCGGCTCGGCGGGGCCGGCGAAGTCGTGGATGCGTCGCATCACGGTCTCGATCGTCTCGGCCTCGTCGGGGGTCAGCGCCTGACGGTCGACCGCGGCACGGAGGTAGGGCATGACCCGGCGAGAGGCGAAGAATTCCGGCCACGCGGGCAGCGCGCGATTGGGCAGGGGAGCCAGACCGACGTAGCCGTCGACCTTGGCGCCGAACTCCGCTGAGCCGGCGCCGTGGGTCGTCGCGAGGTCGCGTCCGAAGCGTTCGGCCGCGTCGGCAGTGGGTTTGCCGGGCTCGACCCACGACAGGATCAAGCAGTCCTCGGCGACGGCGAGGATGTCGGGAACGTGCGCCCCGTCGGCCTCGGACAGCCAGCGCAGCCCTTCGGCTTCGCGCAGGAACATCCCCTCAGGAGCCTGCGGGCGGGTCTTGATGATCGCGTTGCGGCCATCGGTCAACCGCAGTCGGGTCGCCGTACTGATGTCACCACCGGCAACCGGAGTGGTGGAGACAACGCCTTGGCCGATGAGAGCTTCCGCCCGGGCGGCGGTTCCTGTCATACGAGCCATGGCCACGACGTTACCGTCTGGGTCCCGGCACGACTCACGTGTTGGTGAGGTTGCCTGTGGAGGCTGCCAATCGGCTCAGCCGATGAGATCGGGCAGACGCTCCACAAGACCGTCGGTCGTGCGCTCGATCATCGCGAGCACACGGACGAAACCGTCGCTGCCGCCGTACCAAGGATCGGGCACCTCGTCGTCACCGACTATCGCCTCGGGATCGAACTCCCGGAACATCCGGACCTGGCCCTGTGCCTGGACGGTCGGCGCCTGGTCGGTCATGTCGGCATAGTTGCTGTGATCCATGGCCAGCAGCAGGTCGTGCTCGGCATACCAGTCGGTCGTGAACGTACGAGCGATGTGCCGCGACGGGTCGTAGCCGGCGTCACGCAGGGCGGCCGCGGCTCGGCGGTCCATCGGTTCGCCTTCGTGCCAGCCGCCGGTGCCCGACGAGGCGACCTCGACTCGACCGTCGAGGCCGGCCTTCGCCAGCCGGTCCTCGAGGACCACGTGCGCCATCGGCGATCGACAGATGTTGCCGAGGCAGACGAGTGCGACGCGGTAGCCGGGGCTCTCGGAAGGCGGAGTGCTCAACGCTTGGCGCGGGTGAATCCGCCGAGTACGGCGTTGACGATCGAGATGACAACCGCACCGAGCACGGCCCACCAGAAGCCGTCGATCTCGAAGGCGACACCGAACTTGCCGGTGATCCACTCGGTCAGCAGCAGGAGCAGGGCGTTGATGACCAGCAGCGCGAGACCGAGCGTGATGATGATGAACGGGATCGACAGCGTCTTGATGACCGGCGCGATGAACATGTTGATGATCGTGAAGATCGCCCCGACCGCGAGGATCGAGACGACGCGCGCGAACGTGCTGTCACCACCATCGCCGATGTTCATGTGATCGCCGAGCAGCCAGGCGGCAATCGCGAGTGCGGCGGAACTGAGGAGCCAGGTGGGTATGAATTTGGGCATGGCCGATTGTTGCACTTTCGGGTGCGAGGCCGCCCTATTGCGGCGGGAGGACGACCGTGGTGGCGGTGCGGGAAGTCTGTGCCAGCACTATTCCGCCGAGCACGGCGACTGCGCCGAGCACCTGCACCGGTGTCAGGGACTCGCGGAACCATGCCCAGCCCAGCACGTTGGCGATCACGGGCTCGAGCATCGCCACGACCGTCACGATCGTCGCCGGCAGGTGCTGCAGCGCGAGCATCTCGAGGAAGAACGGCACGACCGTGCCGAGCACGATGACCCACACGACGACGATCCACGGCGCGACCGAATGGCCGTCGAGACGCCCCAGCATCGTGGTGGTCCCGCCGAGTCCCGGGGACGTCCAGATCGGTTGGATCAGATTCATCGCCACGGTCGCCACCACGAACGCCCACAGGATCACCCGCAGCGGATCATCCACCCCGACGTTGTGCTCGGCGAGCAGGAAGTATGCCGCGAAGCTCACGGCCGCCAACAACGCCATGACGACGCCTAGACCGTCGAAGGTCAGCCCGTTCCAGACCCGGCTGACCACGGCCAGGCCGATCACCGCCAGACCGACCGCGAGCCACATCCGCGGATGGACATGCTCGTGGCGTACGAAGCGCACCCACAGGACGACCAGGACCGGCGCGAGGTACTCGATCAGCAGCGCGATGCCCAGCGGCAACCGGTTGATCGCCACGTTGTAGGTCAGCTGTAGCGCGGCAACCCCGACGAGCCCGAGCCCGGCGATCAGCAGCAGGGCGGTGCCGCGAGGTCGTTTGAGGGCGGATCGGCGGAAGCAGGCCGCATACGTGACGAAGACGACGGTGGCACCGGTGATGCGGAGGGTCGTGAACGTTTCCGCCGTCAGGGGCGTGCCCATCGCCACCCGCGAGACGCCGCCGTTGATGCCGAACAGGACGGCTCCGGCCAGCACGAGCGCATAGCCGAGGCGTGGGTTGCGGGCAGTCACGCGCTGATTCTGTCAGCCCCGTCGGTGGTTAGAGTCGGCCCATGACGAGTCCGAGTGCACGGCACGCCCTCGACGACATCCCGGTCTACAAGCCGGGCAAGTCCGCCGCCGACGAGGACCACAAGCTGTCGAGCAACGAGAATCCGTACGGCCCGCTGCCCGGGGTGATGGAGCGCGCGGCGACCCAGCTGGGCCGGATCAACCGCTACCCCGACGCCGGCATGACCGCGCTGTATGACGCGCTGTCGGCGAAGTTCGGCCTTTCCCCCGATCATTTCGCCGCCTCGACCGGCTCCGTTGCCGTGCTGTTTGCGCTGCTCAACGCGCACTGCGAGGACGGCGACGAGATCATCTACGCCTGGCGGTCCTTCGAGGCCTATCCGATCGCCGCCGACCTGACCGGCGCGACGACCGTACGCGTGCCGCTGCGGGCTGACGCCACCCACGACCTCGAGGCGATGGCCGCGGCCGTCACCGACCGCACTCGGGTCATCCTCGTCTGCACGCCCAACAACCCGACCGGCCCGATCGTCACGGCTGCCGAGCTCGAGACGTTCCTCGATGCGGTTCCGTCGAGGGTGCTCGTCGTCGTCGACGAGGCGTATGTCGAGTTCGTCCGCGCACCCGATGTCGCGCACGGCCTGGATGTCCTGGCCGCCCGCGAGAACGTCGTGGTGCTTCGCACGTTCTCCAAGGCGTACGGACTCGCCGGTCTCCGCGTGGGCTATGCCATCGCGCGACCGGCCGTTGCCGAGGCGATCCGCAAGGCAACTCCACCGTTCAGCGTCACCGACCTCGCGCAGGCCGCCGCGGTGGCATCGCTCGACTCGCAGGACGAGCTCGACAAGCGGGTCGAGGCGATCGTCCAGGAGAGGATCGCGATGCACGCTGCCCTGCGCGCCCAGGGCTGGGAGGTGCCACAGGCCGAAGGCAATTTCGTCTGGCTACCGCTTGGCGATGACGCGATGGAGTTCGCTGCGGCGTGCGATCCGGTGTCGGTGCGGCCGTTCGCGGGAGACGGCGTACGCATCAGCGTCGGCGCCCCTGAGATCAACGCCGAGTTCATCGCTCTGGCCGCCGCGTGGCGTGCCAAATGAATTGGCACAAACGTCCCACATAGGCCCCGAACGTCGCTACAGTCGGATCCGGGTGGGAGCGCCTAGGAGCACCGCATGACTCGTGGACTGTTGGCCGCCGTCGTCCTGAGCGTCGCCCTCGTGGCACCGATCAGTGCGGCGAATGCCTCGCCCCCGGTAGGTGACGGCCACGGACTGACGGTCGTCGCGACCAATGTCATCGACGCGCGCCAGACCGAATACACCGTCTCGACCGGTGCGCTGAAGCATCCCGTGCACATCCGGGTCGTGATGCCGACCGGCTACGACCCGAGCTCGGCGACCCGCTATCCGGTGCTGTACCTCTACCACGGCACCTCCGGCCGCCCCTCCGACTGGATCACCTCCGGCGACGCTCTGGCGACCACGGCGAACAAGAACTTGATCCTGGTCCTGCCCGAGGCCGGCTACGACGGCGACGGAGGTGGCTTCTTCAACAACGAGTGGAATGGCGGCGCACGGGGCGGATCGCAGTGGGAGACGTTCGAGTACGACCAGGTCGTGCCGTGGATCGACCAGAACTTCCCGACTCTCGCCGATCGCGGCCACCGAGCGATCGCCGGCCTTTCCCAGGGCGGCTATGGCGCGATGCACGGGGCGGCACTGCATCCAGACGAGTTCACCTCTGTCGGCTCGTTCTCCGGAGCACCGGAGATCTATCGTGACCCGGTCGTACGCGCGGGAGCCGACGCGGTGATCGAGGCGATCACCGTCGCACTCAACCACCTGAAGCTGTTCACGATCCTCGGCGACCCGGTCACCAACGGGACCCACTGGCAGGGCCACGACCCCGGCACCCTGGTGGAGAACTTCCGTGGCATGAACATCAACCTCTGGACGGCGACCGGCCTCCCTGGCGATCTCGATTCACCGGAGGATCAGTACGGCGGCATCTACAGCAACGTGATCGAGGGAGCCACCCACATCTCGACCCTGGCGTTCCACAGCCACCTCCAGCAGGCCGGCATACCGAGCCACTTCGTCAACTACGTGTTCGGCACACACAACTTCCCCTACTGGGCGCGGGACTTCCGCGAGTACATCCCGATCCTGATGAACCGCTTCGCGCATCCGTCGACGCCGACCAAGATCTCGTATGCGTCGACCGCCAAGGCGTACGCCCAATGGAACTGGGGGGTGGCCGTGCATCGCTCTGCGGCCGAGCGGCTGACCACCGTGAAGGCCGCGTCGAGCACCGGCTTCAGCTTCGTCGGCAGTGATGCCGCGACGGTCGTCACTCCGCCGTTGTACGTGCCGGGCACGACCAAGCAGGTGCGCGTCACGGCTTCCGGTCACCCGCGGACGTACGTCATCACGGTCGAGCCGACGGGTCGTCTGACCGTGCAGATCCCGGGCACCTCGCAGGTCACGATCCACTGATCGGGACTTCCTGTCGGCCTCGCTGACAGGGGCGAATTCACAGCCTTCTCCATTGGCACTTCCTGCGGTCCACAAGATACGGTGGACCTCAGACGTGATGCCAGTCACGTCCGTGAGATTTCCGCCGATCCGACCACCCCAGGGACGACGGCGATCGCACCGAATTCGACACCGAAGCGGAGACCCCGCCAACCGGTTGAAGAGGGAGTCGCATGACTGCATCCATGCCAGATACCTACGTTGCTGATGATCCTGCCGGAGACTTCCCTCTCGTGCAGTTGCTGACGCCCGAGGGCCAGCGCGTCAACCACGCCGAGTTCGCCTACGAGGGCGACGATGACAGCATCCGCGAGCTCTACCGCGATCTGTTCCTGATGCGTCGCATCGACTTCGAGGCCCACGCACTCCAGCGTCACGGCGAGATCGGACTCTGGGCCCCGGCGCAGGGCCAGGAGGCCGCACAGATCGGCTCGGGCCGCGCACTCCGCCCGCAGGACTTCGCCTTCCCGACCTACCGCGAGCACGGTGTTGCGCTGTGCCGCGGTGTCGACCCCGCCCTGCTCCTCGGCTTGTTCCGCGGTGTCGAGCTGGGCGGCTGGGATCCGGCCGAGCACGGTTTCGCGCTCTACAGCATCGTGATCGGCGCCCAGACGCTTCACGCCACCGGCTATGCGATGGGCCTGACCCTCGACGATGCGGTCGGCCACAACGACCCCGAGCGTGACGCAGCGGTCATCGCCTACTTCGGTGACGGCGCCACGAGCCAGGGCAGCGTCAACGAGGCCTTCGACTGGGCCGCTGTCTTCAACGCGCCCGTCGTCTTCTTCTGCCAGAACAACCAGTACGCCATCTCCGCCGGCACCGACCGCCAGACCCGTGGGCCGATCGCCCAGCGCGCCGGCGGCTTCGGCTTCCGCGGCATTCGGGTCGACGGCAATGACGTCCTCGCCTGCCACGCGGTCACCACCGCGGCGATGCAGAAAGCCCGCGACGGTGAGGGCCCGACGCTGATCGAGGCCTACACCTACCGGATGGGTGCCCACACGACGTCCGACGACCCGACCCGCTACCGCGACAGCGCCGAGGTCGAGACCTGGAAGCTCAAGGATCCGATCGAACGCGTCAAGCGCTACCTCCAGGTGCAGGGCACACCCCAGGAGTTCTTCGACACCCTCGAGGCCGAGGCCGAAGAGCTCGGCAAGCACCTCCGCGCCGCGTGCAAGGCGCTGCCCGAGCCCGATCTCGCCGCGTTGTTCGACTCGGTCTTTGTCGACGGCACGCCGGAGCTGGCCGAGCAGAAGGCCGCCTACATCGCGTTCAGAGACAGCCTCGAGACCGAGGGGAGCCCAGCATGAGCGAGCGCCAGCGAGTGAATCATGAGACAGGGATCATGCCGACGCCGACGTATCTTGGCTTTTTCACGGAGGTGACGGCATGACCACGGCCAAGATGCCACTCGGCAAGGGCCTCAACGCCGGACTCCGGGCCGCGATGGAAGCCGATGAGAAGGTCCTGATCATGGGTGAGGACGTCGGCCAGCTCGGCGGTGTCTTCCGCATCACCGACGGCCTGCAGAAGGACTTCGGCGAGAGCCGGGTCATCGATGCTCCGCTGTCGGAGAACGGCATCCTCGGCACCGCGATCGGCATGACGTTCCGCGGCTACCGCCCGGTGCTCGAGATCCAGTTCGATGGCTTCGTCTACCCCGCATACGACCAGATCGTCAGCCAGGTCGCCAGGTTCCACTTCCGCAGCAAGGGCACCGTCAAGATGCCGATCGTCATCCGCATCCCGTTCGGCGGCGGCATCGGTGCGGTCGAGCACCACTCCGAGAGCCCCGAGGCGCAGTTCGCACTGACCGCGGGTCTCAAGGTCGTGACCTGCTCCAACGCCAACGATGCCTACTGGATGATCCAGCAGGCCATCGCCAGCGACGATCCGGTCGTGTTCATGGAGCCCAAGCGACGCTACTGGGACCAGGGCGAGGTCGACCTGCTGTCCGATCCGTTCCCGCTGCACGCCTCGCGCGTCGTCCGCGATGGATCGGACGCGACGCTGATCGCGTACGGCCCGATGGTCAAGACGTGTCTGGAGTCCGCCGATGCGGCCGCCGAAGAAGGCATCAACCTCGAGGTCATCGATCTCCGTACGCTCTCGCCGCTCGACCTCGACCCGGTGTTCGAGTCCGTACGCAAGACCGGTCACGCCATCGTGATCCACGAAGCCGCGCAGACCCTCGGCCTCGGCGCCGAGATCTCCGCACGCATCACCGAGAAGTGCTTCTACAACCTCGAGGCGCCGGTCATCAGGGTCACCGGTTATGACCTGCCCTATCCGCCGAGCCGCATCGAGGAAGAGTTCCTGCCCGGGCTCGACCGCATCCTCGACGCTGTCGACCGATCGCTGGCGTTCTGATGGCCGAGTTCAAGCTGCCCGATGTGGGCGAGGGTCTGACCGAGGCCGAGATCGTCAGCTGGAAAGTCAGCGTCGGCGACGTCATCAAGATCAACGACATCATCGTCGACATCGAGACCGCCAAATCGATCGTCGAGCTGCCGAGTCCCTATGAGGGCACGATCGAGGAGCTGCTCGTCGCCGAAGGTGCAACCGTCGACGTCGGCACCCCGATCATCCGCATCACCTCGGCCGATGAGGTCCTCGAAGCGCCTGCGGCGCCGGTCGTCGAGGCCTCGACCGTCGCCACGTCGACCGACCTTGTGCCGCCGATCCCCGAGGAGCGCCAGGCCGTGCTCGTCGGTTACGGTCCGCGTGCTGCGTCGACCAAGCGCCGGGCCCGCAAGGGTGCCAAGGGTGCCGTGGCTTCGGTTGACACCGAGAAGGTCGCCCAGCGCGAGGCTCCGGCCGCCCGCACGACCCAGACCCTTCGCGCGCTGGCCAAGCCGCCCGTACGCAAGCTCGCCAAGGATCTCGGCATCGACCTCGCAGAAGTTCCGTCCGAGGGCGAGATCGTGACTCGCGCCGACGTCGAGGCGTTCGCCAACCAGTCCCCGTCCATCGCCAGTGGCGACCAGTCAGCTACTGAGCGACGCATACCGATCAAGGGCGTGCGCAAGATGACCGCCGAGGCGATGGTGGCTTCGGCCTTCACCGCCCCACACGTCACCGAGTGGGTCACCCTCGACGTGACCAGGACGATGGATCTCGTCAAGCGGCTCAAGCAGGACAAGGCATTTGCCGACGTCAAGGTCTCGCCGTTGCTGATCGTGGCCAAGGCAGTATGTCTGGCGATGCGCCGCACACCCGAGCTCAACTCGACGTGGGACGACGCCGCCCAGGAGATCGTGCTCAAGGGCTCGGTCAACCTCGGCATCGCCGCCGCGACGCCGCGCGGGCTGGTGGTTCCCAACATTGTCGGGGCCGATGCCATGTCGATGCTTGAGCTCGCTGAGGCATTCGGTGAGCTGATCACGACAGCGCGCGACGGCAAGACGCAGCCCGCCCAGATGAGTGGTGGATCGTTCACGATCACCAACATCGGCGTGTTCGGCATCGATGCCGGCACCCCGATCCTCAACCCGGGTGAAGCCGGCATCCTCGCCGTCGGCGCAATCAACAAGCGTCCGTGGGTCGACGACAACGACGAGATCGTCGCGCGCTGGGTCACCACTCTGGCGTTGAGCTTCGATCACCGCGTCGTCGACGGGGAGCAGGGTTCACGCTTCCTCGCCGATGTCGCCGCGATCCTGCACGATCCGGCCGTGGCGCTGACCTTCTAGGGCTCGAGCCTCTCGCCGGCTTCGATCCGCGCAGCGATCGTGTTGCCCGGCGGTGCGAGCGGGCAGATCCAGCGCGGGTTGTAGCGGCATGACGCGTGGTACGCGAAGTTGAGGTCGAGCACGATCCGATCGTCGACTCCGCCGAGCCACGAACCCTTGGCGGTGTCGAGCACATACCGCCCGGCGCCGTAGCTGCCGTCGCCCGCGGTGCCGTCCCGCAGCGGCAAGAAGATCCCTCCGCCGTACTGGTGCAGCCACCACACATCGAGGCTGCCACCGATGCGGTCGGGCAGCTCGACGCGGCCGATCACCTTCATCGTCAGCTCGCCGTCGTCGCCGGCCTGGAAGACCCGATCCTCCTGCGGCTCAGCAGCGAGCAGCTCGGTCTCGAAGCGCATCGCCGGGTCATACGGCCAGTACGGCAGGCCGGTCTCGTGCAGCGGATCGTCCGCCAACAGCGGCGTCTGCGGATGCTCGCGGAAGAGCCGGTCACGCGCCTGGCGCCAGCGCGCGTGCGCGCCTGCGTGGTCGGGATCGCGGCGGACGTCGGCATACATCTCATTCACCTGACGACGCCAGTCGACGAGGCTGAGCTGTGACGGTTGCATGGTCACCACCGTGACACACCGGCACTACGCTTGAGCGGTGAGCCAGCCCGCAGACGTGCGCCATCCGGGGGCGTACGGGATCTGGATCGTCGCGCTGCTGGTCTATCTCCTGGCCGTCTTCCATCGCTCATCGCTCGCCGTTGCCGGTCTCGCCGCCACGGACCGCTTCGGCATCTCGGCGGCCCAGCTCGCGGTGTTCACGATGCTGCAGCTGATGGTCTACGCCGGTATGCAGATCCCGGTCGGGCTCCTCGTCGACCGGTTCGGGCCGCGCCGGGTGCTCCTCACCGGGGCCGTCACCCTGACGCTTGC
>JAOPXO010000291.1 GCA_025965115.1 Aeromicrobium sp.
GGAGGGTGCAGCCGCAGAGTCTCCTTGAGCGTCGACTCCAGCGTCGGGATCTCGCGCAGGGCCTGGAACGACACCTCGGAACCGTCGGCATACAGCTCGTCGAGCTCGGTGACCACGGACGCCATCACGTCGGGGTGACGCATCAGCTCGATCATCGCCCACGATGCCGTGCCACTGGTGGTGTGGTGTCCGGCGAACATCATCGAGATGAAGATGCCTGTCACCAGGTCGGCGGTGAACTGGTCCGACCCGTCCTCGTTCTTCAGACTGATCAGGACGTCGAGGAGGTCACGGTCCTCGCGGGCGACCTTCCCGCGGACCACGCGCTTGTCGATGATCTGCTGGACCAGCTCGACCAGATTCTCGCGGGCAGCGTCACGCATCCGGAAGTTCTCGATGTCGGCGTACGGGTCGACATAGGCGATGGCATCCGTGCCGTGCTCGAGCTGGTGGTAGTGCTGGGCGAACGACGAGTCGAGCTCATCGCGGAACGGCTTGCCGATCAGGCACGAGCTCGTGGTGTAGATCGTGAGCTCGGCGAAGAAGTCGAGCAGATCGATCTCACCCTCGTCGCCCCAGTCCGCGACCATCCGGCGGATCTCGGCCTCGATCGTCTGCGCGTGGCCTCGCATCATGTCGCCGCGCAGCGCCTGGTTCTTGAGCATCTGCTGACGCTCTTCGGGGCTGGCATCGAAGACGACGCCCTTGCCGAAGATTGGCGTCATGAACGGATAGGCCGCCGCCTGGTCGAGCACCTCTTCAGGTGCACGGAAGAATGCCTCATTGGCCGCCGCACCGGAGACCATGACGACCTCCTTGTCGGCCAGCCGAAAGCGCCCGACATCGCCACACTCCTCGCGTACGCGCGTGAAGAGGCCGATCGGGTCGACTCGCATCTCCGGCAGATGACCCGTGCCCTGGATGATCTCGGGGACGGAGGGATCGCGATCATCCAGGAGAGTCGAGACCTCGGGGATGCCGGCCAGCAGGTGGATGTCCGTGGCGGTCATGGCGTCTGCTCCTGGGTGACGGGTGCTTCCGGATTGACTTCGATCAGGCTCAGGTGGACGCCCCGAGGGGCGGTCACGATCGTCGCGATCGCATCGGCCTGGGCCTTGGCCTTGAGGAAGTGGGGATGGCGCGCCAGCCCGAACCGGACCCACTGGTTGAGCACGAAGGCCGCTTCGTCGTCGTCCCAGTCACCGCCCATGCCGGTCCAGGTCGGGCCCGGTCGCACGATCGACGCACGGACTCCAGTGCCTTCCAGCTCCATCTGCAGGGCAGCGACCATGCCCTCCAGCCCCCATTTGCTGGCGGAGTAGGCGGCCATGAAGGGTCGCGGACGTACGGCAACGTCGGAGGAGACGAACACGATGTCGCCGCGTTGACGTTCGATCATCGCGGGTACGAACGCACGCAGCAGGCGGTGAGCTCCGACCAGGTTGAGATCGAGCTCCCGACCGAAACGCTCGGAGCTGATCTGCGCGAGCTGGCCGGGTGCGACGGCGCCGGCATTGCTGATCACGATCTCGACCTCGCCGAGGTCCACCGCAACCTTGGCGCCGAACTCCTCGACCGACTCGTCGCTGGTCATGTCGAGCGGGTGGGCGACCGCTTCGCCTCCACCGCCGCGGATCTCAGCGGCCAGCTCCTCGCACAGGTCAACGCGGCGCGCACCCAGGGCGACCGGATGACCTGCTGCGGCAAGCACCTTGGCGGTCTCGGCTCCGATGCCTGAGGAGGCGCCGGTGACGACGGCGGGCCGTCGCTCGGGGTGGGCGTACTTGGGCATCAGCGCGATCTCTCGGTGAACGTCGTCGGGAGGTTGGCGAAGCCACGAACGCTGGTCGAGTGCACGCGCACCGCGCGGTCGGCGTGCACCTCGAAGGTCGTCGTACGTCGCACCAGTTCCTCGAGGACCACCTTGGCCTCGAGCCGGGCGAGGTGGGCTCCCAGACAGAAGTGTCGGCCGGTTCCAAAGCTGAGGCTCTGGCTGATCTCGTCCTTGGGGCGGTGGATGTCGAACACGTCGGGGCTGCTGAACACCTCTTCGTCACGGTTGGCCGAGCCGAGCAGCATCAGCAGCTTCGATCCGGCGGGCACGTTCTGACCGTTGATCTCAACGTCGTTGACCACATAGCGGGCCAGCATCTGGCTGGACGTGTCGTGCCGCAGTGTTTCTTCGACCCAGGTCACGACGAGGGAGGCCGGATCGGCATAGACCTCGGCCTGCTGCACGGGGTTGGCAGCGAGGTGGAGGAGTGCATTGCCGAGCAGCTTGGTCGTGGTCTCGTTGCCGGCCACGACCATCAGGAACACGAAGGCATTGATCTCGTCGTCGGAGAGTCGGTCTCCATCGTTCTCGGCAGTCGTGAGAGCGGAGATGAGGTCGTCAGCAGGCGAGGTCCGACGCTCCTTCACCAGATCCGCGAAGTAGGAGATCAGCTCCATCGCTGCGGCCATCCCGGCCCCCGGAACATCTCGCACGCCGTCCTCACGATGGACCGTGAGGTCGGCGAGCCGCCGTGCCTCGTCCCGGTCCGCCTCAGGCACTCCCAACAGCTCGGAAATGACGTCCATCGGAAGTCGGCCGGCGAATTCGGTGATCCAGTCGACCTCGCCGTGCTCGGCGTTGGTGGCGAACGTCCGCTCGAGATAGTGCTCGGTGAGCCGCTCGATCTGTGGCTCAAGCTCGCGGACTCGACGCGGAGTGAACGCGGCAGACACCAGCTTGCGCAGCCGCGTCTGCTCTACGCCGTCAAGTGCCAGGAACGACATCACGCGGTGAGCATCGGGTGTCCAGGCACTGGCATCGAGCGACACCCCCATCCGGTTGGAGAAGGTGTCGTCGTCCCTCATCACCCGGCGGACGTCGGCGTGGCGTGAGACGACCCACAGGTTGTCGGCGTGGGCGTGGAAGACCGGTGCCTCGGCACGCAGGCGCGCATACAACGGGTAGGGGTCCTCGTGAAACTCGTAGTCGTACGGGTCGAAGAGCAGCGGGGTATCGGAGTCGACGGTCATACGTTGCCCCTCAGAATCACCGCAACGGCGGACTCGAGCCGATCGGCCATCTCGTCGTAGCCCATGACGCCCATCCCACCCTGAAGAAGAGCGCCGGAAAGCGTCAGGACCAGGACCTCGAGCACCGCCGCGTCGGCCGGCTCATCGGACGTACCAGGCTCATGCAGTGCAGCTTCAAAGCGCGAGACGAACTCGGCGCCGATCCGCAGACGGAGGCGGGCAACATCCGGATCGCTCCCCAGGAGGGCAGGCGTGACCGCGGCGGCGAGCTCGGGCTCGGCCACGATGCGATCCACGACCCCTCGGGCCGCGTACTGGACCCGCTCGGCGACGGTGTCCCCGGCAACCTTGGCGCCGTCGTCCGAGGCGATGTGCCGCAGGAAGAGCTCGGCAAAGAGGTGATGTTTCGACGCCAGGTAGGTGTATGCCGTCGCCGGCGACACACCGGCGCGCAGGGCGACTGTGCGGATCGTGAGCGCCTCATGACCGACATCGCGAAGCTCCTCCTGACCCGCCGTCAACAACCGTTCGACCGTCTCGCTCTGGCGCGCGTTCAGCCTCCGCCGGGGTGACTCGCTGGTCAACTGACTGGACACCTGTCCAACATAGTGGCTTCGAGGGGGATCAGCAAGGTCATTCCCCCATGGCAATCGCGTGAGCCCACCGATAGTCGGCCTTGCCCGAAGGGGACCGCTGGATCTGCGATACGAAGACCCAGCCCTTGGGGATCTTGTAGCGGGCGATTCGTTCACCGGCATGAGCGGCGAGATCGGCGTCGGAGACCTCGGCACCTTCCTCGAGCTGGATGACGGCGACAACCTCGTTGCCCCACCGCTCGTGCGGGCGCCCGACAACCAGGACGTCGCGCACTGCGGGATGGCTGGTGATTGCCGCCTCGACCTCCTCGGCAAACACCTTCTCCCCACCGGTGTTGATCGTGGCCGACTCACGACCGAGAACCTCAACCTCCCCGTTCGCGAGGAGGCGTGCGCGGTCGCCCGGCACGGCATAGCGGGTGCCACTGATCGTCGGGAACGTCTTCGCCGTCTTCTCGGCATCGCCGAGGTAGCCAAGCGGCACCCATCCGGACTGTCCGAGCCAGCCGATTCCGTCGTGGCCAGGCTTGAGCAGTGCCGTCATGTCGTCGCTGACGACGACAGCTCCCGGGCCGGTGCTGAACCTGCCGGTGGACACGTTGCCCTTCGCCGACAGATGGCTGGCCTGGGCGCCCGTTTCCGAGGCACCCATCGAGTCATTGATGAAGATGTTCGGGAGCTCCTCGAGCAGCTGCTCCTTGAGCTCCGGTGAGAGGGCTGCGCTGCCATTGCCGACGACGACCAGGGACGAGAGGTCGTACCTGCCAGTCTTGATCTCGTCGAGTAGAGGACGCACGACCGCGTCGCCGACGACAGTGATCGTCGCGGCGCCCTCGCGTTCGATGGTCCGCAGGATGTCAGCCGCGTCCATGTGGGTGTTCTCGTCGGGGATCACGATCTTCGTTCCGCCGGCCATCATGATGAATGACGACCACTGCGCGGCACCGTGCATGAACGGAGGAACCATCACCATGGAGCCGCCCCCTTCCGCTCCCGCCACGGCGCGCTCCACGAACTCGTCGTAGGACGAGATCGCGTCCCATACCCCAGGCACCTGACCGCCCATGGCAGACATGAAGATGTCGTGCTGTCGCCAGAGCACACCTTTGGGCATACCTGTGGTGCCTCCGGTGTAGAGCACATAGAGATCGTCCGGCGAGTGCCCGACGTCGGGAAGATCTGCGGGGACGGAGGCCAGCGCCTCTTCGTAGTCGACGGCGCCCGGCAGGAGCGGCTCGCCTGAGCCGTCGTCAACCTGGAGCAGGACCGTGAGGTTGGGCAGGGCATCGCGGATCGCCGCCAGCCGGGGCGCGAACGTCGCGTGATAGATCACGGCCTTCGCGTTGGCGTTGCCGAACAGATAGCGGAGCTCCTCGTCGACGTATCGATAGTTCACGTTGATCGAGACGCAGCGGCTCTTGAATGCTCCAAGCATCCCCTCGACGTACTCGGTGCCGTTGTGGAGATAGAGCGCGATGTGATCCTGGCCCGACTCGTGATTGGCGAGCTCAGATCGCTCGCGGTGCGCTCCGAGTCCCGCACGGTGCAGGTAGGTCGCGAGTCGGCGGCTGCGGTCGGCGAGCTGGCCATAGGTGAGACGCCGATCCCGCCAGACTAGGACCTCGCGGTCGGTCATTGCCGTGCCGAGCAGCTCGTGAGCAAGGCCGATGTTGAACTCGTTGCCGGTTGTCATCGAGTGCTCCCGTCGTGATCCACCAGGGCAACCAGACAACTGTCCAGTCAGTGTTCCGAGATACTAGAACACGTTCTACAGTGATGTCATGCCCCAGCGAATGGTCGTCTCATGACGAGTCGCTACGCCTCGCTGACGAGGGACCAGCTCGCGATACTCGTGCCAGAGCTCCTGATGGTCGGGCACCTGATCGATCGCTCCGGAATGGCGTGGTGCATCGGTGCCCTTGGCCGCGAGGAGATGGTCCAGATCGCGATCGAGGAGTGGGCGGGAGCCAGCCCGATCTACACCCAGCGCATGCAGAGAGCCCTGGGGTACGCACCGGAGACGGCCGGCCAGGGTGACGTCATCACGATCTTCAAGGGCCTCCAGCTCGACATCGGAGCTCCGCCGCAGTTCATGGACTTTCGCTACACGGTGCACGACAAGAGGCGCGGTGAGTTCCACCTGGACCATTGCGGCGCGCTCATGGATGTCGAACCCATGGGTGAGGAGTATGTCGTGGGGATGTGTCACGACATCGAGGACCCGACATTCGATGCCACGGCTATCGCGAGTCACCCCAGGGCCCAGGTCCGTCCGATCCATCGCCCACCCCGGGTGCCGGCCAACCGCCAGCCGCACTGCGCCTGGACCGTGATCATCGACGACTCCTATCCAGAGGCGGTGGCGATTCCTGCGCTCGAGGTCAATGCAAAGTCGCAGGCCGCTGTTCTGGACCTGCCCGCCATCGACCCTGCGGACGACGGCATGGGCGACTACTCGGGCGCCTTGCTCGCGGACCTGGACTTCTCGGAGTTCTCACGGACCGCGTTGATCCGCATTGCCGACGAGGTGTGCCTCCAGATGGCCCTGCTAGACAACAGCTTCGCTCTGGCTCTTGCCGCGAGGATGGGTCCGGACGATGTCACGAGTATTCGTCGCAAGCAGTTGATCGGCATCTCCGGTCTGGGCTCCTACCGGTTGGCTCGCGCGCTGGATCTGCCCCGCGACGAGCGCGGAGCCCTGCAGCTGCTCGCCCTGCATCCGGCGCTGAACCCGAGTGCGTACGTCTCGGCAGAGATCGACGACGACTCAATACTCATACGCCGATCGCCGGCTCATGACGATGCCGCCTGGATATCCCTGTGCGGACCGGATTGGATCGAGCCGATGCGTGCGGCCGTCCGTGTGCTCGACCCACACCTCGACGTCGTGGCGACACCGGCGGACGACGATGCATGGCGAATGACCGTCGTCCGTGGTGATGAGGCCGCCCCAGAAGCCGAAGAGGTGACGGTGGCCAAGTTCAGCACCGGCACCGAATTCTCGTTCGAGACCCGTCGCTCGTTGCCGATCACGCCCATCTAGCAGATATGAGGCAGTTTCCATTACATAACTATTCGCGTAACGATGCGTTTACCTTGGTGACCGTGTCCCGGATCACACTCCCAGCCCACACTTAAGGTTCCAGCCTTGCCACGACCGAGCTCCAACTCCCAGGGTTCGCCCAGCAACCGCAACCGTGTCCGGCGCCTCGCAGGCGTCGGGCTCGTTGTATTGGCTCTCCTGCTCGCAGCCGCTTGTGGTGGATCGCAACTCAGCCCGAAGTATGTGCTGGGGGTCAACGGGCAAGCCGGTGGCGTGAACGCGGGCGACACCACGGGGACCGGCGGCGGCGCAGCGGGCACGGGCGACACCAAGAACGGGGGCGGCGATGCGTCGGGTGGCACATCGGGAGGCGGAGCCAGCGGAAGCATCCCTGGCGTGAAATCGGCTTCGTGCGCCGGATTCAAGAACCAGAAGGGCATCACCGACAAGACGATCACGATCGGCAACTCCTCAGACATCAGCGGTCCGGTCCCGGGACTGTTCACGTCTGCGCAGCAGGCCACCAAGGCGTACGTCCAATACTTCAACGCGACCTCCAGCATCTGTGGCCGCAAGCTGGTGCTCACGACGCTCGACTCGCGCACTGACGCCGGCGCCGATCAGCAGTCCTACGCGAAGCTCTGCGAGTCCACGTTCGCTGCGGTCGGCTCGATGTCGGCCTTCGACTCCGGTGGTGCTGCGACGGCGCAGTCCTGTGGACTCCCTGACATTCGCACAGCGGCGGTGACCGCGACTCGCAACGCGTGCAGCACCTGCTTCGGCGCCCAGGCGACGGGAGCCCGCGAGTTCAGCAACGAGGTGCCCGACTTCTTCGTCAAGAACTATCACGCTGCCAGCCAGAAGGCGGCGTTCCTCTACCTGAATGCCGGGGCGTCCGCTGAGAATGCGGTCACCCAGCAGAAGATCGAGACCAGGCGTGGGATGAAGTTCGTCTATTCCTCCGGAATCGATGTCGCCGAGTTCAACTACGGGCCTTACGTCCAGCAGTTGAAGAGCAAAGGCGTGCGTTGGGTGCAGTTCATCGGCGGCTACCAGCAGGCTGTCCGGCTCGCGCAGGCGATGCAGTCGGCCAGCTTCAAACCGGATGTCATGTTCTTCGACCCGACCGTCTACGACGCCGGCTTCGTCAAGAGCGGTGGGTCGGCGATCGAAGGCACGATCACCTTCACCAACTTCACACCGTTCGAGCAGTCGCAACCGGAGGTCAACCTCTACAAGCAGTGGCTCCAGCAGGTCGCGCCGGGCGCCACTCCGACGTTCTTCGGCCTGTTCGCGTGGTCGGCGACCAAGCTCTTCGTGGCTGAGTCGTTGGGCCTGGGTGGCAAGCTCACCCGCGCCTCGTTGGTGGCAAAGGTGAAGGGCGTCCACGCGTGGACCGCCAATGGAGCGCACGGCCCCATGGATGTGGGTGGCAAACACTCACCGTCATGCGTCCGGTTCCTCCAGCTGCACAACGGACGATGGGTGCCGTTGAAGGGCACCGCGTACGTCTGTCACGGCGCAGGCAAGGTCTGATGACCCCGTGAGCGAGTTCATTTCGTACACCATCATCGGGATCTTCACAGGTGCGGCGTACGCGATCGCAGCCAGTGGTCTGGTTCTGACCTACAGCACGACCCGGGTGTTCAACATCGCTCACGGCGCAGTCGGCATGGTTTTCGCGTTCGTCTACTGGGACTTCTCGGTGAGGCAGGGGTTCCCCGTCTGGATCTCGCTGATCCTGGTGCTCTTCGTCGCAGCCCCACTCTTTGGTGTCTTCGTCCAGCGGGTGCTCGCGCGCGGCCTCGGCTCGGCACCGGTGAGCGTCTCGCTCGTCGTGACGGTCGGACTCCTGGTCGGGCTGATCGGAGTTGCGACACAGATCTGGCCACCGGAGGCACGGACGCTGCCGCAGTTCTTCCATGGGCACCTGATCAGGGTCGGCTCCGTCGTGATCACCTGGCAGGAGCTCATCACGGTGACGCTCTCCATCGTGGTCGCGATGAGCCTGTACGTGTTGCTCACGATGACCCGGATCGGGACCGCGATGCGCGCCTCGGTCGACAACCCCGAGCTGCTGCAGCTCTACGGCGGCCGGCCACAGGTGGTGGCGGCGCTCGCCTGGGCGGTCGGCTCCTCGCTGGCTGCGCTCGCTGGCATCCTCCTCGCCCCGGTGGTCGGCCTGCAGTACTACGACCTGACGCTCCTGGTGATCTCGGCGTACGCCGCGGCAATGCTCGGGCGACTCACCAGCCTCCCGATGACCTACGTCGGTGCGATGGCGCTCGGTATCGGCCAGTCGTACGTTGTGGGCTACCTCCAGAACATCCCGTTCAGTGACAAGGTTCCGGGCCTGCCGGCCGTCATCCCGACGGTGTTCCTGTTCGCGATCCTGGTGCTGCTGCCGCAGGCGCCCCTGCGGATCGGGCAGGTCAAGGGCATGGTCTCCGCGCCGGTGCCGTCGCTGGGCAAGGCCGCACGCTGGGGGACACTGCTCGTCGTCCTGGTGCTCTTCATCTCCGTCGGAATGCCCGACTCCAAGCTGCTCCTGGTCGGCACCGCGGCCACCTACGCGATCGTGATGCTGTCGCTGGTCCTGTTGACCGGGTATGGCGGGTATGTCTCGCTGGCGCAGTTCACCTTCGCCGGGGTCGGTGCGGTGGCCTACTCCAAGGTCGATCAGCCGAACCTGTTCGGGCTTCTCGTCGCCGTGCTCATCGCGGCCGCTGTCGGTGCTGTGGTCGCTATCCCGGTGCTGCGCCTCACCGGTCTCTACCTTGCGTTGGCGACATTGGCATTCGCCCAGCTCATGGACAAGCTCGTCTTCCAGGCCTCGTTCGCCTTCAAGTTCGACAATCCTCTGCACGCTGAGCGGCTCTCGATCTTCGGCGTGAAGGTTGATGGCACCGGGTCGTATGCGGTGGTGATGACAGTCTTCTTCGTGCTCATCGCGATGGTTGTCCTCGCCGTACGTCGAGGACGGCTGGGCCGGATCCTGATCGCGGTGCGCGACAGCCCGGCCGCCGCCGGAACCCTCGGCATCGACATGCGTTGGCTACGCGTGGGTCTGTTCGCCGCGTCTGCGGGAATCGCCGGCCTGGCCGGTGCGCTCTTCGCCGGGCTCCGCGGCACCATCGTCGCGTTCGACTTCCAGTTCTTCGCGAGCCTGCTGCTCCTGCTGATGGCGGTTGTCTGGGGTGTCACCTCGGTGACCGGAGCCGCGATCGGCGGGATCTTCTTGATGTACCTGCCGGTGGCGCAGTCGGACAACCCCTCGATCGCCGGGTTGCTCTTCCTGCTCCTCGGTGTCGGTGCCGTCATCCTCGCTCGAGATCCCAACGGACTGGCGAACAAGCTCTTCCAGATTCCGGGCTGGATCCAGGACTCTGTCTATCCGGCGATCGTCAGGCGATTCCCGGCCATGGCAATGAACAAGGAATCCGGCTACGACGACCCGGCCAGCCTGGAGGAGGTGGACGCTGATGCCGTTGCTGCGCGTTGACGACGTTGTCGTCCAGTTCGGCGGGGTGACCGCGGTCAACCACGCGAATTTCCAGGTCGAAGAGGGCACCGTCACCGGACTGATCGGTCCCAACGGCGCTGGCAAGACCACCTGCTTCAACGTGATCACCGGCCTCCAGGCACCCACCGCGGGTCGGGTCTTCCTGGACGGCAAGGACATCACCAGGATGCCGGTGCACCGCCGTGCTCGACACGGCATGGGTCGTACGTTCCAGCGGTTGGAGGCCTTCGGTTCGCTGACCGTCGAGGACAACGTCCGCGTCGCGCTCGACGTGCACAACGGATTCCGCGGGCTGTTGCGAGATGTCGACGGTTCGGCCGATCTGGAGATCGCCGCCCTGCTCGACCGGGTCGGCATCCTGGAATACGCCGAAGAGCGTGCCGACTCGGTCCCGACCGGCACCGCGCGTCTTCTCGAGGTCGCCCGCGCCCTCGCCTGCGACCCACGACTGCTGCTGCTCGACGAGCCGTCCTCGGGACTGGACGAAGCTGAGACCAAGGCGTTCGGCAGCCTGCTCCTCGAGCTGGCCGCCGAGGGTCGCACGATCCTCATGGTCGAACACGACATGGATCTGGTGCTGCGGGTCTGCCACGGGATTCACGTCCTCGACTTCGGCTCGATCATCGCCGAAGGCACTCCCGCCGAGATCCGTACGAACCCGGTGGTGCAGAAGGCCTACCTCGGCTACAGCGACGACAGCTCGGCGGCCGACCTCGACGAGACGATCGCAGCGCCAGTGAGTGAAGAGGTGGCGCTGTGAGCGTGCCGATCCTGGAGGTTGTTGACCTGCATGCCGCGTATGGACGCATCGAGGTCCTGCGTGGTGTTGACCTCACCGTGCCTCGCGGCGCCGTGGTCGCACTGCTCGGTCCGAACGGCGCCGGCAAGTCCACCCTGCTCAAGGTCATCTCCGGCCAGATGGAGCAGACGTCGGGTGATATCCACCTGTCTGGAGTCCACGTCTCCGGCGCAAAGCCCGACGACCTGGCCCGCGTCGGCCTGACCACTGTCCCCGAGGGGCGCAGTGTCTTCCCGAATCTCACGGTCGAGGAGAACCTGCTGCTGATGTCGTACGCGGGCGTCAGTGCGGACAAGGTCTACGACACCGCGTATTCGTACTTCCCGCGATTGTACGAACGCGCTTTCCAGCTCGCCGGGACTTTGTCGGGCGGCGAACAGCAAATGCTCGCGATGGCGCGAGCGCTCAGTTCGGATCCGGCCCTGCTGCTCCTCGACGAGTTGTCGATGGGCCTGGCGCCGCTGATTGTCGATGAGCTCTACGACACCGTCGTTCAGATCGCCGACTCTGGAGTGTCGATCCTGGTCGTCGAGCAGTTCGCGCGCACCGCGTTGGAGGTCGCCGACTACGCAGCAGTGATGACCGGGGGCCGCATCGTGGCCACCGGAGAGCCTGACGAGATCAACGAGATCATGGCTGACGTGATTCTGGGAGGCGCCGCATGAGTCGTGGTCCACGCAAGAATGAGAAGACGCTCTACGACAGGACCGTGGTCGGGCGCGCGCGATCGGTGACTCGACGTTCGAAGCGCACGGCCGCAGGCCTGCTCGCGTTCGGTCTGCTCGCCGGCGGGACGGCCGTCGGAGTCGCGCCCGCACATGCGGCCACACCAACACCAACTCCCGCCCCGACGCCGGCAGCTGCGTCTGCCACGGCGTACGGCGGATTCACCACCACGGCCACTGCCAGTCCGCTCAAGCTGGAGATCTTTGAACCGGCGATCCCGATTCCGACCGATCCGCAGGCGGAGTTCGATTTCTCCTACACCCGCGTACTCGGTGGTTCTGGCCCGGCGACCACGGCGCGTTCCTCAGCGTTGTGGCCCGGCGCCGCGCTCGGCGAGGGTTTGAAGACCTTCGGTGAGCAGCTCGGACTCCCGGGAGCGCTCACCGACAACGGCTACCCGGTGCAGGCGAACGCCGGATTCCCGGGTGACGTGACTCAGCAGTCTCAGGAGTTCCTACCCGGAATGATCGGCCGGGTGGAAGCCGGTGACAAGCGAACGACCGCCAAGGTCAGTTACACGAGCTCGGATGTCTCCGATGGCGACGCCGGGGACGGTAAGACGGGCTCCGCAAATCCGTTGGACGCGTTGACCGGGCTCCTCGGCGCGAAATCGGGATCCCCGAACCCCTTGGGAACCCTGGGTCTGCTGATCGACTTCGACGGGATGACCAGCGTCTCGAGCACCGACTACGACGGCAACACCGTGGTCGCCACGGCAACAAGCCGGATCGGTGAGCTTCGGCTCCTCGGCGGCTTGATCAAGCTCGACGGCATCAACGTCGTCACCAAGGTGACGAGTTCCCTGGCGGGTGGCGCGAAGACGAGCCAGACGGTCGACGTCGGCGGCATGACCGTCGCCGGTCAGAAGTTCTCCTACGGACCTGCGGGCTTCACCGCGCTCGGCAAGAACACCCCGATCCCGGGCATACCGGCCTCGGCGGCAGCCCTGCTCAAGAAGCTCGGGGTCGCCATCGAGGTGCCGAAGCCCGAGGTCAGCACGAAGGGCTCGACGGGTTCGCTCTCTGCTGAAGCGGTGCGCATCACCCTCGACACCAAGCCGTTGCGGTCCAAGCTGCCCCAGCTGCCGTTGGACAAACTGGTGGACAAGATTCCCCCGCTCCCCGGTCAGGCCAACCTGCTCAAGGGCCTGCTCCTGTCACTGAACACGATCGCACCCAAGGTGGTCCTGCACCTCGGCTCGGCCCAGGCCTCGGCCGACACCGTGTCCTTGGTCGACCTGGGTGGCGGGGCCGGCACTGCGACTGGCGCGGCCGGCACGGGGAGCACGGACCTGAGCTCCGCGCCTCCGAGTGACAGCCCGCAGGCGGCCGGAACCGGCACCGGCGTCACCAAGCAGGTCGCCGATGGCTTGCCACCACTGCGCAGCATTCCGATGCTGCTGCTGCTCGCCGGGCTGGCACTCGCCGGCGGCGTCGGCTGGTACCTCAGAAATGCCGGGCTCCTGCTCTTCGGTGGTGCCGCTGGCTGTGCCTACGGCCTCAAGGTCGGTATCCCAGATCTCAGAAAGGCCTGAAATCCATGACAACTCAACAGATCCCGGCCCAGCCCGCCCAGGCAGCGCCGCGGGCGCGGCCCCGCGCGGGCTCAAGTGACGGGACGGCTCCGCTGCGCAACAGCCCCGCCGAAATGCTGCATCTGGCTCTGTTCGTTGCCGGTGCGGTGCTGCTTCCACTCGGCTTGATCGTCATCGGACTCGCCTGGTGGGGCACGGCGCACACCCCCTATGCGTATGACCAGATGTCCTATCTGGTCTCTGGCATCTTCGGGCTGGGTCTGACGTTCGCGGGCGGTTTCCTCTACTTCGGGTCCTGGCTGGCCCGGATCGCCGCCGAACAAAAGGACGCTCAGCGCCAGCTCTCCGACCGGCTGGTCCAGCTGACGGACAGGACCGCGACCGCGGCGCCGAGCGGCGTCCGGGACGCTGGCGCGGAGCTCGTGGTGGCTGGCAGTGGCACCACCGTGCACCGTGCCGATTGCGATCTGATCGCCGGTCGTGACGACCTGCACCCTGCGGGGGCGGACGTTGCCAACCTCACTCCGTGCAGACTCTGCCAGTAGCCAGAAGTCTTGACCGCTACGAGAGGTAGCGGGTTCCGCGCTCTTCGCGGGTCCAGGTGATGTCGCTCATCCCGGCCGCAGTGAGCTCACGATGGAGCACCTTGTGCGTGGCAGTGCGGGGCAGGTCGTCCACCACTCTGATGTAGCGCGGTCTGGCCTTCGGGGACAGGTCAGGCTGGTCGTCGAGGAAGCGCTCGAGGTCCTCGGGGCCGAGGTCGCCGCGCAGCACGAGCGCGGCTGCGATCTGGTCGCCGGAGCGCTTATCGGGCACGGCGTAGACCGCGACCTGGTCGATCGCAGGATGGCGGAGCAGGACCTGTTCGATCGGGGCGGTGGCCAGGTTCTCGCCGTCGACGCGGAGCCAGGCGGCGGTCCGCCCGGCGAACCAGACCCAGCCGTCGGCATCGCGATAGGCGAGGTCGCCCGACCAGTACATCCCGCCGCGCATACGCTCGGCGGTCGCTTCCTCGTCGTTGTAGTAGCCCGCAAACTGTCCGGCGCCGGTGGTGTTGACCAGCTCGCCAACGCATACGTCCAGGTTGAGGACGCGACCGTGTGCGTCGAGCTCGGCGCGCGGGCATTCGAGACCGGTCTCGGGATCGTGAACCGCCACCCCGTCGCCCGGCCAGCCCAGCGCGCCAAGCGGCGTGCCCGGGATCCTGCTGACGATGACCGCATTCTCGGTCGAGCCGAAGCCGTCCACGACGAGGCAGCCAAAACGTTCGCCGAAGGCGCGGATGTCGCGGTCGCCGGCCTCATTGCCGAAGACGACCTTCAGCGGGTTGTCGGCATCATCGGGCTTGATCGGTGTGGCGAGGATGTACGTCAGCGGCTTGCCGACGTATGACGCGTAGGTCGCCCGGAAATGGCGCACATCCGCGAGGAACTCCGAGGCGGAGAACTTCTCCCGAAGGGCAACGGCGGCGCCGTTGTGCAGTGCCGGCGCCCAGCACGCCATCACCGCATTCGAGTGGAACAGCGGCATCGCCAGGTAGTGCACGTCGTCGACACTGAGCCCGAAGCGGTCGGCGAGATAGAAGCCGGGGACGGTCACCTTGGAGTGAGTGATTCGTACGGCCTTGGGTCGACCGCTCGTGCCTGAGGTGAAGATCAGCATGAAGAGGGACTCGTCTGTCGGCGCGGCGTCGGGAGCCCGCCCAGGCACGAGGAGGCCTTGCCACTCTGCCGAGTCGGTGTCGATCACCCGGATGTCCGTGAGGTCCAGCCCGTCGAGCAGATGGCGTTGTGTCGAGTCGGTGAGCAGGAGCTGGACGTCGGCGCGGTGGAGGTCGGCCAGCAGCGCCTCCCCGCGGCGGGTGCTGTTGACCCCGACGGCAACGTGTCCGCCCAGGCCAGCGGCGGACAGGCCCAGCAGCATCTCGGGGGTGTTGTCCATCAAGAGCCCGACATGCGGGGGTCGCTGTGAGTCGAGCAGGCGTGCCACCGCACCGGCCCGCGCCGACGCGTCTGCGACGAGCTCGCGCCACGACCACGTGCGTTCGCGGGTCAGCAGTGCCGGGGTGTCCTGATCTGCCCGGGCGAGAAGGAGATCCCGGACGGTCACGCCGGATCGGCGGCCAGCAGTCGGCCCAGCCG
>JAOPXO010000003.1 GCA_025965115.1 Aeromicrobium sp.
GCGGACGCCTGGGCACGCCGGGTCGAGGCGCTGGCGCAGACCCACGCGGGTGAGGACGATGTCGTGATCGGCGCAGCGATCCATTCCGTACGAGCCGTGCCGCGTGATCAGCTGGCCACCGTGGCCACCGCCTTCCCGGACGCACCGCTCCACGTCCATGTCTCCGAGCAGCCTGCCGAGAACGCCGATTGCATCGCGGCGACCGGACTGACTCCGGTTGCGCTCCTCGCGGAGGCCGGGGCCTGGACCCCGCGCACGACCGCCGTCCACGCGACTCATCTGTCGGCAGATGACATCCAGACGTTGGGCGCCGCAAAGTCGTACGTCTGCTTCTGTCCGACGACCGAGGCAGAGCTGGCCGACGGAATCGGGCCCAGCGTCGCGCTGCGTGAAGCCGGTGCGCGGCTGACTCTCGGCTCGGACAGCAACACCGTGATCGACATGTTTGCGGAGGCCCGGGCCGTCGAGATGCACGAACGGTTGGTGACCGGCATCCGCGGCGCCTGGAGTGCCGACCAGCTGTGGCTGGCCGCGACCAGCACCGGGCACGAATCCCTCGGATTCGTCGTCACCGACACGATCGAGGTCGTCGACTCCGTTCGGACGGTCGGTGCGGACGAGCTGCTGTGGGCGGCCACCGGCGCTGACGTCGAAGGCGACGCGGCCGACACCGCCGAGCTCCTTGAGTCGGCGATTGACACGTGCGGGAGCCGCGTCTGACCGTGAGCCTGTTGGTGACCAATATCGGTGAACTCGTGACGTGGGACGCCGAGCGGCCCATCCTCCACGATGCTGCCTTTGTCGTCGAGGGGGGCCGCATCACCTGGTTCGGCGCGCGCACCCAGGCACCGTCCGCCGATGCCCAGCGCGATGTCGCGGGCGCGGCTGTCATCCCTGGCTTCGTCGACTCACACTCCCACCTCGTGTTCGCCGGCGATCGCTCGGCCGAGTTCGAGGCGCGGATGACTGGCGAGCCCTATGCCGCCGGCGGCATACGCACCACCGTCGCGGCCACCCGCGCAGCCACCGATGAGCAGCTCGCGGCGAACGTCGCCCGGCACGTCACCGAGATGCACGCGCAGGGCACGACCACCGTCGAGATCAAGAGCGGATACGGGCTGACCGTCCACGACGAGGCCAGGTCGCTGGCGATCGCGAAGCAGTTCACCGACGAGACGACGTTCCTCGGTGCCCATGTCGTGCCGGATGACACCGACATCGCTGCGTATGTCGACCTCGTGACCGGACCGATGCTCGAGCGTTGCGCACCGCATGCCCGCTGGATCGACGTGTTCTGCGAGGACGGAGCATTCGGTGCCGACGAAACGCGCGCCGTGCTCGAGGCGGGCATCGCCGCGGGCCTCCAGCCGCGGATCCACGCGAGCCAGCTCGGACCCGGTCCCGGGGTGCAGCTGGCGGTCGGGCTCGGTGCCGCCGCGGCCGACCACTGCACCTATCTCACCGATGCCGACGTGGATGCCCTCGCCGGTTCGACCACGGTGGCCGGACTGCTGCCCGGTGTGGAGTTCTCCACGCGCCATCCCTATCCCGACGCCCGCCGGCTGATCGACGCCGGCGTCACGGTCGCGCTCGCCACCGACTGCAATCCCGGCAGCTCCTACACGTCATCGATGGCGTTCTGTATCTCCGTGGCCGTACGCGACATGGGTATGTCGCCCCGCGAAGCCCTGTGGTCCGCCACGTTGGGCGGTGCCACCTCGCTCCGTCGGGACGACATCGGTCGCCTCACGGTTGGTGCCCGGGCCGACTTCTCGGTGCTCAACGCACCGTCATACGTCCATCTTGCCTATCGCCCGGGTGTGCCCCTCGTGCTCAGCACCTGGAAGGACGGCCGGCAGCTCGTGTAGCCGGGCTTCCCGCGCAGACAACGGGCCAGCAAGCGGATGTCCCGCTCACTGGCCCGGCGTCATGCTGTCCGCCTGATGTCAGGTCATGGGGTCGGCGACCCGAAGACCTCGAACTCCGTCATGTCCATGAACTGGCAGCCACCGAAGGGGCCGTCCGGACAGTTGGTGGAGAAGTCCGGAACCTGCGGGCTCAGCATCGTGAACCTGACGTACTGGACGCCATTTGCATTGACGGCTGATGCGACGTTCGTGTACTTGTACTGGTTCGCTGCGGTGAACGCCTTCGCCCCGGTGCCGTTGACGGCGGTGGTCCACAGGATGCCGTTCTGCGACACATCGATCTTGTAGGTGCCGGTCGACGAGCTTCCCGGGTCACCACACGTTGCCGTGGGATCGACTGCGAATGCGGTGTTCGTCGCACTCGTCGTGATGTTGATCTTGTGCGGCAGCTTGATGATGATCGCCTTCGGGACGATCGTGCTGGCCGGGTCGCCATCGTCATTGCCCGTAGTGCTGCCCCAACCGGTGCCCTGGCTGAGATCGATCGCCCCGCCGGGGCCACAGCCGAATTCGGTGTAGTCCGGCCCGTTGAAGTGGGTGATGCTCGCCCCGCCACTGGCTGCGGCGTAGTCCTTGCGGATCACGAAATTCTTGGTCGAGCCGCCGGCCGCGACGGTGACGGGGGCCGAAGCGATCTCGTAACCGTCGGCAGAGGCGACGACCTTCTTGTAGGTGCCTGCAGGGACGTTGCCGATCGAATAGTGGCCGGCCCCGTCAGTCACCGCGGTGAAGCTGCCGATGAAGCCCGAGTCGTGTCCGGTGATCCGCACAATGGCGCCGACGAGCGGCTGCAAGGTGTTGGCGTCCGTGACAGTTCCGCTCAGCGAACCGAGTGGCAGCTCAGCCGACGGCGGAACGTGGAAGTCCTCGGCCGGCTGGGTGTCGCCGCCATCGATCGCGCCGGCGAAGTAGCCCATGCCGCGCGCGGCGAAGATGGTCCAGAGTGACGACTTGTCGTCAGCCTGGTAGGCCACCTTGTCCGCCTGCAGGATCGCATTGCGCATGTCGAGCATCGTCGGATCCGCCGGTGACAGCTGCATCGCCTGGGTGATCAGCGTGTCTGCCTTGGTGTGTCCGAACTTCTTGCGGATGTCCCACAGCGTCTGCGCCCAGACCTCGCCGCTGGCGTGGACCTCGGGCGATCCCCCGATCGTCGGGAAGTCGCCGTAGGTGTAGCCGCCGGCGGGGCAGCGGGTCGAGACCTTGCCGACAGTGCAGTCCTGCGCCTCCGTACGGATGCCGGCGCCGGCGGTGACGTACTTGCCCTCGAGGATGTCGCCGTCCTTGGAGGAGTCGGAGACGAAACCCTTGCTGACGAGGTAGTCCTCGGCGTAGTAGTCGCTCCACGCCTCACCCATCGCCCCGGCCTGGATGCTGTTGAGCGTTGAGTTGCCCGTCGGGTCAACAACAAGCCGTCCGGAAAGACCGTGGGTGTACTCGTGCAGCAGGATCGAGGCGTCGAATGCGCCGCTCGTGGGGACGTAGGGATCCTCGTCGTCGGTCGTGCCGGGGAAGTGCCAGAGGTACATCTGCATCGTCGGCGGAGTGCCGTCCGGAGGAGTCGCCATGTTGGCGTTGTCGATGTGGTTGCCGTCGGGCAGTCCCGAGTCCGTATCCGCACCGTCGAGGGTCTGCAGCAGGACCGGGTCGCCGTCGGACTGCTCGAAGTTGCCTGCGCTTCCGGTGAAGCCGAAGGGCTTCGCGGCGAGATAGTCGTGGAATGAGCTGGCGAGGTAGAACGCGTTGGCCGAGTCGGCGGTCATGTTCTTGGCCCAGGAGCTCGGTGTGTTCGGATCCCAGGTGCACACGAACGACTTGCAGAATGGATCGACGGTCTTGCCGAATGCCTTCAGCTTCGCGCCGGCCGGCAGCTTGCCCCTCTCCGAGGTCTGCACGATGTTGTCGTCGTTGAGGTCGGAGGACACGTACGCGTACTTGCCCTGCAGCCACGTCGCTGAAGATGAGAGCCACTTCTTGGAGATGAAGTTGACCTTCTTGGCCTTGCCGCCCTTCGAGGCGCCGGGGTAGTTGTCATAGACGTACGCGTCGCCCTTGTCGTTGTCGACCAGATTGTTGCGGTAGAGCACTTTGCCGCTCGCCGAGTCGACCACGTGGGTGTAGGTGCGGGGGGCGCCGGACTTGGTGCTCGACGTGGTGTACGTGTTCCAGCCGAGCTTGACGCCCGAGCCGGAGACGAACCACACCAGGGAGGCCTTGTCGCCATTGCTCCAGGTGGTGGACTTGGTGACGGTCTTGCCGCCGGCGGTGGAAGCGGACGGCGTCTCGCCACCCACGTCCTTGCCCGCCGTGGAGCGCGCCGATGTCGCACTCAGCGCTGGGGCGTCGGGTGCCGCGCCGACCTTGCTGCCGAGCCCGGCGATTGGCGAGCCCTGGATGGCGATGAGTCGACCGTTCTTGTCGACGTGAGCCCGCAGGCCGTTGCCGAACACGGGGATGCCGCGAGAAACCTGCTCGTAGGAGAGGTGCCGGATGCCGATCGGATCGGTGTAAGACGTCCGCAGCTTGAAGGTCGAGAGGTCAGCGGATGACAGCCCGAGATCGGCAGCGTGGCTGCGAACGTAGCCGAGGACGATGTCGGAGGCCGAGGACGTCGACTTACCGGTGAGGTAGCCGTCCGCGCTCGAGACATTGCGCGGAGTGCCGGTGGCGGGATCGAACGAGATCTGTGCGTCCGTGCCGACCGAGGTGCGCAGGCTCTTGACGTCGGCCTCCGCGCCCTTCTTGAGAGCCTTCTGTGCTGACACGACCTGCTGTGCGCGAGAGCCCTGCCGGGTGTCCAGGAAGCCCTTGCTCTCATCCGCCTTGGTGCTCCTGACCGCCGATGCCGGCGCATCGCCGTGCGGTGCATTGGACGCGACGGCGGGGCTCACGATCATGAGCCCCACAGCAGCGACGGTTGAGAGTGTGATGATGCGACGTGATTGCACGAAATTGCCCCCGCAGCTCGATTTCGCCGATCGGAAGTGGTCCCGGCGTGAGGCTGATTCAACTTCAATGCTGTGGGACTGCGCAATAGCTAGGGCTGGGTTTCGTCGTCCTTGTCGGTCGGCCGACCGCCTTCTTCGACCCATTCCTCGACGGCATCCTCGTCGGTCGCCTGAGAATGAGTGTCGACATCGGCGGCTGCGGTTGCTGCCTTGCTGAGCTCTTCGCCGCTGGGGTTGGCGTCGCTGAGAGGGGCGGCGTCATCCGAGACCGGATCGGCGGTGGATTCGATGTCTTCGACGGCGATGATCTCGCCGTCCGGAACATCGGACCTCGGCTCATCGGCCTTCGCCTCGGTGTCAGCCGCCTCGGCCTCTTCCTCCCGGGCGTCCTCCTCGACGGGCTCTGTCTCGTCGGGCACGTCAGTGACCTGCTCGGCAGGAGATTCGTCGTCTGCCTCGGACTCCTTGGCCGGCTCGGCCTCGGTGACGGGTTCAGCGTCCTCGGGGTCACCCTCGTCCGCACTTGGCGGATCCTCGTTGGCTGGAGTCGCGCCGCCGCCGGCCCTCTCGGCTTCGGTGATGCCGACCCGCGTATCCGCGGTCTCGGACTTCTTGGCCTCGGGTTCCTTGGCTTCGGGTTCGGCCTTGGCCTCGGGCTCTGCATCCTTGGCTTCGGCTTCGGCTTCGGGCTCTGCCTCGGGTTCGGGCTCTGCATCCATGGCTTCGGCTTCGGGTTCTGCCTTGGCTTCGGGCTTCGGCTCGGGCTTGGCTTCGGCCTTCGCTTCGGGTTCGGCCTTGGCCTCGGAAGCGGGTGCATCGTCGGTGTTGACCGGGCCGACATTGGCCCAGGCGGCTTCTTCCTTGTCACCGGCAGGTACGTCCGGAGTCGTGTCCTCATCGGGCGACTCGGTGTTCTTGGTCTCGGCGGGCTTCTCGTCCTCGACCGGCTCGGCCTTCGCCTCTTCGGTGTCTTCGGCCTTGGCGTCGTCGGTGTTGACCGGGCCGACATTGGCCTGGGCGGCCGCTTCCTTGTCGCCCGCAGGTACGTCTGGCTTCTCTTCCGCCTTGGCTTCCTCGGCTGCGTCAGCAGCGGGTGCCGCGTCCTCGGTCTCGGAGATCGAGTCCGGGTCTGCCTTGTCCTCGGCGTCCGGCTCAGCCTCGGTGGCCTTGTCGGTGACGGCGGCAGCGGTGGCGGCCTCTGCCTCTGCCACGACGGCTTCGTCATCAGCCTTGCTCGGCTTCGCAGCCTTGGCGGGCGCTCGCTTCACACCGGCCAGCAGCAGCTGTGCGACGTCGAGCACCTCGACCTCTTCGCGGGCGTTGCCCTCGCTCTGCTCGGCGGTGAGCCCGTCGGAGAGCATGACCCGACAGAACGGGCAGCCGACCGCGATCTGGTCGGCGCCGGTGGCGACGGCCTCCTTGGTGCGGTTGACGTTGATGCGCGAGCCGATCGTCTCTTCCATCCACATCTGCGCTCCACCGGCGCCACAGCAGAACGACTTCTCCTGATTGCGTGGCATCTCGGTGAACTCGGCGCCGGGGATGATGCTGAGCAGCTCGCGGGGCGGCTCGTAGACCTTGTTGTGACGCCCGAGGAAGCACGGGTCGTGGTACGTGATCGTCTTCTTCTCGGTCGCGGCGTCCGGCGCGAGGGGCGTCAGCTTGCCTTCGCGTACGAGCCGGTTGAGCAGCTGGGTGTGGTGCACGACCTCGAGCTCGACACCGAACTCGGCGTACTCGTTCTTGAGGGTGTTGAAGCAGTGCGCACAGGTGGAGACGACCTTCTTGACCTTGGTCTCCTTGAACACCTCGGCGTTCTGCATTGCCAGCTGGGCGAAGACGACCTCGTTGCCGGCTCGACGCGCGGGGTCACCGGTGCAGGTCTCACCATCGCCGAGGACGGCGAATGTCACGCCGGCCATGTCGAGCAGTTCGGCAACTGCCTGGGTGGTCTTCTTGGCGCGGTCTTCGTACGCTCCGGCGCAGCCGACCCAGAACAGCCACTCGACCTCGTCGAGGTCCTCGACGTCGACGCCGACCTGCTTGACCTCGAAGTCGAGGTTCTTGGCCCAGTCCATACGGCCCTTGGGGTCCATGCCCCACGGATTGCCCTTGCGCTCGAGGCCCTTGAAGATGTTGTTGAGCTCGGAGGGGAAGTTCGACTCGACGAGCACCTGGTAGCGGCGCATGTCCATGATGTGATCGACGTGCTCGATGTCGAC
>JAOPXO010000010.1 GCA_025965115.1 Aeromicrobium sp.
GTCGTTGACACGCGCAACGCCGTACTGGTCGACAACTGGCGCATCAGCGAGGCCAGGGACACCCGCCTGTGGGATGTCGACCGTGTCCATCTCTCGCCCATCGGGCACCACCGCGCAGCGCTCGAGGTGCTCGACACCTTGGGCGTCCCGCACGAGCACCCGCCCTTCGAGCTGCCCGAGCTCGACGCCATCTCCCGGCGCGCGCGGCTGCGCCGCGATCTCGACTGGGCGCGGACCTTCGTCGGGCCATGGGCGTACCGCCGCTTCACCGGGCGCTCGTCCGGGGACGGGGTCCTGCCCAAGCGGCCCGAGCTGACCCCGATCTGAGGACTGGCCTCCTCCCGAGCGGTTCGGCCACGCATACGCTGATCGCATGAGCCTCCAAGTCGTCCAACTCCGTCCTGATCCGAGCCAGCTGGTCTACTCCTTCGGCGGCCATGCGCCGCTGATCACGGTCGACCCCGGCACGGTCATCGAGTTGTCGACCGAGGACTGCTTCGGCGGGCTGGTCAGGGGCTTCGACGACCTGCCGAGCCAGGTCTGCCACTTCCCGGATCTCAACCCTGTGACCGGCCCGATTGCCGTACGCGGCGCGGAGCCGGGCGACACCATTGCGGTCCACTTCGTCGACATCAAGCCCGCCCGCGACTGGGCAATCTCCTCGACATTCCCGCACTTCGGCGCGCTGACCACCACTCATACGACCGCGATGTTGCACGAAGCCCTCGAGGAGCGGGTGTGGGTGTACGACGTGGACGTCGCGCGCGGCATCTGCCGCTACAAGGCCCGCAACAGCGACCTCGAGATCGAGCTGGCCCTCGACCCGATGCACGGCACCGTCGGAGTCTCGCCCGCGGCGAACGAGGTGCTGATGAGCATCACACCCGGCGCGCACGGCGGCAACATGGACACTCCCGAGATGCGGGCCGGCACGACGGCGTACTTCGGGGTGAACGTCACCGGCGGCAACATCTCGATCGGCGACGGCCACTGCCGGCAGGGTGAAGGCGAGGTCTGCGGCACCGGCGTCGAGTCCGCGATGGAGACCGTCATCGTCGTCGACCTGATCAAGGGTGGCGGGCCGGCCTGGCCCCGCATCGAGAGCGATGACTTCCTGATGTGCACGGGCTCGACCCGACCGCTCGAGGACGCCTACCGGATCAGCCAGCACGACCTCGTCACCTGGACCGGATCGCTGCTCGGCCTCGACGATCTCGATGCCCTCCAGCTGGTGAGCCAGGTGGGGCTGGCGCCGGTGGGCAATGTCGTCGACACCACCTACACCATGGTCGCCAAGCTGCCGAAGACCGTGCTCGGCAGCGCCGAGGTTTTCGACGGTATGCACGATCGCCTGCGCGACATCGGGCGTACGTACCTCAGCTAACGGTGACGGACCGTCGTCAGAGCTGCCGGCCAGACCGGGTCGGACCAATAGAAGCCGTGGCCACGCAACCCGTTGATCGGCGCCTCGACGGTCACGTCCGCGCCGGGCGGGATCGGCACTGGCCGGTGCACGGGATCCGGTAGGCGCCAGTCGTCACCACATCGCCAGACCCGGAACGCTTCGGTGATCGCGGCCACCTGGCCGATCGTGGGAATGCTGCCGGCGATCGGCGGCAACGTGACCGCTGGCGGTTCGAAATGCTCCTCGTGTGGCGGGTTCGCGCTGATCTCGTGGTTCCAGGACAACACCGGTCCGGCGAGCGGATCAGTGTCACGCCAGAGGTTGATCCAGGCGTCGTCGAGGAGGGCGCGGGTCGAGGCGAGCGCGCGGTGATTGACATAGGCCGGGAACGCCCGCGGGAAGATCACCCGAAGCTGGGAGCCGAACGTCAACAATCCCACGCGCTCGAGCTCCTCGTCGGTCAGGAGGTTGAGCGCCGCGAACGACACGAGACTCCCCTGACTGTGGCCGCACACGATCACGTGTCGACCCGGGGCGCCCTTCGGACCGGACGCGACGTGGAAACGGATCCGCTCGGTCAGGTCGACCACTACCCGCTGGGAATACGGCGCCGGCGCGAATGGGTGCACGGCATGGGGCCAGAACGAGATCACGTCCCAGATGATGTTGATGCCGCGTCGTGTCTTCTCGTCCTTGACCGCTTGGCGACCTTTGGCGATGAGAAGAACGATCAGGCCGAGCAGTGCCCACGCCCCGACTTGAGCGAGGATGCGGGCGATCTGATCCCACGAACCGGAGAGATCGGCGACCTCGTCCGGTGCCACGCTGAAAGGCCTCAGGGCGGCCGGAAGCTTCTCGACGTCACCCGTCAGCCGCGCAAGCTCGGACCAGGCAAGCAGTGCGGCGAGCACACCGCCCAATGACACGACGAACCAGATCAGCAGCTCTGTCTGGTTCTTCAACCGGGCCTTCCACACCGCGAACTCGAGACTCTTGCGCCACCCGATGAGCCGCGGAGCGGGATATGGCTCGGCGTCGGCGCGTGCGGCCGGATGGTCCAACCCCGGTGGATAGCCGACATCCGCGTGCGCCTTGAGTCCCTGCCGGCTGGCCACCCGACTCACGACAACCCACCCCGTGATGGCGATCGCGGCGACGATCAGGCCGAGCCCCCATGCGTACGCGACCCGGTCGATCAACGGAGTGGTCCCGAACACCGAGGCCGCCTTCTCGTGCTTGCCCGGATCGACCTCCCGCTGACCGAGCGCGGTCGAGATGCCGGTGACAGATGCCGCGGCGAAGCCAACGCCGAGCAGCACAGCCAGATTGGCAACGGCGATCGATGTCAGTCCGCCGCTGTATGCCCGAAAGCTCCAGGCAGCGTCCTCCCGCTTCGGACTCCACTGCTTGGCGCGGCGCGCGAGACCATACGTACACACAAGCGCCACCACAGCCGCGATCACGCCGAGGAGCACCAGCCAGCGACCGATGGTGTCGAACTCGTCGACCCGGTGCAGGAAGTCAGGAATGACATCTCGGTCCTTGCCCTCAAGGGCCATCTCTCTGGGCAACCCGCGATGCTTCAGCGCCACCGCCGACAGTGCCACGGCGAGGACCCCGAGCCCGAGGAGTATGAGTGAAAGTCGCGAGATCCAGCGGTGCCAGATCAGCTG
>JAOPXO010000035.1 GCA_025965115.1 Aeromicrobium sp.
ATCATGGACGTCGTCAACGCCGAGCAGGCCAAGATCGCCGAGGATGCCGGCGCCGTCGCCGTGATGGCGCTCGAGCGCGTGCCCGCTGACATTCGCTCGCAAGGCGGCGTTGCACGTATGTCCGACCCCGACCTGATCGACGGCATCATCGAGGCGGTCAGCATCCCTGTGATGGCCAAGGCTCGCATCGGTCACTTCGTCGAGGCCCAGGTGCTGCAGTCACTCGGTGTCGACTACATCGACGAGTCCGAGGTGCTGACGCCTGCTGACTACGCCAACCACATCGACAAGTGGCAGTTCACCGTGCCGTTCGTGTGCGGGGCGACCAACCTTGGCGAGGCGCTCCGGCGACTGACCGAGGGCGCGGCGATGATCCGCTCCAAGGGCGAGGCCGGCACGGGCGACGTCTCGAATGCCACGACGCACATGCGCCAGATCCGCAGCCAGATCCGCCGCCTCCAGAACATGTCCGAGGATGAGCTGTTCGTGGCCGCCAAAGATCTCCAGGCGCCTTACGAACTGGTCAAGGAAGTTGCCGAGCTCGGCAAGCTCCCCGTCGTGCTGTTCACCGCCGGCGGCATCGCGACCCCGGCCGACGCCGCAATGATGATGCAGCTCGGCGCCGAGGGCGTCTTCGTCGGCTCGGGCATCTTCAAGTCCGGCAATCCGGCCGAGCGCGCTGAAGCGATCGTGAAGGCGACGACCTTCTTCGACGATCCCGATGTGATCGCCAAGGTTTCGCGTGGTCTCGGCGAGGCGATGGTCGGCATCAACGTCGACGAGATCCCGGAGCCGCACCGGCTCGCCGAGCGCGGCTGGTAGCTCTCACCACACGTACGGAATCAACCGCTTGCGGCTGTCGGCGAAGTCTCGGTAGGCACTGCCGAGCGTGTCCGTCATTGCTCGCTCCTCGACCCGGATCCGGAGCAGCAGCCCGATCGTGGGGATGACGACGATCGCCGCGACGCCGATCCAGTTGCCGAACATCAGTGCCGCGCCGACCAGCACCAGGATCAAGCCCGAATAGCCGGGATGCCTTAGATATCGGTACGGCCCGCTGTCAACCACCCGCTGATCTGCGCTCGTCATCACGGTGATCGTGAACAACCTCCCGAGCGAGCCGATCGCCCACGTGCGCAGGCCGATCCCCGCCCAGGCGATGACGAATCCGATCGCGAACACCAGCACGCCGCCGTCGATCGTCGCACCAGGGATCAACGACCGACTGGCGGCCGCGATCAGCCACCCCGCCACCAAGGTCAGCCGGACGGTGTCGACGCTGTGCCGATCGGCCCGGGTGGCCTCGGGCCGCCGGCGAATCGCCTGTCGGAGCTCGACGATCGCCCAGAGGCCCATCGTGACGCCGAACAACGTCGACGCGACAGCGTGATCGTCCATGTACGGCCTCATTGCGCCCACGATACGAGCCTGGGTCGACACGCGGTTCACCTGCGGAGATGAACTGGTCGGCCACCGGGGGCCCATTCGGAACACTTCCCGAAAGATAACTGTGACACTCGAGTCATGAACGGACGTGACGTCCGTCTCATATGGGAGTCGGTCGATCTTCGGCCGGTAGTACACATCTGAGGGAGCACCATGAACAGATCACTCAAGGGCGCAGCTGCGGCTGGAGCCGCTGCTGTACTACTGCTGGGCGGGGCTGGATCGCTCGCTTACTGGCAGGCAACACAGGATGCCGGCACCGCCGACATCAAGTCCGGCAACATCACGCTGTCGCCACCCGACTGCACCACTGCCGTAGGCAGCCACGGTTGGCAGCTCGACAACGGTGACGCCTACGTACCTGGTACGACCAAGATCGTTCCGGGCGACTCGATATCCAAGGTCTGCGACATGACCCTGGTGCTGACCGGCGAGCACATCGGCGCCGATCTGACGTTCGGTACCGCAGGTCTCACGCCTGACAGCACCACGCTGGCAGACGAGCTCGCTGCGGGCGTGGTCTTCACGGTCGACGGAGCGGCATACGCGCCGATCACCGACCCGGGCACGCATGACGTCCGGGCAACCATCACGGTGGACTTCGACGGTCCGGGAGCGACGAATCTCTCGGAGAACGGTGACGTGCACCTCAACGCCATCAACGTCGTGGCCGATCAGACCCACACTCCGTAGTCGAAGCTCGACTGATCCAGAGCCCTCAGGGGTCGGCCGTCGCGCTGCGGCGGCCGACCCACGGATCTCTGGCAAGGATGCGGGGTGAGGTCATGGGAGATCGCGTAGTCACACGGCCGATCCGTTGGAGCGGCCAGGTCGCTGCATGGATCGTGATCCTGGCGATGACGGCAGCCATCACGGCCGCCGTTCTCGTGCCACGAATCGGTGGCGCGACCCCCTACACAATCCTGACCGGATCGATGCGCCCGAACATGCCACCAGGCACGCTCGTCGTCATCAAGCCAGTGCCGATCGACCAGATCGGCATCGGCACAGTCGTCACCTATCAGCTCGACTCCGGTGACCCCACCGTCGTCACGCACCGCGTCGTGGCGGTCAGATTCGACGGCACCGGGAAGCGGCTCTTCACGACCCAGGGCGACGCCAACAATTCGCCCGACGTCAAGCTCGTCAGGCCCGTCCAGATCAAGGGAAAGCTCTGGTATCACGTCAGATATCTGGGCTACGTCAACACCTTCGTCAACGGAAAGGAGCGCCAGATCACCATGATCGCTGTCATCTCTGGTCTGTTCCTCTACGCCGGCTACATGGTGACCAGCGACATGCGGGCGCGATTCACCCGCCGGTCCCACCGGGCAGCGTCATGAAGCGCGCGTACGTACGTCTCTTCTGCGTGACCGCCGTCCTGATGAGCGCAAATACCGCACCGGCGTTTGCGTCGAGCCCGGT
>JAOPXO010000080.1 GCA_025965115.1 Aeromicrobium sp.
GCGATGAGGCCATCCATGACCTCGGCGTGCCAGCTCGACGCCACGATCACGACTTTGGCCCCCGCCGCGTCGACCGCGATCGTGGGCGCTCCTCCCCCACTCATGCCGCCACCTCCGTGAAACAGCCACCATACGAAGGCGTCGGCATGATCCCTGCATCAGATTTCGTTCGCTGGCGCTCACTCATGCTGGGTCCTCGAGGCCTGGGAGGTCGTGGCCCATGCGCTCGGCCTTGGTCTGCAGATAGCGCAAGCTGTCCTCGGTCGCCGCGATGACGAGCGGCACTCGCTCGCTGATCTTGACGCCGTATGCCTCGAGGGCGATCGTCTTGTCCGGGTTGTTGGTCAGCAACCGTGCCGAGGTCACGCCCAGATCTCGCAGGATCTGCGCGCCGGCCGCGTAGTCTCGCTCATCCTCGCCGAAGCCCAGCTGCAGGTTGGCGTCGACCGTGTCGCTGCCCTTGTCCTGCAAGGCATACGCCTGGAGCTTGTGCAGCAGACCGATGCCACGACCCTCGTGACCGCGGAGGTAGACGACGATCCCCGCCCCGGCAGCAGTGATCTCGGTCATCGAGAGCTCGAGCTGCGGGCCACAGTCGCAGCGACGTGAGCCGAACACGTCGCCAGTCAGGCACTCGGAGTGGATGCGGGTCAGCACGTCCTCGGTGCCGGGCTCGCCGAACACGAGAGCAATGTGCTCGGATCCTTCGATCCGGTCGCGGTAGCCGTGTGCCGTGAACTCACCGAACTCGGTCGGCAGTCGGGTCGTCGCGAGTCGCTCGACCTGGGTCTCGTGCAGGCGTCGGTAGACCTGGAGGTCCTCGATCGACACCAGCGCGAGGTCGTGCGCGTCCGCGAACTCGCGAAGCGCCGGGGCGCGCATGAGGGTGCCGTCATCATGCAACACCTCGCCGATGACGCCGGCCGGAGTCAGTCCGGCAAGCCGCGCGAAGTCGACCGCCGCCTCCGTGTGGCCGGCTCTCTCGAGCACGCCCCCGTCCTTGGCTCGCAACGGCAGGATGTGACCCGGCATCACCAGCTCGAACGGCTCGGTGGCTGAGTCGGCAAGCACCCGACACGTGCGGGCACGGTCCGTCGCCGAGATACCGGTGGTGATGCCATCGCGGGCATCGATCGAGATCGTGTACGCAGTGCGCATCTTCTCGCGGTTGTGCGGCGTCATCAGCGGGATGCCGAGGCGATCGAGGATCTCGCCGGTGATCGGGGCGCAGACCAGCCCGCTGGAGTAGCGGACCAGGAAGCCCATCAGCTCGGGCGTCGCCTTGCTGGCGGCGAAGATGATGTCGCCCTCGTTTTCACGGTCCTCGTCGTCAACGACGACGATCGCCTTGCCGTCACGGAAGTCCGCGATCGCGCGTTCGATGCTGTCGAGTTGAACGGTCATGATGTTGCTCCTTCTGCACGAGCGCCCAGGAGGCGCTCGACGTACTTGGCGAGGATGTCGACCTCGAGATTGACCCGGTCGCCCGTGGACTTGCCGCCGAGGGTCGTGTCGCTGAGGGTCGTGGGGATCAGCGACACCGAGAACCACGGCTCGGGAGCATCGACGACCTCGACCACGGTGAGCGAGGTGCCGTCGACGGTCACCGATCCCTTGTCGACCAGGTATTTGGCGAGGTCGGCGGGCAACGCGATGCGTACGATCTCCCAGTGCTCGCTCGGCGTGCGGTCGAGGATCGTCCCGGTGCCATCGACGTGGCCCTGAACGATGTGGCCGCCCAATCGTGCTCCGGCCTTTGTTGCCCGCTCGAGGTTCACCTCGTCGCCAACGGCGAGGTCGCCGAGGGACGTCTTGTCGAGCGACTCCTGCATGACGTCGGCAGCGAATGTTCCGTCGCCCTGCGCCATCACCGTCAGGCAGCAGCCGTTGACCGAGATCGAGTCGCCGTGCTGGGCGTCGGAGGTCACGATGGGGCCGCTGATCGTCAGGCGTACGGAATCACCGAGCTGTTCGATCGCGGTGATCGTGCCCTTCTCCTCCACGAGTCCGGTGAACATCAGTCGAAGTCCTCTCGCTGCATGCGTCCGGGAGTGCCGATGATGCGGATGTCGGGTCCGATCATCGTCAGGTCGTGGATGTCGATCGGCCGCAGATCGGCGAGCGTCGTCGCCTCGCCCTCGAGCGCCGCACGGCCCGAGCCCAGCATCGCCGGGGCCATGTAGCCGATGATGCGGTCGATCAGGCCGGCATTCCAGAACGCGCCAGCGATCCGCGGACCACCTTCGAGCCAGACGTGCCGGATGTTGTTCTCGACCAGCTTCTGCAGCACCGTCGCCGGGTCGCGGGACTGGATCATCAACGTCGGAGCGACGCGGTCGTAGACCCGGTAGTAGTTGGGGATCTTGGTCTCGCCCACGACGACGCGCAGGGGCTGCTGATCGAATGGCAGAGGCAGGTCGTTGCTGTCGCGCACGGTGAGACGCGGGTCGTCGGCGATGACCGCACCGGTGCCGGCGACGATCGCGTCGGCCTCCGCGCGGAAGACCTGGACGTCGCGGCGTGCGGCGTCGCTCGTGATCCACTTGCTCGTGCCGTCAGGTGCGGCGCTGAGGCCGTCGAGAGTTGCGGCGTACTTCCAGGTCACGTACGGACGGCCGTGCGTGACGGCGTGGGTCCACTCAACATTGAGCGCGAGCGCCTCGTCGGCGAGAACTCCCGACTCCACGTCAATGCCTGCGGCTGTCAGCGTCGCGGCACCTCCGGAGGCGGACTTGTCGGGATCGGTCTGCCCGAACACCACACGCGCGACACCGGCCTTGATCAACGCCTGCGCACAGGGACCCGTACGACCGATGTGATTGCAGGGCTCCAGGGTCACGACGGCAGTCGCTCCACGAGCGGCGTCGCCCGCCTGGGTGAGAGCGTCGACCTCCGCGTGCGGCGTGCCGGCGCCTCGGTGAACTCCAATTGCCAGCTCGGAACCGTCGGGCGCGAGCAGCACACATCCGACACGAGGGTTCGGGAGCGTACGAAACACGCTGCGGGCTGCATCGAGTGCGCGACGCATCGCGCTGATCTCGGTGTCGCTTGCCATGTGGTCCTCCGGGTCTACGTGAGGGCTCACGGACTCCGGGGTCTGTTGGTGACGATGTGCCACCAACCATCGTGGCGCGCAGCGCCGCGACACATGCTCCTCCCATCCGGACTTTCACCGTCGGTACCGGAATTCCACCGGCTCAACCGCTGCCTCAACATGCAAGACCTCGGGTCGCGGACTATCACCGCCGGCTCGGAATTACACCGACCCCGGAGCACGCGAACACTCATGAAGCAAATGTTCGTTGGCACAAGTCTAGCGGGGTGTCTGCAGTTAGTGGCTGTGACGTTCGGCATGTGAACGAAGCGACGCCACCATCTTTTCGGGGTCATCGGCGCCGAACACCGCAGATCCGGCCACGAACACGTCCGCACCGGCCTCGGCGCAGCGCTCGATCGTCTCGAGTGACACTCCCCCGTCGACCTGGAGCCAGATGTCTCCGCCATGCTTCGCGATCAGCTCACGCGCGCGGGCAACCTTCGGAAGGCACGAGTCCATGAACCTCTGGCCGCCGAAGCCGGGCTCCACGGTCATGACCAGCACCATGTCGAGCTCGGGAAGCAGATCTTCGTACGGCTCGATCGGCGTTGCGGGCTTGAGTGCCATGGATGCGCGAGCGCCCTGTGCGCGGATCTCGCGGGCCAGCTGCACCGGGTCGTTGGCGGCTTCGATGTGGAAAGTGATGCTGCCGGCACCCGCCTCGACATAGGCCGGCGCCCAGCGATCGGGGTCATCAATCATCAGGTGGGCGTCAATCGGCTGCGCGGCGACCTTGGCCAGCGCCTCAATGACCGGAATGCCGAGCGTCAGATTGGGTACGAAATGGTTGTCCATCACGTCCATGTGCAGCCAGTCCGCACCCGAGATGCGAGCCGCTTCGGCTTCGAGGTTCGCGAAGTCCGCCGCCAGCATGCTGGGAGTGATCTGGATGCCCATGGCCGCCAGCGTAGTGGCGGCGCTGACCGGATCAGGAAGTGGCGGGCTGGACCAAGACGCCGTCGACGATGATGCCGAGCATCGGCACGGTCTCGGCGGGACCGATCCGTGCATCGTCGGAAAGAGTTGCGATGCTGCTCACCAGTCGCATGACGTGGCGCGAGTCGACACCCACACGAAGCTGGCCCGACTCCCGGACATAGTCCAGGACCCGATCGTTGGCGGTGCCAAGCGCCTGGCACTTGCGATAGATCGGTGACTCCGGGTCGTCCATCGCGGCGTTGATCTTGGCCGCCGCGCCCCGGTGCAACGTGATGTGACCGAGGAAAGCTTCGAACCACTTGGTCAGCGTCTCGCGCGGCGGCAGGCCGGCGGCGACGGCGGCTTCGCTGTCAGCGGCGACACGGTCTGTCCAGTCACGCATCAAGGCATCGATCAGATCGTCGCGGGTCGGGAAATGCCGATAGAGCGTGCCGGCCCCCACGCCAGCGCGCTTCGCGATCTCATCAAGCGAGCCGGCGGCGCCGCTCTCGGCGAACACCTCTCGAGCCGCCGCGATCAGCTTGTCGTAGTTGCGCCGGGCATCGGCCCGCATCGGCTTGAGCTCATCGTCCTGCGTGGTGACGGCATCGGTCGTGATGGACGACACAATGACACCTCCCTTGCTAACCGGAGACACTCTCCGTATAGTCATTTGAAGAACCGGAGTCCTTCTCCGTTCTAGTGTACGCCACCAATTGCAGCGGAACAGGAACCACCACCATGACAGCCCTCACAGCTTCACCATCCGCCCAGCGAAGGGCCACGCTCGGCATCACCCTCGTGCTCCTGGCCCAGCTCATGCTCGTGCTCGACGTCACCGTCGTGAACGTCGCACTACCCCGCATCAAGACCGATCTCGACTTCTCCCCCGCCGGACTCTCCTGGGTGCTCAACGCCTACACGCTTGCTTTTGGTGGCCTGTTGCTCCTTGGAGGGCGTCTCGGGGACGTATTCGGACGACTCCGCGTCTTTGAAATCGGCCTCGCGTTGTTCACCGTGGCCTCCCTCGCCGGCGGTCTCGCGCCGACGCCTGAGCTCTTGGTCGCGGCGCGGGTGATCCAGGGCGTCGGTGCGGCGATTGCCGCACCCAGCGTCCTTGCCCTGCTGACGACCTCCACCACGGACGACGCGTCGCGCAACCGCGCGCTCGCGTTGTTCACCGCCGTCTCATCCGCGGGCGGATCACTCGGGTTGATCCTCGGCGGGCTGCTCACCGATGTCGGCTCCTGGCGCTGGACGCTGATGATCAACGTCCCGATCGGCATCGCCGTCCTGGCTCTTGTCCGTCGGTTCGTTGACGAGACCCCGCGCCGTACCGGCCGCTTCGATGTTGTCGGTGCGGTCACCGCGACTCTCGGGTCCGTGGGAGTGGTCTACGCGTTCATCAACGCGCCCGATCACGGCTGGGACTCGATTGGCACGGTCGGCGGGTTTGCCCTCGCCGCCGTCCTCCTCGTGACCTTCGTCCGTACCGAGCAGCGGGTCTCGCACCCGCTACTCCGCCTCGGCCTGCTGCGCAACCGGCGCCGCGCCGGTGCCCTGATGGTCATGTCGCTGCTGGTGGGATCACAGTTCCCGATGTTCTTCCTGCTCGTGCAGTTCTACCAAGGAGTGCTCGGTTTCGGACCGCTGGCATCCGGGCTGGCATTCCTCCCGTTGACGCTGGCCATCTTCGCGGTCTCGCGCGTCTCTGCGCGATTGGTCGGCAAGTACGGCCCGCAGCGCCTGATCGCGATCGGCACCGTGGGCATGGCGCTGAGCTTCCTGTGGCTCAGCACGATCAGCACGAGCAGTGGCTATGCGACGGCACTGCTCGGCCCGATGTTGCTGAGCGGTGCCTCGGCAGGACTCGCATTCATGCCGACGACCGTGGCGATCCTGGCTGATGTCGAGCCGGAGCACGCCGGCGCCGCGTCCGGTCTGTTGCAGACGATGCAGCAGCTAGGTGGCGCGATCGGCTTGGCGGTGATCGTGTCCGTTTACGCATCGGGCGCCATCCCCGGCCAGGTCGTGCCGGGAGCGCAAGCAGCGTTCCTGACGTCGATGGTCTTCTCGATCGTCGCGTTCACGATCTCGATGGTCGTGATGCGCTCGCCCCGTCGTTCGGAGGCGTTGGTCTCAGTTCCGGCGTAGCAACGCACAGAACATCGCATCGGTGCCGTCGATGTGGGGCCACCACTGTTTGGTGGTCTCCACGTCGACGTCGTCGCGTCCGGCCGTCACGGCTTCGACCACCCCGATCGTCTCGGCGACATGAGGCGAGCAGG
>JAOPXO010000134.1 GCA_025965115.1 Aeromicrobium sp.
GCGACGGCATCGATGTCGGCCTCGGAGAGTCGACCCTTGCCACGCAGGCTCTTGAACGCTGACTGCAGGCGGTCTTGCAGGGTGTCGAACATGGGGTGGTCGTCGTCCTCAGATCTGGTGCGGGGGGGTCCACACCAGCCTATCCGAGGGCCGCAGCCACCCGTTCGACGAGGACGGCCGCTGTGGCTTCGTCCAGGCGCTCACCCTCGGCGTCCACGACGTAGAACACATCGCGCGCCTCGTCGCCGTACGTGGACATGTGCGCCGAACGGATCGAGAGATCGAGCAGGAAGATCTCGTGGCACACGGTCCAGAGCAGTCCGCGGCGATCGTGGGCACGCACCTCGAGCAGCGTCGCCGTCTCCGAGAGGCGATCGAGGAGGCGTACGCGTGATCCGGCCAGCTCGGGATCAGCCTTGAGCTCGAGCCGCGCCGGGAGGTCGACCTCGCCGGCCAACGCCGGCCGCAACCGCTCGGTCAGCGTTGCCGCGTCGACATCGGAGCGCGAGACCTCCCACAGCGATGCGGCGGCATCGCCGAGTGTCACGGTGCGGGCCGAACGGATCGCCAGGCCGGCCAGTGCCAGTGCGCCGGCGAGGTCGGCCATCACGCCACGGCGGCTCGAGGTGACGAAGGTGAGCAGCGAACCATCCTTGTGCGCCTCGACCTCCAGGGTGAAGTCGGCCGGTCCAGTCGCGCCGAAGTCGGGGATCGGCACCGTGGCGGGCCACCCCTCGTACGCCTGCGGGTCCGGACTCTGGATCGCGTCGTCGAGCTGCCTGCGAGTCTTGTCGGCGAGCCCCTCGATGAGACCTTGCCGCCACACGGTCCAGGCGGATGGACCAGTCGCCTGCGCATCGGCGGCGGTCAGCGCGGCGAGCAGCTCGAGGAAGTCCTCGCTGCCCACCACCTCAGCCACATTGGCCGCCGTCGACGGATCCTCGATGTCGCGGCGGGTGGCGGTTGTCGGGAGCAGCAGGTGCCACCGCACGAGGCGTCCGATCACCGCGGCATCGTCGGCGCTGAAGCCCCAGCGGGTCGCGATGCGTACGGCCATGGGCTCGCCCGCCTCGCTGTGGTCCTCGGCATCCGGGCCCTTGCCGATGTCGTGGAGCAGCGCGGCGACGGCCAGGAGATCGGGCCGCGCAACATCGCGCTGGACCTGCGCGGCATACACACAGGTCTCGAGGCTGTGCCGGTCGACGGTGTAGCGGTGCACCGGCGAGGATGAGCCGCGCAGCCGGATCGCCTCCCACTCGGGCAGCAGCCTGTCGACGACCCCCGCGAAGTCGAGCTCTTCCCACACCGGCAGGAGGCCCGGCCCGGAGGTCAGCAGATCGACCATGAGCCGGGTCGAGGACATCGGCCACGGATCGTGCATGTCCCCCATGGTCTCCGCGAGTCTGGTCGCCGAGCCGGGGCTCAACGGGAGTCCGTCACGCGCCGCAGCGGCAGCCGCCCGGAGCGCTACCTCGGGGTCATTGGCCGGGTCCGCCTGTTGCATGACGATGACTTCACCGTCGAGCACACCGACGCCTTCGGCCAACCGCGTGACGACGGGGCCCTTCGACGAGAAGGCGACCTTGCGGGTCGGGGCGAGCGCGCCGTCGATGCGCCGCCAGGCGAGGGAAGACAGGTGGGCCACCCGGCGGCCGAGCTGCCGCGTGTGCAGGTCGAGGTCCTCCGCAGTCATGTCCAGCAGGCGAGCAACGTCGGGGATGACATCGGCGTCGAGGCGCTCGACCCTGCGACCCGCAACCTCGTGCAGAGCGTCTCGTACGTCGAGCAGATCGAGGCGCAACCCTTCCGACTCCTCGTGGGGCACGTCGATCAGCCAGGTCGCGACCAGCGCGCGCAGGATGACGCTGTCGCGGAGGCCCCCGCCGGACTCCTTGAGATCAGGCACCGCCGAGTCGGCCAACCAGCCCGCCCGCTCGATTCGTTTGATACGGGCCTCGCGTACCTCCTCGACACGGGAGCGGGCATCGCGACGCCAGTCGGCCAGCACCTCCGAACGCAGCGTCATCACCAGTCCGGCATCCCCGGCGACCGCACGTGCGTCGAGCATGCCCATCGCGGCGCGGTGGTCCTGAGCAGCGGCTTCACGCATCTGGGCGGTGTTGCGCACCGAGTGGTCGAGGTCAACGCCGTCGTCCCACAACGGATACCAGATCGACTCGGCAACCTTGCGTACGTGCTCATCGTCGAGTTCCGGATCGTGCAGCAGTACGACATCGAGATCACTGAACGGCGAAAGCTCCGACCGTCCGTAGCCGCCCACGGCGACCAGCGCCATACCGGACCCGTTCCGAGGGTCTCCGTCGGCGGGCACGGCCTCGGCGAACAGTTCCCGCAGCCTGCGATCGGCGTCGAGCGCGCGATCGGCCCGGCGCTGAGCCAGTGCGGCGCGGTCGAAGGTCATCGGTCTTGCACGCTCCTGACCAGTGGTTGAGGTCGCCGGTCGACGATTCTGCGTGATCGTACGCGGTAGGTACGCATGGAGCTGGCGTCGCACCCGATCGGATGCGACGCCAGCTTGATCGTGCAAGGTGCTGATGATGCAGGACGCCTAGAGTGCAGCCTCGTCCGTCTCACCCGTGCGAACTCGCACGACTGATTCGACCGGAATGACCCAGACCTTGCCGTCACCGATCTTGCCGGTCTGTGCCGCGCCGGTGATCGTGGAGACCACGCTCTCGACATCGGCATCGTCGACGACGACCTCGAGGCGGATCTTGGGGACCAGCGACACGTCGTACTCCGCACCGCGGTAGACCTCGGTGTGGCCCTTCTGCTGGCCGTACCCACTAGCCTCCGTGACCGTCATACCTGCGACGCCCGCTGCCGCGAGAGCCTCGCGGACTTCTTCCCACTTGTGCGGCTTGATAACCGCTGTAACGAGCTTCATTCGATCAGTCTCCGTTTCTCAGAGGTGCGAACCGACGGTGGAACCGCCGAAGTCGTAAGCGGTCTCACCGAGATCGGTGACGTCGATTCCAGCGACTTCATCCTCCTCGCTGACCCGCCAGCCGATGGTGTACTTGATGGCCAGACCGATCACGGTGGTGAGGACGCCAGTCCACACCAGGGTGAACAGAACGCCCGCGGCCTGGTGGCCGAGCAGTGTCAGATCTCCGCCGTAGAAGATGCCGTTGCCGCCAGCCGGGAAGAGGCCGTCGACGCCCTGCGGCGACTTGACCGTACCGACGAATCCGATCAGCAGACATCCGACGATACCGCCGACCAGGTGGACACCGACGACATCGAGCGAGTCATCCAATCCGAACTTGAACTTCAGATTGACCGCCAGTGCACACAGCAGACCAGCAGCAGCACCGACAATCAGCGCGCCGGTGATGTTGACCGAACCACAGGACGGGGTGATCGCGACCAGACCGGCAACGATGCCCGACGCGGCGCCCAACGACGTCGCCTTGCCATGCAGAATGCGTTCCATCAGCATCCAGCCGAGCATCGCAGCCATCGTGGCGATCGTGGTGTTCATGAATGTCACACCGGTCTCGCTGTAGAACTGCGCCGAGAACTTCGAGGCGCTCTTGAGTGAGTCCGACGTGAACACGATCGAGCCGACGTTGAAGCCGTACCAACCGGCCCACAGCAGGCCCGCACCGATCATGGTGAGGGTCAGGTTGTGCGGCCGCATCTGCTCCTTGGGCCAACCAATGCGCCGGCCGATGATCAGAGCGAGCACACCGCCAGCAATACCGGCGTTGATGTGCACGACGGTTCCACCGGCGTAGTCGAGGTTCGGGAACTTCGAGTAGAACCAGCCGCCGCCCCACACATTGTGCGCAATCGGGAAGTAGCACAGGGTGACCCAGATCGGGAGGAACACCAACCATGAGGACAGCTTGACCCGGTCTGCGATGGCGCCCGAGATCAAAGCCGCGGTGATCACGGCGAACGTCAGCTGGAAGAGGACGAAGATGTAGTTGCCCTCAGAAACACCCTTGAGGCCCCATTGCGTGAACGGGTTGCCGATCAGCTTGCCGTTGCCGTTGCCGACACCGTCCCCACCCCAGCCTTCGGACCAGCCCCACAGCACGAACACGATGCCGACGACGGCCATCGCTGCGAAGGACATCATCATCATGTTGAGCACCGACTTCGAGCGGGTCATACCGCCGTAGAAGAGGGCAAGCGCTGGGGTGGTCATCATCAGCACGAATGCTGTCGCCACAATCATCCAGGCGTAATAGCCGTCCATTAGGCCTCCGGGTTTCGAGTAGATTTTTGGCACCGAGGTGGGCGCCTTTAAGGCATCACTCTGGAGGTCGCAGATTTCGGATGGCGATCCTGAACATTGCGTTCAGATCACATGTTCGGCCCGAATATTAACGGGAGATTACGGCGCCGCTCAGGACAGCAGGGCGTCGACGAACTCTTCGGCATCAAATGGTGCGAGGTCATCGACCCCTTCGCCGAGGCCCACGAACTTGACCGGCACACCGAGCTCACGCTGGACGGCGATCACGATGCCACCCTTGGCGGTGCCGTCGAGCTTGGTCAGCACGATGCCGGTCACCTCGACCACCTCGCCGAATACCCGGGCCTGGGTCAGCCCGTTCTGACCCGTCGTCGCGTCGATGACGAGCAGCACCTCGGTCACCGGCGCCTGCTTCTCGATGACTCGCTTGACCTTACCCAGCTCATCCATCAGGCCCGATTTCGTATGCAGCCGGCCGGCCGTGTCGACGAGCACGACGTCGACGCCATCAGCGATACCACGTTGCACGGCTTCGAAGCCGACACTGGCGGGGTCGCCACCTTCGGGGCCACGGACCGTCGGCACGCCGACACGCTCACCCCAGGTCTGCAGCTGGTCGGCTGCGGCGGCGCGGAAGGTGTCGGCGGCGCCGAGCACGACGGACTTGTCCTCGGCGACGAGCACTCGGGCCAGTCGGCCGACGGTCGTGGTCTTGCCGGTGCCGTTGACGCCCACCACGAGGATCACGCCCGGCTTACCGCCGGCGCCGGTCGAGGCGAGGGATCGATCGAGTGACGGGTTGATCACGCCGACGAGCTCTCCGCGCAGGACATTGCGAGCATGGTCGGGGTCCTTGACTCCCTCGACCCGCATCCGGGTCTTGAGGGATGCCACGAGCTCATCGGTCGGACCGACCCCGACGTCCGCGGCGAGCAGGGTGTCCTCGATCTCCTCCCACGCGGCGTCATCGAGGGTTGCGCGGCCGAGCACCGCGAGCAGGCCCTTGCCGAGTGAGCCCTGGGAGCGCGAAAGCCGGGCCCGCAGGCGTACGAGACGACCTTGCGGCGCCTCAGGGCGTTCGACCGACGGTGGTTCGGGCTCGGGTGGCGCCACCGGCGCTTCGCGCTCGACAACAGGCGCCTCAGCCGGTGGCGCAACGACCACATCGTCCTCGGCGAGATGTGGCTCCGGGCGCTCCGGGTGCTTGATCGTCTCGGTGGTGATGGCGTCGACCTCGTCGACCGGCGGCAGATCCTGGTGACCACGGCTGATGACGAGAGCGGCACCGATGCCGAGAACGACGACAACGGCAGCGATGATCAGGAACAAGGCGATGGTGGGCACACCGCGATCCTATGCAGAGCAGAGCGCCGGCGAGCCGCGACGCGGCGCTCGCCGGACCAGCTCAGAGCAAGCTGTTGATTTCGATGACCTCCGTGCACGGCACGCCGAGCGCCTCGTGATGGCTCCTGACGGCTGCCTCATCCGGTCCGTCGAGGATGCAGACCACGTGACCCTCGGGGTTGTAGTAGAGCTCGACCTGCTTGACGCCGAACGCGTCAGTGACGCCATCGCGGGCTTCTTGGGTGAACTTGGCAATCGCTTCCTGCGGCAGCTTCAAACCTTCGTGAACATCGACGAACTTGGGCATGATTTCTCCTGCAATCTCGGGGTGTCCTCAGAGTCCTCCCGCGTCATGCCTACGTCAACGGTTCCGGCGCTGTCAGAACACCAGCGGTGTGACGGCCGCGCGGACCGCTTCAGGAATGGGTACGACCTTGCGGGTGGCCGCGTCGACATAGACGTGCACGAATCGCCCGATCGCCGCTGGCTCATCGCTGTCACCCTGGAAGATTCCGAGGTGGTAGACGATGCTCGATTCACCGAGCTTCGACACGCCGAGACCCACCTGGACATCGGCCGGGAACCGCAGCTCGCGCAGGAACTCGCACTGTGTCTCCGCCACGAGGCCCACTGCGGACAGCTCTCGTATGTCGGAGCCGGTCGTGTCGATCAGGAAGCCGTTGACCGCGGTGTCGAAGAACGCGTAGTAGGTGACGTTGTTGATGTGGCCGTAGACATCTTCGTCATCCCACCGGGTGGTGATCGTACGAAGAGCAGGAAATTCCGTACGCGCGTGTGGCCCCATCACGCCGAAGCTTCGTCACGCAGGCGCTGGCTGATGACCGCCGACACGCCATCGCCGCGCATCGAGATGCCGTAGAGCGCATCGGCGACTTCCATCGTGCGCTTCTGGTGCGTGATGACGATCAGCTGCGAGCTCTCGCGGAGCTCTTCGTAGATCTCGAGCAGCCGGCCGAGGTTGGTGTCGTCGAGGGCTGCCTCGACCTCGTCGAGAATGTAGAACGGGCTCGGCCGGGCCTTGAACAGTGCCACCAGGAATGCGACCGCAACCAGCGAGCGCTCGCCGCCCGACAGCAACGACAACCGCTTGACCTTCTTGCCCGGCGGGCGGGCCTCGACGTCGATGCCGGTGGTGAGCATGTTCTGCGGATCGGTCAGGATCAGCGAACCCTCGCCGCCCGGGAAGAGCCGCGAGAAGACGTTCTGGAACTCGCGCTCGACGTCGTACCACGCCTCGGTGAAGACCTGCTCGACCTTGGCATCGACCTCGTCGACGATCTCCAGCAGGTCCTGGCGGGTCTTGCGCAGGTCATCGAGCTGCTCGGACAGGAACTGGTGGCGCTCCTCCAGAGCGGTGAACTCCTCGAGCGCCAGCGGATTGACCTTGCCGAGCATCGCCATCGATCGCTCAGCCGCCCGCAACCGCTTGGTCTGGGCCTCGCGGTCGTACGGCACGGGATCGCCGGGCTCGGCGTCATCCTCGACGATCGGCGGAACGAGCTGATCTGGTCCGTAGTCGGCGAGAAGTGCGTCTATCTCGAGCCCGAGCTCCTCGAGCGAGCGGGTCTCTAGCCCTTCGAGGCGCAGTCGCATCTCGGCGCGCGCGAGCTCGTCCTTGTGGACCGAGTCGGTCAGTCCATCAAGCTCGGTGCTGAGCTCTCGAAGCTTGGTGCGAGCACCTCGGAGCGTCTCCTCGCGGGCGGTGCGCGACAGCTCGATCTCGGCGCGGAGCTCCGAAGCCTGAGTCACGGACCGCTCGAGGCGAGTCAGCACCAGCGCGCTGGCGGCGAGCACGGCCTTGGCGGTCTCGGCTTCGCGGAGCTGACGTTCACGGCGCTCGACGGCCCTGACCCGCGCATCGCGCTCGGCAGCGGCCGCCTCGAACAATGCCGAGACCTGGCCGGCCAGGGCGCGGGCGCGCTCTTCATTCGTACGCAGGGCGAGCCGTGCCTCGGTCTCGGCTCGTCGAGCCGCTGAGGCCTTCTCGGCCAGCTCTTCGAGGACCGTGGTGTCGGGCTCCTCCTCGGGGCCGGCCTCGGCCTGCGCCAACCGATCCTCGAGCTCGGCGAGACCGGAGACGTCTCCGTCACGGGCCTCGCCAGCGACGACAATTGCGGCGGAGAGGCGATCAGCCTCACCGCGGGCTGCTCGGGCGGTCGCACCGAGGTGGCCGAGGTTCTCCGCGACCGCGGCCATCGTGGCGTCCGACTCGTGGAGGCGAGCCAATGCGGCGTCGACCTGCTCCTGGGCGGCATCACGGCGCGTGTTGCCGGTTTCGGTCTCGAACCGCAGGCGCTCCAATGTGTGGGTCGAGCGCTCGAGATCTGTTGCTGCCTGGGCTATTGCGGCCTTGACCTCGATCAGGCTCTGCTTGGACGACGAACCGCCCGCGGCGAAGTGGGCGCCCAGCACGTCACCATCGCGAGTCACGGACACCACATCGGGCGACTGCGCGATGAGCTGCCGCGAGTGCTCCAGGTCGTCGACGATCGCCACCTTGTAGAGCAGCCGTCGGAGCGCACCCTGCAGCGGCACCGGCCCCTCGACGACATCGATGCCATACGTCGCGAAGTCGGGCAGTCCGGGCCAAGACGAGTCATCGACCTCGCCACCACCCAGCAGCATGCCGGCACGGCCGAGATCTTCTGACTTGAGCTTCTCCATCGCCGAGACCGCGGTGTCGAGGTGATCGACGGCGACCGCGTCGGCGGCGGATCCAAGCGCTGATGCGATCGCGGTCTCGAACCCACTGCGTACGGTCAACAGCGCGGCAACCGAGCCGAGCAGGCCACTGATCTCATCGGTCGCGGCCAGCAGGGCACCGGCGCCGTCCTTGCGGGCCAGACCCAGCTCGAGGGCTTCCTTGCGGGCCGACAGAGCGGCGAGCTGACGCTCAGCCTCCTGCGACTGCACGCCGAGCGAAGCAAGCTGCTCAACAACTTCAGCGAGGGCAGCCTCAGCCGTCTCGAGCTCTTCGTCGAGGCCGGACTCGCCGGCGTTGAGGCCAGCGATGGTGTTCTCCAGCGCGCTGAACTCGCGGTGCGCGTCGGCCGCTCGGTGCTCGGCCTCGTCGCGCGCAAGTGTCAGCCGGCCGATTTCCTCGCCAGCGGCCGTCGCGCGACTGCGCAGGGTGTTGACCTGACCGTGAAGACGCGCCAGACCTTCACGCTGATCGGCGGCGGCTCGCAGCAGACCAGCAACCCGGCGCTCCTCCGCGGTGTACGCCGACTCGGCCTCGTCGCGTGCGGCGATGACCTCCTCGAGGGACTTGGCGGCATCGGCGACTCCGGCGTCGAGAGCTGCGTGCTGCTCCTGAGCGCGGCGTGCGTCGGCCTCGAGCTCTTCGGGCTCGCGGCCCATGCGGCGGTCCTCGGCCTCGACATCGGCAAGGCGCACGCGTTCATTTGCCAGTCCAGCCGTGCCACGAAAGCGCTCGCGCAGGCCCGACAGGGAGTACCACGTCTCCTGGGCAGCGGCGAGTCGCGGGGAGTCCTCGCGGAGCTGGTCCTCAAGCAGGGTCTCCTGCTCGCGCGCTGCGGCAATCGCGTCCTCGACCGACTGGCGGCGGTCCTTGAGCGCCGTCTCGTCCGCCAACTCCTCGGCGATCACCGTGCGGGCACGGGTCACGTCATCGGCGAGCAATCGCGCACGAGCATCGCGCACGTCGGCCTGGATCACTGCGGCGCGCCGGGCGACTTCAGCCTGCCGACCCAGGGGCTTGAGCTGACGGCGCAGCTCGGTCAGGACGTCGTTGAGCCGGGTCAGGTTCCCCTGCGTTGCATCGAGCTTGCGGAGTGCCTTCTCCTTGCGCTTGCGGTGCTTGAGCACGCCCGCGGCTTCCTCGATGAAGCCGCGGCGCTCCTCCGGCGTTGCCCGTAGGACGCTGTCGAGCTGGCCCTGGCCGACGATCACGTGCATCTCGCGGCCGATGCCCGAGTCGCTCAGCAGCTCCTGGACGTCAAGGAGTCGGCACGTGTTGCCGTTGATCGCATACTCCGACCCGCCATTGCGGAACATCGTCCGCGAGATGTTGACCTCGGTGTATTCGATCGGCAGGGCGCCGTCGGTGTTGTCGATCGTGAGGATGACCTCGGCGCGACCCAACGGTGGACGCCCCGATGTGCCCGCGAAGATGACGTCTTCCATCTTGCCGCCGCGCAATGACTTGGCACCCTGCTCGCCCATCACCCACGAGAGGGCGTCAACGACATTGGACTTGCCGGAACCGTTGGGACCCACGACGCAGGTGATGCCTGGCTCGAACTGAAGGGTCGTTGACGAGGCGAAGGACTTGAACCCACGAAGCGTGAGACTTTTGAGGAACAACGGGGAGCTCCTACGACGGCGTGCAGCGGTTGCTTGAGGACACCTTAGGCGACCGCACGTCCCGAAAGGTGGACCGGGAGCCCCAACGGAACTCGGGGTCTAACGGTGTCCGGCCACGTGCTCGACGAGGTCGCTCGCCGTCACGTGATCAACCCGCTCGCGCAGGGTCTGCAGAAGACCGTCGTTCTCGACCTTGAGCCGCAAGATCTCCGCCTCGAGGTCGGCGATGCGCCGGCGCATCTGGGCTGTGTCACGGAGCTGCGATGAGGTGGGACCGCCAATGAAACCGATGAGTGCTTTGGCCATGAGGAATCTCCGCGGAATTGAGCTGTGGGGGAAGGGCAGGGACGAGGCCTGCGCCTCTCAGTCTCGCACCGTGAGAC
>JAOPXO010000139.1 GCA_025965115.1 Aeromicrobium sp.
TGGACGACCTGCACACATACATCGCCGGCCTGCCGAAGGCCGAACTCCACGTCCACCATGTCGGGTCCGCATCGCCGCAGACGGTCGCCGGGCTCGCCGCGCGTCACGCCGGGTCGACGCCGGTACCACCGGACCCGACCCTGCTCGCCGACTACTTCACCTTCACCGACTTCGGCCACTTCATCGAGGTCTACCTGTCGGTCGTCGACCTGCTGCGCACGCCCGAGGATCTCTGGACGCTCACGTACGACGTCGCGCGTGACCTGAACGATCAGAACGTCCGGTACGTCGAGCTGACCTGCACGCCCTACACGTCGATCGCGGTCGGCATCTCCGCCGAGGCGTACTGCGAGGCGCTCGAGGATGCGCGCCGCCGCGCCGAGGCCGACTTCGGGCTCACGCTGCGCTGGATCTTCGACATCCCTGGCGAGTCGGGTCTGCCCGCGGCCGACGTCACGCTCGACACCGCCCTGCGGCTGCGGCCCGATGCGCTTGTCGGCTTCGGACTCGGCGGACCGGAGGTCGGGGTGACTCGACCGCAGTTCGCCCCACACTTCCAGCAGGCGATCGCTGCCGGACTGCACAGCGTGCCGCACGCGGGAGAGTCGACCGGCCCCGAGACGATCTGGGACTCGATCAACCACCTCGGCGCCGAGCGCGTCGGTCACGGCATCGCTGCCGCGCAGGATCCCGCGCTGATGGCCCACCTCGCCGAGCACGACATCACCCTCGAGGTGTGCCCGACCTCGAACGTACGCACGCGGTCGGTGCCATCGCTGGCCGAGCACCCGCTGCCGCAGCTGGTCGCCGCCGGCGTACCGGTCACGATCAACTCCGACGATCCGCCGATGTTCGGCACGACGCTCAATGCGGAGTACGAGATCGCGCGTGAGCTGCTCGACCTCGACGACGCCGGCGTCGCCGAGCTGGCGCGAGCCGCCGTACGTGCGTCGTTCGCCGAGGACGCGGTGAAGCGCGACCTCCTCGCGGAGATCGACGCCTACTTGTAGGAAACGGGTGACGGCAACGCCACCTGGGAACCAGCTCGCAGACGAGAGAACCTGAACCACACGAGTGCGCTCAGCCCTCCGACAGGTATCTGCAGCAGGAACGTGAACATTCGATACAGCAGTACGCCCGCCGCTGCTGTCACAGGCTCGACCCCGAGGCCGATCAGCACCGCGACCGATCCGAGCTCGGCCAGACCACTTCCTCCGGGCGTCAAGGGCACGATCGTCAGCAGTCGCTCGACTCCGAAGGCGACGGCAATGGCCTGCCACGGCGCGTGCGCGCCCGCTGCGCCCAGACAGGCCGCGAGAAGCATGGCCTGCAGGAACATGTAGCCGAGGATTCCGAACGTCAGGCGCGCCCACCCCTTTGCCACCACGTCCGAAGTGATCGCGCGCGCATCACAGATGGCGGCTTCTACGTCGACCCGTCGAGCCGATCGGCACCACGCAAGAGCACCGTTGATCACCCGGGTGAGGCACGTACCGACCACTCGGGAGGCGCCGGCCGGAGTCATCGCAAGCGCCGCGCCCACCACGATGACGAGAACAGTCGCCGAGCCGATCGCGAAGATCCCGCTGAGCGCTGAGGGAAGTTGCACGCCGATCATGGTCGCGCCGCACAGCAGTCCGGAGCCGACCACCAGCTTCCCCACGACGTTCCACAGGTTGCTGATCGCGGTGAACGAAGCAAATGATGCGGGCGAGATCCCCCAGCGACGCGCCATGACGTACCCGAGTCCCATCCCGGCAGCGCCACCGAATGGCAGGACGTTCGAGACCGCACTCCCCGACAGGTTCAGCAGAAGGGCTCGGCGCGTGCTCAGCCCGGGCAGCGCCGCAGCCAGGACGACAGTGTGGGCGAGCAGAGTGGCGAACCACAGCAGCAACAGCGCAAGGAGTGTCGTGATCGACAATCCGCCCAGCACGTGGACGATCGCGCTCCACGACATACCCATCAGCGACGGGATCATGGCAATCAGCCCGACGCTGGCCGACAGGGTGGCGAGCTCAAGGACTGCCTTCATGACGCGACCAGTGGTGCGTCGGTCCGGGTTCATAGGGCTGCACCACTTCCGCATCGAATACCTCCATCATGACGAGCCGATGCAAAACACCAGAAGGTCGCGGGTTGGCCGTCACCTGAATATCAGGGGTTGACACCTCCATCACCGGATGGTTATCTATAACCAAGTAGTTATGGAGGTCCGCATGGATGATGATCAGCTCGACCTCGTGTTCGGCGCTCTGGCCGACCGGACGCGGCGTGCCATCCTGGCCCGGCTGGCCGAGACGGACAGCAACGTCAACGACCTGACGGCGCTGTTCACGATGAGCCAGCCGGCGATCTCCAAGCATCTGAAGGTGCTCGAGGGCGCCGGGCTGGTCTCACGCAACCGACAGGGCACGATGCGGCTCAGCCATCTCGAGGCCGAGCCCCTCAAGGACGCCACCGGCTGGTTGGCGGACTACCGCGAGTACTGGGACGCAAGCTACGCCCGACTCGACGCCCTGCTCGATTCGCTCAAGAAGGAGAAATCATGACTACCGCAACGATCACCGCAGAACCCAGCACCCAACAGATCACGATCACACGTGACCTCGACGCACCCGTGGCTCTCGTCTACCGGGCGTTCACCGAACCCGACCTGCTCGCGCAGTGGATGGGTCCGGACCG
>JAOPXO010000154.1 GCA_025965115.1 Aeromicrobium sp.
GGGTGTCATAGATCGAGTCGATCGCAACCCCGGCCATACCGACGTCTCCGACGACGCGCGGGTTGTCGGAGTCGTAGCCGCGGTGGGTCGCCAGGTCGAAGGCGACGCTCAGGCCCTTCTGGCCGGCCGCGAGGTTGCGGCGATAGAACGCATTGGATTCCTCGGCGGTCGAGAAGCCCGCGTACTGGCGGATCGTCCATGGCTGAGTCGTGTACATCGCCGGATAGGGGCCCCGCAGGAACGGGGTGAGTCCGGGATAGGTGTCGAGTGCGTCGAGTCCCTCGAGGTCGGCGGGCGTGTAGAGGCCCTCGATATCGATGCCCTCGGGCGCAGGCCACGGCTCGGCGCCGTCAGTGGCCCGGGCGTACGTGTCGGCATCAGCCACGTACGGCTGATCGGGGTCCAACGGCAGCCCGGCAAAGCTCTCAGGAATTGTCATGCGAGCTTCTCTCGGGTCTCACGGAGGAAGGCGAGGGCATCCTGGCCGACCGCGGCGGTGGCGTCGGCGTCGAGCGCGTTCTTGCCGGCGACCACGACGTACGTGGCCCCGGCCCCGCGTAGGGCGGTGACGAGCTCGGCGCCCCAGGCCCCGTACGCCTTGTCGGTGCCGGTCAGGCAGACGACCGGGAGGTTGTCAGCCTCGGCGTAGGCGGCGACCACCTCGTCCACATTCTCGGTCGCACCTGCCGTGACGGTGTCGACGCCGCCCGACGCCAGCAGGTTGGCGGCGAACGTCGCGCGGGCCGTGTGGGCGGCCACCGTGCCCATCGTGGCAAGGAACACTGGCGTCGCGGCGCGGTCGTCACGGAGCGCCTCGAACTCGCCGGAGTAGCGGACAACGTCCAGTGGCTCTGCATACGGACGACGCTCCGGCAGTGTCTCGTGCAGGTTGGGGAACTCGGAGACGCCGGTGATCGGGCGTGTGCGCTTGGCGATCTCGAGTGCGCGATCCGACACCGTCTCGGCTATCGCGTCACGCAGGAGGTCGAGGGCAGCCTCGAGGCTGTCGGTCGCGTCGATCTCGCCGAACAAGGTCCATGCCGTACGGGCGAGGTCATCGGTGAGCTTCTCGACGGCATACGACCCACCAGCGGGGTCGGTCACGGTGGCGACGTGTGACTCGCTGATCAGCAGGCTGGAGGTGTTACGAGCGATCCGGCGGCTGAACACCTCGGGCAACCCGAGCGGCTCGTCGAAGGGCAGCACTGTCACGGCCGCGGCGCCACCCGCACCGGCCGCGAAGGCTGCCACGGTCGTGCGGAGCATGTTCACGTACGGGTCGTACTTCGCCATCATCGGGCGCGACGTCACCGCGTGCTGGAGCTGTCCGGCCGCCGCGGTGGTGACTCCACTGAGCTCGGCGACCCGGTTCCAGAGGCGCCGGGCGGCTCGGAACTTCGCGATCGTCGGGAACTGTTCGTCCGTGGCGGCATAGCGGAAGTCGATCAGGCCGGCGGCTTCTTCGACGCTGAATCCGGCTTCGACGAGGACGCGGAGGTACTGCGCACCGGCGGCGAGGGAGTAGGCCAGCTCTTGAACGTCGGACGCGCCCGCGTCATGGACGGCGGTGGCATCGACCGTGAAGGCGCGGATGCCTAGGGGCAGGGCAAGCCGGGCCACCTCGACGGCCGCGTCGAAGTCGACGACGCCACGGCCGCGGAAGGCGGCGCCGATCGGGTCCACACCGAAGCTCGTGCCGGGTGCCGCGTCGACGCCCTTGTCGGCGATGACCGCGGCCAGTGCCTGGGCTGCCTCGAGGGGCTCGAACGGGGCATCGAGGACGATGGCCGCGAGGTCGACGAACACCGGCTCCAGGATCGCCGCCAGTGCGTCGATCGGGATGCCGCCGGTGCCCACCGACAACCACAGCGAGTTGACGCCGTTCTCGATGTCGGTGAGCACGTCCTTGGCGGTGCGCTCGGCGTCCGGGTCGGCGAACCAGGCGCGGATGTCCCACCCCTCAAGCTCTCGTGAGGCGGCAGCTCCGCGGGTGAAGGGTGCCTGGCCCGGCAAGCCGTCGTCCGGGAGATCGGCGGTCAGCGACGCAGTACCCAACGGGGTCACGGTGATGCCGTCGAGGGTGGTCGTCTCGAGGGTCTTCCAGACCTCGTGCTCGGGGGCGTCCTCGGCAAGCCGACGGGACTTGCGGAGCACCGCCGCGGTGGCCTGCTCCCACTCCTCGACGGTGTGGTCGGCGCCATCGGCGAGCGAGACCTCGATCGCGCGCGGTTCGGAAGACATATGGGGCATCGTACGAGGCCGTGAGCGTGCCTGCCCACAGGATGTGACGAATGTGACGGACACGTTTCCGCGCTGGTCACGGCTGCCTGAGAGACTGTGCACGTGAAGATCCCCGCGGAGCTGTTGCCGACGGACGGACGATTCGGGTCCGGCCCGTCGAAGGTGCGCGTCGAGGCGCTCGACGCACTCGCGGGCACCGGCGCGTCGCTGATGGGCACCTCGCATCGACAGGCGCCGGTCCGGGACCTCGTCGGGAGCATCCGCGAGGGCCTCGGTGAGTTGTTCACGTTGCCCGATGGCTATGAGGTCGTGGTCGGCGTCGGCGGATCGCACGCCTTCTTCGACGCGGCGATGTTCGGCCTCATCACGCAGCGCAGCCAGCACCTCGTGCACGGTGAGTTCACCGCCAAGTTCGCCAAGGCGGTCGCCGCGGCGCCGTTCCTCGCCGATCCCGACATCATCGAGAGCGACTTCTCGACGCACCCCGATCCGGTCGCCAAGCCGGGCATCGACGCGTATGCGTGGGCACACAACGAGACGTCGACCGGGGTGATGGTGCCCGTGGAGCGAGTCGCCGGCGCGGACGACGGCGCACTGATCCTGATCGACGGCACCTCGGGTGCTGGTGGGCTGCCGATCGACATCGCGCAGACCGACGCCTACTACTTCGCGCCCCAGAAGTCCTTCGCCGCCGACGGGGGCCTGTGGATTGCGCTGATGTCACCGGCCGCGATCGAGCGGGCCGAGGCGATCAAGGCGGGCGGGCGACACATCCCCGGCTTCCTCGACCTACCGACGGCGATCGACAACTCGCGCAAGAACCAGACCTACAACACCCCGGCACTCGCCACACTGTTCCTGCTCGACGACCAGGTGCACTGGATCCTCGAGCGCGGCGGGCTCGACTGGGCTGTCGGACGGACGACTGAGTCCTCGTCGAGGCTGTATTCCTGGGCTGAGGCGGCGGACTTTGCCACCCCGTTCGTGAGCGATCCGGTCGATCGGTCGCTCGTGGTCGGCACCATCGACCTCGACGGCGTCGACGCCGGCAAGGTCACCGCCGCCCTACGCGACAACGGCATCCTCGACGTCGGTGGCTATCGCGGACTCAACCGCAATCAGCTGCGCATCGCCATGTTCCCGGCGATCGGGCCCGACGACATCAGCGCTCTCACGGACTGCATCGACTTCGTCGTCGCCAACCTCTGAGGTTCAGTCGATGACCACGCCCGCGCGGTGCAGGTCGCGGTGCTCCTCGTAGATGACCGCATTGGTGTGCAGCGTCGCCACCTCGTCATCGCTGAGCTCCCGACGCACTTTGCCCGGCACCCCGGCCACCAGTGATCGCGGAGGGATGACCGCACCCTCCGAGACGAGCGCGCCCGCCGCGATCAGCGACTCGGCGCCGATGACCGCGCCGTTCATGATGATGGCGCCCATGCCAACGAGCACATGATCCTCGACCGTCGCGCCGTGGATCACTGCACCGTGCCCGACCGAGACCCCTTCGCCGAGCAGGACCGGCTTGCCCTTGTCCACGTGGAAGACACAGTTGTCCTGCACATTGCTCCGGGCACCGATCGTGATGGGTTCGTTGTCGGCACGTAGCACCGCGCCGTACCAGACGCTGGCACCCTCACCGATGACGACCGAGCCGGCCAGGGTTGCGGTTGGCGCCACCCAGGCGCTGTCGGCGACGTGTGGAACCTTGTCTCCAAGAGCGATCTGCATGGCGCCAACCTACCCAGTAGGCGTGCTACGTCAGCTGACCCAGGAGGTGACCGGCTCGATCGCGAAGTAGACCACGAACAATGCGGCGATGATCCACATCAGCGGATGGATGCCGGACGTCTTGCCCTTCACGATCTTGAGCACGACGTACGCGATGAAGCCGGCGCCGATGCCTGCCGTGATCGAGTAGGTGAACGGCATCAGCACGATCGTGAGGAACGCCGGGATGGCGATCTCGTTGTCGTCCCAGCTGATGTGCTTGATCTGGCTCATCATCAGGAAGCCGACCAGGACCAGTGCCGGCACCGCGGCCTCGCTCGGGATCTGGTCGACCAAGGGGGCGGCGAACGTCGACAACAGGAACAGCACGCCCGTCACGATGGAGGCCAGGCCCGTACGGGCGCCGTCACCAACACCCGAGGCGGACTCGATGTACGACGTGTTGCTCGAGATGCCCGCGGCACCACCGGCCGCTGCGGCGATCGAGTCGACGATCAGGATCTTCTGCGCACCCTCCGGCGTGCCGTCGGAGTCGTTCAGGCCGGCTTCGGCGCCGATCGCCGTCATCGTGCCCATCGTGTCGAAGAAGTCGGCCAACAGGAGCGTGAAGACCAGTAGGGCCGCGGTGACGAAGCCAGCCTCCTTGAATCCGCCGAACAATGAGAAGTTGCCGAGCAGGTCGAAGTTCGGCTTGGCGAACACCTTGTGGGGCCACTCAGGGACGTTGAGGTTCCAGCCCTTGGGGTTGACGACCTTGCCGGCAGCGTTCGTGGTCGGCGCGATGTCGGCGATCTTCTGGACGATCGCGGCAATGATGGTCGTGACCACGATGCCGATGAGGATCGCACCCGGGATGCCGCGCGTGTAGAGCGAGATCATGATCAGCAGGCCGATGCAGAACACCAGCACGGGCCAGCCCATGAGGTTGCCTCCGATGCCGAGACCAACCGGCGGAGCGCCCAGACCGGTCGTCCGGACGAAGCCTGCATCGACGAGGCCGATGAAGGTGATGAACAGGCCGATGCCGACGGCGATCGCCGTCTTGAGCTCTCGCGGCACCGCGTCGAACACGGCTTTTCGGAAGCCGGTCAGGACGAGTACCAGGATGATCAGGCCCTCGATGACGACCAGGCCCATTGCATCTGCCCAGGTCATCTTGGACGCGACCGAGTAGGCGACGAAGGCGTTGAGGCCGAGACCCGTGGCCAGGGCCAGCGGAAAGTTGGCGAAGACCCCCATCAAGATCGTGATGACACCGGCGACCAGGGCCGTGGTCACGGCGATCTTGCTGAAGCCTGCATTGGAGATTGACCCGCCGCCGAGGAACTTGCCGTCCTTGTCGGCGACTCCGGAAAGGATGATCGGATTGAGCACGATGATGTAGGCCATCGTCAGGAAGGTGACGACTCCGCCACGCACCTCTCGTGCCACGGTCGAACCGCGTGCGCTGATCTTGAACTGCTTCTCGAGCGTGCTGGACATGCTGGTCGTAGTCATGGCACTCCTGTCGAATTGTCAATCCATCGACACGGAGCATGCCAGAGTCCGAAGCCCCGCGAAACGAAGACGCGAGTGTTTAACCGGAGCGTTTTTTGTGTACCGCCACACCTGTCCCAAGGACCCCGGCTGCCACTACTGCACCGACAATCCAGACCCATGGATCGATCCTGTTCGAGTCCTTGTAGTCGCCCGCGGTCGAGGCATCCGCTGGGCTCGGCTTCGACGCCGTCGGCTTTGGCGTCGGTTTCACGTACGGCACCCTGATCAACTCTGAGTCCACGCCCTCGCTGCCGACGAGCAGCGAACGTCCAGATGCCTCGGCCGCGATCGACTCGCCCTGCGGCTCGAGCGGCGAGTCCTCATTGTGCAGGCTCGTCCAGGTCTTGGGGTCGAGGACGTAGATCGCGCCGTAGTTGCGCAGTACGGCGTACGCGCCGTCGGTGGTGAACGTGCCGTCCGTGACGGTGCCAACGGGCTCGCCGCCCACGTCCTTGGGCACGTTCGCGCGATCGGTGTGCAGGGTGCTCGGCAGGGCGTAGACCGTGCCTCCGAACAGCTCCTTGCTCACCAGGAACTTCGCGTCGGTCCTCGGGTTGATCAAGAGTGCCTCGACATTGGGATGTCCCTTGGGATAGCGGATCGGGTAGCGCCGGGCGGTCACCGTGTGATTGCCCGGTCCGGGTTCGGGGAGGGCATAGAGCGCCGCATCGGCGCGGTTGTCGAGGTTGTCGCCGGTGTCGGAGACCCAGAGCGTGCCGTGTCGGTCGATCGAGATGGCCTCGGTGTCGAGAAGCTCGCCACCCTGGACCCGCGTGATGCCGACAACCTGGCCGGTGGAGATCTTCACGGCGAACACCAGGGGCGCGTTGCCCGAGTCGTTGATCGTGTAGGCGAGATCGTCGTGCGCGCGACTGATCGTGAGCCCACTCGACTCGCGGATGAGCGGGTCTGTCATCCGACTCACGACGTGCGGCGCTGACTCTGCCCCGTCGGCCCGCCGGGCCAGTGAGCTGATCAGCACGACCACCAGGAGGACGAACAGCAGCCCGGGTATGAGCAGTCGTCGATAGCGCGGATTCATTGCCGTTCAGCATGACAGGAGCACCCACGGACCCGACTCGGTGGCGGGTACTGTTGGGCTGTGAGTGAGCGCCAGCGAGTGAACAATCAGAGCATCGCAGCGCCGTCTGCCTACGGTGCTCTTTCCTGGCAGGCTGCGCTGTGAGTGACAACGAGGACTGGGTGATCCGTCAGGGCGACGGTCCCGAGACCATCGAGCGCAAGATGGGCCACCGCGAGATCGCGCGACTCGATCGCGCCGCTCGCCGCCACGAGTTCGGTCGCCCCGAGATCACCGAATTCGAGATCGGCAGGACCACGCACCGCGTTGCCGAGGTCGAGCCGATGGACGTCGACGGCGTCCGCACCATGACGGTCGGCACCGTCATCTGGGGTGTCATCGCGATTGCACTGCTGCCGTTCCTCGGCACGCTGGACAAGGATGGCCGCACCTGGTGGCTGTGGACCGCAGTGGCCGGGTTCGGTCTCGGCCTGATCGGCATCGAATACTGCCGCCGCCGACGCAATGCTCTTCGTATGCAACCCGGCCGCCGCCGACGCGAGGTCTGACTCTCAGGGGGCCGGCTCGAGCTGGAAGCTCTCGATCGGCCTGTCCTCCCAGACGTCGAACGGATCGTCGCCCACTGCCGCGAAGATCGCTGGCGCGGCCGCCATGAAGTGTTCGCGTGACTCCCAGATGGCGAGTCCGATCAGCCGCCCGCCCTCGATCTCCTGCCAGGGGCCGATCTGGATCAGGCCCGCCGCACCCACGGCCGCCGCATCGACGCGATGCATCGAGGCGAGCACCTCGTCACGGTATTCGGGCTTGGGGCTGTGTATCGCGATGTGGGTGAACATCCCGAAAACGTACTCCGAGAAGCGGCGCAGGACGCAGAAACCGACAGGTTCAGAACTCGTCGACGTCGTCGACGCCCACGGTGTCGAACACTGTCGGGGGGAGCTCCTGGAATGCGGCGGAGCGGCTCAACCGCGCGCCTGAGTGTGCGCCGCAGCCGTGGTCGAATGACACCACGCGGCCGTCGTCATTGGCCATGCCGTTGGCGCAGACCCCGAAGCGGTCGGACAGTGGTCCAGCCATGCTGACCAGGAATCCACAGCTGTTGCACGAGCCGGCGGCTTGCTGGGCAATCGGGGTGTCCGGGCCCTGCTCGCCGTCCTGCCAGCGGTCGGCGGCCATCTCACGGCCCTCGAACGACAACACCCATTCGCGTCCGAGGCCGACCTCACGGGCGTAGAACCGATCGTCGGTCTGTTCTTCGCCGTCGCCGGCGGACCACGACGGAACGAGTCGAATGTCGTCCTCGTCGGGCGGGAGTACGTCGCCGGGGCTGAGGTCGCCGGGCCGGATGCGCTCGCGATAGGGCGTCCACTCGGGAGCGATGATGGCGTCGTCGCCGGGGAGCAGCACCACGTCATTGACGGTGATCTTGTCGCTGTCGGGCGCGCGCGAGAGGCTGACCGACCAGTACCAGCCGACGTAGCCGGGCTTGAGGCAGGCGAAGTGGTGCGACACCAGGCGTTCGCCATCGTCGACGGCTCGCAGGTGGTCGCCGACGGTGCCCGCATCGGCAATCGCGATGACGGCGGCGCGGGCAGCGTCGATCGCTGCGTTCAGCTGCTCGTCGATAGGCATACGCCAATTGTCCCATGTCCCGGGTCGCGACCTTCCGGCGGTGAGGCAGGATGAAGTCATGGAGGAATGGGGCGACGAACGGTCGACCGGACCCGATCCTGCCCAGACAACTCCACCGGAGCCGTCCCGGCTGGCCCGCGCCGCGAGGATTGCGGCCAGCGCGTCGGCTCGCACGGGTCGGGTGGTTGCCCGTGGCGGCACATCGGCCTACACCGGGGCCCGTCGATTCACCCAGTCTGGCGGAGCGCGAGAGAGCGGATTGTCGCGGCTGCTGGAGCTCCACGCGTTCAACACCGCTGGCGACGCGGCGTTTGCCGTGGCCCTGGCCGGCACGCTGTTCTTCACGGTTCCGACCGCCGAGGCAACGGGCCAGGTGACATTGTTCCTGGTGCTCACGATGCTCCCCTTCGCCGTCGTGGCGCCACTGATCGGACCGTTCCTCGACCGGTTCCGCCGGGGTCGGCGCTGGGCGATCGGCGCCACACTGGCGACTCGGGCGTTCTGCTGCTGGGTGCTCGCCGGCGCGATTTCGGACAGCAGCCCTCCCCCGTCGTTCTACTTCGCAGCGCTCGGCTGCCTCGTGGCCTCGAAGGCGTACGGTGTCACGCGCGCCGCGGCCGTGCCCCGCCTGCTTCCGCCGGAGTTCACGCTGGTCAAGGCCAACTCCCGCATCTCCCTCACCGGCACCGGCGCGGCGGCCATCTCGGCCCCGATCGCGGTCGGAGCGGCGGCGATCGGCGCGGAGTGGGCGGTCCGCTACGCCGCAGTGCTGTTCGTTGTCGGCACGGTGCTCGCGATCCTGTTGCCGGCTCAAGTCGACTCGAGCGAGGGTGAGGAAAAGGTCGACCTGTCACGGATCGCGACCGGCGCCAAGAAGGGCATCAGCATTTCGCGCGATGTCGTCAACGCCCTCCGCAGCAACTCCGGGCTTCGCCTGTTGTCGGGATTCCTGACGATCTTCATGGCGTTCACCTTGCGCCAGCCGCCGGACTCGATGGGATGGGGCGGCAGCGCCACGATCCTGCTCGGCCTGGTGATCGGCGGTGCGGGCGCCGGCAACACGATCGGCACGCTGATCGCGTCCGGGGGGAAGTCACGCCGGCCCCAGCGAGTCGTGATCGCCGTCCTGATGCTCGACGTCGCCGTGTTGGTGGTCGTCTCGGTGTTCTTCACCTGGTGGACCGCAGTGGTCCTCGGCGTCACCGTCGGGCTGTGTCAGTCGCTGGGCAAGCTCAGTCTCGACGCATTGATCCAGCGCGATGTCGCCGAGCGCGTACGCACGAGCATGTTTGCGCGGTCCGAGACATTGCTCCAGCTTGCCTGGGTCATCGGCGGACTGCTCGGCATCGGCCTGTTCTCGATCGATGCGACGCCGCGCATCGGCCTGTTGGTGGTTGCCGCGATCCTGGTCGGCTGGCTGGCGTTCGTGCTGATGCGCGCCAACGCCCAGCCGGTGCTCAAACCCTCAGCGAACCCCGGGCAGCGCCCGACAGCGGAGCACTCGACGAACTAGAGCTCGAGCTCCGCCGCCACGGCGCGCAGCACCTGCGAGGCCGGCTTGGCAACCTTGGCATCGGGGTGGCGGCCATGTCGGTAGCCTTCGCCGATCTTGTCGAGCAGGCCGATGAGGTCTTCGACGATGACCGCCATCGCCTCAGGGTCCTTCCGTCGCGCATGCGACTGCGACTTCTCGATCGAGCTGACCGGGTCGAGCAGCCGCACCTGAAGTGCCTGGTCGCCGCGACTGCCCTGGACGATGCCGAACTCGACGCGCGCGCCGGTCTTGAGCGTCGTGGTGCCGGCCGGGAGGGCATCAGAACGTACGTAGACGTCCTCGCCTTCTTCCTGGCTGAGAAATCCGAAACCCTTTTCGGCGTCGTACCACTTCACTTTGCCGGTCGGCATGTGTCTGTCCTTCAGTCTTCTGGGGCGGTGCGGGCTGGTGATTGTGCTACCCCAGCCTAGTCGGCCGGTGGCTGCTTCGGTCTGCGGTCCTCAAACGTGACCTCGACGGACTGGAACCCCTTGTGCCGCTGCGACTTGGCGTAGAACGCGTACGCCTTCTGATCGGCCTTGGTCAGCACCACATTGTCGGTGAACGGTGTCAGCAGCGCGCGGGGGTAGAGGCGCCGCCTCAGGACGACGTTGACCTCAAGGCCCAGCACGACCATGACCGCGGCGACGAAGATGAAGGCGATCAGGCCGAGGACCAGCGCGAATGTCTCGTTCATCTGGTTGCCGTCAGCCTTGACGATGACCTGACGGACGTACGTGTTGCCGATCCACTGCAGGCCCTGCCAGAGCAGCGCTGCCACCGTCGCACCCGGCAGCACCGATCGCCATCCCGCGCGGCCATGGCTGATCAGGCGGAACACGCTGACGAAGATCACCATCGTCAGCGCGAAGCCGACCAGACGGATGACCCATCGCAGTGTCGACTCGAGATCCGCGCCGACCGCGCCAGGGTTTGCGAACACCGACGTGGCGATCGCCAGGGCGAGGATGCCGGCCCCGCTGATGGCCAGGAAGATGATGCTGCGCAGGCGCAGGATGATCGGGTTCGCCCGGTTGTTGCGCGGCACGGACCAGGCGATGTTCGCGGCATTCTGGACCGCTTGGCCGAGACCCATGGCACCGTACAGCGCGACGACCGAGCCGATCACGATCGTGGTCGTGCTCCCGCTGAGGCCCTCTGGCCGGCCGAGCTGCGTGCCGATGATCGGAAACTGGCTCAACGCCGAGTCGAGCAGCTGGTTCTTGAGGTGGGGGTTGTTCTTCAGGACAATGCCAAGGATCGACGAACCGAGGAGCAGCAGCGGGAAGATCGCGATGAACGCGTAGTAGCTGATGATCGCGGCCAGATAAGGACCCTGATCGTCGAAGTACTTGTAGACCACCGCGATCGGAAGGCCGACGATCGTGTGCTTGCGCTGGAAGGCGTCGATCCGCCCGATGTCCTCGGGAGGGCTCATGGGAGATACGGCGCCAACGCCGTGGCCATTGCCTCGAACCGTGGCTGGTCGAGCACCGCGCCTTCACGGCGTATGTTCGCGGGATCGATCACGAGGAGACGGTTGAGCCGTACCTCGCTCGGCCGCCCTTGCGGATCCCAGGGGCCCGATCCCAGGTCGAACCAGAAGCGGCCCTCGTGCGCTTCCTGCTCCATGTCGCGCTCGTGGTCCTTCGATGTCAACATCAGGCCGACCAGGTGGCCGGGCTCTCGGGAGATCAGGACGACCGGCCGGTCCTTGCCCTGAGTGGAGTCATCCTCGTACGGAACCCACGTCCAGACGACTTCGCCCGGGTCCGGAAGCCCGTCCGGGTGCGGGTCGTAGACGATGTTCACGGCGTCAGCCTGCCACAGCGCGCCGCCGGTCTAGTCGAACTCAGGCAGTTCGCGCTTCATGACCTTGCCGGTGGGATTGCGCGGCAGCTCGTCGAGGAACATCGTCTTGCCAGGCACGGCAAACCGTGCGACCCGTTCTTTGGCGTAGTCCTTGATCTCCTGCTCGGTGAGTGTCTTGCCCTCGCGCACCACGACGTACGCCGCGAGGCTGTGGCCCAGCGTCGGATGCGGGATGCCGGTCACCACGACGTCGGCGATGTCGGGGTGGTCGATCAGGACATCCTCGAGCTCCCGCGGGAAGACATTCTCGCCGCCCGAGATCACCATGTCGTCGTCGCGCCCGGAGACGAACAGCCGGCCGTTCTCGTCGAAATGGCCGAGGTCGCCGGTGCTCATCAGCCCGTCGGCAAATGCCTTGGTGTTGCCGTCGGTGTAGCCGCCGAATGGCATGTCATTGCCGACGTGGATGACGCCGGTCTCACCGCGCGGCACTTCTTTGCCGTCAGTGTCGAGGATCTTGACGGTCGTACGGTGCGGCGGTACGCCGGCCGTGCCGGGCGCTTCGCGAAGATCCTTGGGGCTCGCGATCGTGACCCAGCCGGTCTCGGTCGCGCCATAGAAGTTGTAGACCGAGTCGGTGAACGTGTCCATGAACTGATTCGCCAGGTCGCCGGCCAGTGCCGAGCCGCTGCTGGCGGTGATCTTGAGGGACGACACGTCGGCGGCCTTGATGACCTCGGGGTCGGTGTCGACCATGCGCTGCATCATCAGGGGTACGACGACAAGGGCCTCGGCCTTGCGCTCCTCGATGTCGTGGATGACCTGAGCGGAGTCGAAGCGGCGGCGCAGGACATACGTCGGCGCGATCGACAACCCGAAGCCGAAGTTGATCAGACCCCAGGAGTGGAACAGCGGCGCGGCGAGCACCACGGTGGCATTGCCGCGATAGGGGATCGCACCGAAGAATGTGATGAGTGGCTTGAGGTCGGCCGGCTCCTCGCGGCGGGCGCCCTTGGGCAATCCGGTGGTGCCGGAGGTGAAGATGATGATCTGGCCGTGACGTGACGGCTTCGGGTGGCCCTTGGTCGGCTGGCCGGCGCTGAGCTTGGTGATCGTTGGCAGATCGGCTGGGGCGTCGTCGTCGGCCCAGGCGAGCACGAGGAGATCGCGGTCGACCTTGTCGGCGACCTGGAGGAACTCCTGGTCGAGCACGACCAGCTTGGCGTCCTCGCGCGTGGCGAGGTCGCCCAGCTGGGAGCCGCTCGCCATCGTGTTGAGCAGCAGCACGCGGCCGCCGGCCTGCATGATCGCGATCATCGCGATGACCATGTAGCGGTGATTGCGACACAGCAGTGCGACCGAGTCGCCGGGCTCGATACCTCGGTTCTTGAGCGCCTGGGTGAGCTGATTGATCTGCTCCGACAGCTCCGACCAGGTGATCTCGCCCTCGTCGTCGATGATCGCCAGCTGGTGCGGGAAGCGCTTGGCTGCGGCGTTGACACCCGAAGGGAACCCGGGACCCCATTTCGCGAGCTGAAGGCCGGCCCCGATGATCCGGTGCGGCATGACCGGTTTCATCAGGCCGATCTGGCGGAAGACCTTCAGCGTGTAGCCGATGTCGCTCATGCAGCTCCTCCAGGAGGGGGCCATGGCGTATGGCACGCCTGCCCGACGCGGCAGTCTAACTCTGGAGGGCCAGCTCCGCAGTTTCCTCCTCGGTGAAGATGCGTGACCGGATGATGAACCGGTTGCCGGTCGGACCCTCGATCGAGAATCCCGCTCCGCGGCCGGGCACGACATCGATCGTGATGTGGGTGTGTGACCAGTACGCGAACTGCTCGCGCGAGATCCACACCGGTGCAAGCTCGGTGGCGCCATAGTCCAGATCGCCGAGGAATACATCCTGGTGACCGGTGAGGAATGTCCCTTGGGTGAAGCACATCGGCGCAGATCCATCGCAGCAACCACCGGACTGATGGAACATCAGTGGCTTGTCGTGCGAGACCCGAAGGTCGCGGAGGAGTTCCGCGGCCTTCGGGGTGATCGCGACACGGTCGACCATCAGAAGAAGCCGAGCTTGTTCTGGTCGTAGGACACCAGCAGGTTCTTGGTCTGCTGGTAGTGGTCGAGCATCATCTTGTGGTTCTCGCGGCCGATGCCGGACGACTTGTATCCACCGAACGCCGCGTGCGCGGGGTACTGGTGATAGCAGTTCGTCCACACGCGTCCGGCCTGGATGTCGCGGCCGGCACGGTATGCCGTGTTGGTGTCGCGCGACCAGACGCCGGCGCCGAGGCCGTACAACGTGTCGTTGGCGATCTCGATGGCCTCGTCGTAGTTCTCGAAGCCGGTGACCGAGACGACCGGTCCGAAGATCTCCTCCTGGAAGATGCGCATCTTGTTGTGACCCTGGAAGATCGTCGGCGCGACGTAGTAGCCGCCGGACAGGTCACCGCCGAGGTCGACGCGCTCACCACCGGTGATGATGCGCGCACCTTCCTTCACTCCGATGTCGAAGTAGGACAGGATCTTCTCGAGCTGGTCATTGCTGGCCTGCGCACCGATCATCGTCTCGGAGTCGAGCGGGTTGCCCTGCACGATCTGCTTGACCCGATCGGTCGCCGCCGGCAGGAACTGCTCAAGGATCGAGTTCTGGATCAGGCCGCGACTCGGGCACGTGCAGACTTCGCCCTGGTTGAGCGCGAACATCGCAAAGCCTTCGAGCGCCTTGTCATAGAACGCATCGTCCTTGCTCGCGACATCCTCGAAGAAGATGTTCGGGCTCTTGCCACCGAGCTCGAGCGTGGCCGGGATGAGGTTCTGGCTCGCGTACTGCGCGATCAGACGACCCGTCGTGGTCTCGCCGGTGAACGCGATCTTGCGGATCCGGCTGCTCGAGGCGAGCGGCGCACCAGCCTCGACACCGAAGCCGTTGACGACGTTGATCACGCCGGGCGGCACCAGGTCCGCGATGAGCTCCATCAGGAGCAGGATCGACGCCGGGGTCTGCTCGGCCGGCTTGAGCACGACGGCATTGCCGGCGGCGAGCGCTGGAGCGAGCTTCCACGTCGCCATCAGCAGCGGGAAGTTCCACGGGATGATCTGCCCGACAACGCCGAGCGGCTCCTGGAAGTGGTACGCCACGGTGTTCTCGTCGAGCTGTGAGAG
>JAOPXO010000159.1 GCA_025965115.1 Aeromicrobium sp.
CGGGCTGATCGACCACCTCGATGCCGGCAGCAATCGCGACCTCGCGGTATGCCGTCGCCAGCCCGTCGAGGGTGGCATGCGCGTTGAGACCGCTCGGATTGGGCACGACCCACAACGGCGCACCGCCAAGGAGCTCAGGCTGCTGACCGACCACGGCCTTGGGTCGGTCGAACGCCGCGCGGTAGGCCGTGACTCCCAGCATCGCCACAGCACCTGGCTTGATCCGCCGTATGCGCTGCTCCAGTGACTTCGCGCCGGCGTGCAGCTCGTCGGTGCTGAGCTCATCGGCCCGCGCGGTCGCTGTGCGTACGAGGTTGGTGATGCCCACACCCCTGGCGATCAGGTGGGCTCGATCATCCTCATCGAATCCCTCCGACGCATCGATCAGCCGGTCGACGATGCCGGCGCGATACAGCGCAGGATAGAACCGATTGCCGCGACGCCCGAAGTGCGACTGGACGGCCACGGTTAGCAGACCGGGGTTGATGCCCACGATGAGCAGCCGCACATCTGTGCCCAACAGATCGGGCAGTGTCTTGCCCCGGAAGGCGAGCAGCTCAGCGCGTGTGAATCCCACCCGCGCACTGTATTCACGCCGCCGATTCCAGCTCCAGCAGGATGGCCTTCGTCGCCGGCCCACCGGCATACCCTCCGAGCGAGCCATCGGCCTTGAGCACCCGGTGACAGGGCAGGACGACCGGCAGCGGGTTCCTTGCGCAGGCCGTACCGACGGCTCGCACCGCCTTCGGATTGCCGACTGCGGCAGCGACCTGGCCGTAGCTCTGGGTGTGGCCGTACGCGATATGGGCCAGCTGTCGCTGCACGAGCTGGCGGAATCCGGCGGACAGCCCGAGGTCGAGCGGCACGTCGAAGGTGGTCCGTCGCCCGGCGAAGTACTCGTCGAGCTCGCGCATCGCCCCCTCCAGTCGTTTTGGAGCCCGCAGGATCCGCGGGCTGATCCGTGCCGAGATGGTCTCGAGCACCCGGTCGTGGCCCTCGATCTCGTACGCGACCCGGAGCAATCCGGTCTCGGTGGCCGCGAGGAGCAGCGGCCCGACCGGCGAGTCGAAGGTCGTGTACGCGATGTCGAGCTGCCCGGCGCGATCGGCCGCGGCTTCGAGCCCGGCATGCAACCGGGCCAGGTCAGCCGGATCGACGTCAGCCAGTGGCGCGAGAACGGAAGTGTCAGATGTCGTCATCGGGTTGCTCCTTTCGAGCCCATCAGCGAGGTGCGGAGGGCTTTCATACCGTCGGCGGCCGCCCTGCGTGCCGCATCGGTCGTACCGCCGAGGATCTCGGCGACTTCGTTGTAGGCAAGGCCGCCGAGGTGGTGATAGGCCACGGCGTGCCGTTGCTTGTCGGGCAGCGCCTTCAGGGCGTGCCACAGCTCATCGTCTTGGTCCCCAGGAGCGGGGACCGTCGTGGCGACCTCCGGGACGTTCTCGACGGGCAATGCCCGCCGCTGCCGTGCCCGGGTCACATCGATCGCCTTGCGGTGCGCGATCGTCACGAGCCACGCCTGCAGGTTGGCGTCTGCCGGTAGGTCCGGATAGGCGCGCATCGCGGCGAGGAACGTCTCGGACCAGGCATCATCGGCCTCATCGACGCCGAGCACCGCACGGCACACCCGAAGGACCGTTGCCGAGTGCTCGGCAACGACTCCCTCGAATGGTGGCTTGCCGGTCTTCACGTAGGCCTCAGAAGAGTTTCCCCGCCGAGACGTCAGCGGGCTCTTCCAGATCGAGCAGCGCCTGTTTGCGTGCGAGACCGCCCGCGTAGCCGGTCAGCTTGCCGTCCTTGCCGAGCACACGGTGACACGGCACGATCACGCTGATCGGGTTGTGCCCGACGGCCTGCCCCACCTTGCGCGCGAGTGATGGGTCGCCGAGCTGAGCCGCCAGCTCGCCATACGTCGTGGTCTCGCCGTAAGGGATCTCGTTGAGCAGCGCCCATACGCGCTCCTCGAAGACATTGCCGTGCGTGACGGTTTCCAGGTCGAAGGCGGCCCGCTCGCCGGTGAGGAACTCGTCGAGCTGGCGATGGACGTCCGCGATCACCGGGTCATCGGCCTCGTCGACGAGCTCTCCGATCGACCCAGCGACCGGCGGGTGCCAGTGGTGCGGGAAGTAGACTCCGGCGATTGCGTCGCCCTGGGCCACCACCGTGAGCTCTCCCAGCGAGGTGGTGATGATCGCGTGTCGTACGTTCATGGGGTTCAGCCTCTCTCGTTCTCGATGCTTCCACCATGAAGACGTGCGTACGCCCGCAAACGTGAGATCAGGATTTCTCCATCTCCGACCAGTCGCAGCACGGGCATAGCATCGACCCATGACCACGCCACTCCTGTCAGTCAGCGGAACAGTCTTCTTCCGGGAGCGCATCGCCGTGCCACCCGGGGCCATCGCCACCGTCAAGCTCGTCGACACCGACGGAGAGGTGCTGGCCGCTGCGGCGATCGACGCTCCGGGCGTGCCGACCGAGTTCACGCTGACCGTCGACCCGGGCTTCGTGGCCGATCCGTCGACCCTGCTGATCTGGGCCATGCTGCGTACGGACGTCGGCCTGTGGGGCACAACCGACCTGGTGCCGGTCGAGGGCGAGTCGACTGCCGTCCTGCTCACGAAGATCGACGAATGACGATGGGGGGCGGCAGGCCTGGGCCCGCCATCACCCACATCCCCGACGAGGAGCTCGGCTCAGGTCCGCCGATCCTCCGACGCATCGCGGTCATGCTCAAGCCCTATCGCACCAAGATGGGATTCGTCGCGATCGCGGTCGTGGCGTCCGCCGTCCTGACCTCGATCGCACCATTCCTGACCCGTGCCGTGTTCGACAAGGCGCTGTTCCCCACGGGTGGGGGCGGCATCAACCTGCACCTGCTGGGCTGGTTGGTCGCCGGAATGTGCGCGATCCCCGTTGTCACGGCATTGATCGGCATCGCGCAGAACTGGCTCACCTCCACGATCGGCAACTCGGCGATGGCCGATCTGCGCAGTGATCTGTTCGCCCACCTGCAGAAGATGGAGCTGGCCTTCTTCACGGCGACCAAGACCGGGGCGATCCAGTCTCGGCTCGCGAATGACGTGGCGGGCGTACGTACGATCCTCACCGACACCGCGACCTCGATCCTGCAGAACAGCGTGACCGTGACCGCTGCTTTCATCTCGATGGTGATCCTGTCGTGGCAGCTCACCTTGCTGACCCTGGTCGTGATGCCGCTGTTCGTGTGGATCCAGCTGCAGGTCGGCAAGCGTCGCCAGCGGCTGGCCCGCCGCACCCAGGAGTCGCTGTCGGAGATGACCGCGATCACCGAGGAGGCGCTCAGCGTCTCGGGCATCCTGCTGTCCAAGGTGTTCAACCGCGCGGATTCAGAGGTCGAGCGCTACCGCGAGGCCAACCGCAACCAGACCCGCCTGCAGGTCGAGCAGGCGATGACGGGGCGAGCCTTCTTCGCGACGGTGCAGACCTTTTTCGCGATCACGCCGGCGCTGATCTATCTCGCGGCCGGCTACATGCTCAACAACGGCACCGCGCTGACCGCAGGCACGCTTGTCGCGTTCACGACGCTGCAGGCCCGCCTCCAGATGCCGCTGCTTCAGCTCATGCGGGTCTCGCTCGACGTACAAACTTCGCTCGCGCTGTTCCGGCGCCTGTTCGAGTACCTCGACCTCAAGCCGGCCATCACCCAGCGGGCCGACGCCATCACGATCGATCCCAAGACGCTGCGCGGCGAGATCGAGTTCCGCAAGGTGTTCTTCCGCTATCCGGAGCCCCGGTCGCTGTCGAGCGATTCCGGCCACACTGATCGCTTCGGGGAGTCCGGCGTACGCATCGAACGCGACGAACCCGCGCCGGCCCAGACCTGGGCGCTCGACGACATCTCGCTCACGGTGCAGCCCGGCCAGCTTGCCGCGATCGTCGGTCCGTCCGGCTCGGGCAAGACGACCGCCACCTACCTCGTGCCGCGTTTCTATGACGTGACCGATGGCGCGATCCTGCTCGACGGCACTGACGTCCGCGATCTCACGATGGGCTCGCTGGCGGAGGCGGTCGGGATGGTCACGCAGGAGCCCTATCTCTTCCACGGCACGATTCGCGACAACATCGCATACGCCAAGCCCGATGCCGGCGCTGACGAGATCGAGCAGGCCGCCCGTGATGCCAACATCCACGAGCGCATCATGTCGTTCGCCGACGGCTACGAGACGATCACCGGCGAGCGGGGCTATCGGCTCAGTGGCGGTGAGAAGCAACGCCTCGCGATCGCCCGGGTGCTGCTGATGGACCCGCGCATCCTGATCCTCGACGAGGCCACCTCAGCGCTCGACACCGAGACGGAGCGGCTCGTGCAGGATGCGCTCGAGCGCGCGACCCACAACCGTACGACCATCGCTATCGCGCACCGCCTGTCGACGATCCACAACGCTGACGTGATCTTTGGGCTTGAGGACGGCAAGCTCGTCGAGCAGGGCACCCACGATGAGCTGCTCGCCCTCGGCGGCCTCTACTCGCGGCTGTATGTCGAACAGTTCGGCTCGGGTCAGATCGAGGCGCGGTTCACCGACGGGGTGCGGTTCGTCAACGGCGAGTCCTACTGCGACAAGCCCGGCGCCGACGATCGCCGAGCCGACGTGTCGTTCTAGAAAGCCAACCCGACGTACTTCGTCTCGAGGTACTCCTCGATGCCCTCAGCGCCACCCTCGCGACCGAATCCGCTGGCCTTGATGCCGCCGAACGGCGCGGCGGGGTTGGAGACGATGCCCTGGTTGATGCCGACCATGCCGGTCTCAAGTCCTTCGTAGACCCGGATCGCCCGGGCATAGTCCTGCGTGAAGGCGTAGGCGACCAGCCCGAACTCGGTGTCATTGGCCATCCGCAGCGCCTCGGCCTCATCGGTGAACGTGAAGATCGGGGCGACCGGGCCGAAGATCTCCTCGGCCCGCATCCTGGCACCGGCCGGCACGTCGGTGAGCACCGTCGGCGGATAGTAGTAGCCCTCGCCATCGGGTGCCGCGCCGCCGACCAGCACCGTCGCGCCCTTGCCGACGGCGTCATCGACCAGCTCCGCGACCTTGTCGCGCTGCTTCGCCTCGACGAGAGGGCCGACGTCGATGCCGTCCTCGGTGCCACGGCCGACGGTCAGCGCCGTCATGCGCTCAGCGAGCCGCTTGCCGAACTCCTCGGCGACCGACTCGTGCACGATGAACCGGTTGGCGGCGGTGCAGGCCTCGCCGAGATTGCGCATCTTGGCGAGCATCGCGCCGTCTACAGCCTTGTCGAGATCGGCGTCGTCGAACACCAGGAATGGCGCGTTGCCGCCCAGCTCCATCGAGACCCGCAGGACACCCTGAGCACTCTGCTCGATCAACGTACGGCCGACCTCCGTCGAGCCCGTGAACGTCAGCTTGCGCAGCCGAGGATCGCGGATCAGCGGTTCCATGACCTCACCGGTGCTGGAGGTGGTCACGATGTTGAGCACTCCCTTCGGCAGGCCGGACTCGGTCAGGATGTCGGCCAGGCGCAGCATCGACAGGGGGGTCAGGCTCGCCGGCTTGACCACCATCGTGCAGCCGGCAGCGATCGCCGGGCCGATCTTGCGGGTGCCCATCGCAAGCGGGTAGTTCCACGGCGTGATCATCAGGCATGGTCCGACGGGCTGCTTCATCGTCAACAGCCGAGTGAGGCCATTGGGTGCAGTTGAGTAGCGGCCGGAGATGCGTACGGCCTCCTCGGAGAACC
>JAOPXO010000168.1 GCA_025965115.1 Aeromicrobium sp.
CTCCCGATCCTGGCGGCGCTGCCGTCACCCGGCACGTTTCCGGACTGGGCGTTCGTGTTCGGACTCATTCCGCTGGCGGCGGGGATGCTGGCCGGCTGGCGCGTAGACGTGGGCAAGCACGACGACCCGCTCGTCAAGGTTGGCTTCGGTGCCGCTGCCGGCGCAGTCGGCGGGTTCGCACTCGGCATCCTGATCGCAGTGTCGGGCGGCGCGATCGGCCCGGGGCGGATGGCCGACGCCGGACCGCCGGTGTTCACGCCGCTGCTGGTTGCCGTGCCCGTCATGGCGATGGGCGGCGCACTCGGCGCGGTGCTCGCCCACTATCGTGGGACACGTGCCAAGCGCCCCTCGGACACCAGCTCGACTGGTCGTCCTCGTCTCTGGAAGCGGCACCAATCTCCAGGCTCTGATCGACGCCTCGGCCAGCCCTGACTACGGTGCCGAGATCGTTGCGGTCGGCGCTGATCGCGATGGCATCGAAGGACTGGCCCGAGCCGAACGCCACGGCATACCCACGTTCGTGACCAAGGTTGCCGACTTCGCCGAGCGAGACGACTGGGATGCCGCGCTGACTGAGACCGTGGCGTCGTACGACCCTGATCTGGTCGTCTCGGCCGGCTTCCTCAAGCTGGTCGGCAAGAAGTTCCTGACCGACTTCGACGGTCGCTACATCAACACCCACAACGCGCTCCTCCCCGGATTCCCCGGTATGCACGGGCCGCGCGACGCTCTCGAATACGGCGTCAAGCTCGCCGGAGCGACGTTGTTCTTCGTCGACCTCGGCGTCGACACCGGACCGATCATCGCCCAGGTCGCGGTCGAGGTTGCCGACGACGACACCGAGCACACCCTCACCGAACGCATCAAGGACGTCGAACGTCGACAGCTCGTCGACGCAGTCGGCCGGCTGGTCCGCGAAGGCTGGACCATCGACGCAAGGAAGGTCACCATCCCGTGAGCCAAGACACCGCCACCCGTCCGCTCAAACGAGCGCTCGTCTCGGTCTATGACAAGACCGGTCTGGAGGCGCTCGCCCGCGATCTGCATGCCGCCGGCATCGCGATCGTGTCGACCGGGTCGACCGCCAAAACGATCGAAGCCGCAGGCGTGCCCGTCACACCCGTCGAGGAGCTCACCGGTTTCCCCGAGTGCCTCGACGGTCGGGTCAAGACCCTGCACCCCCGCATACACGCCGGGATCCTCGCTGACCTGCGACTCGACGATCACGTCAAGCAGCTCGCCGACCTCGATATCGAGCCCTTCGACCTGGTGATCGTCAACCTCTATCCATTCCGCGAGACCGTGCTGTCGGGTGCCACACCCGACGAGTGCGTCGAGCAGATCGACATCGGTGGACCGTCGATGGTCCGGGCCGCCGCCAAGAACCACCCGAGCGTCGCAGTCGTCGTGTCGCCCCAGCGCTACGACGCCGTACGCGCGGCGATCGCTGCCGGAGGGTTCACCTTCGACCAGCGCAAACGCCTCGCCGCCGAGGCCTTCGCGCACACCGCCTCGTACGACGTCGCGGTCGCGTCCTGGTTCGCGGGCAGCTATGCGCCGTCGGAGGATGGTTGGCCGGAGTTCACCGGTGCGACCTGGGACAAGTCGGCGGTGCTCCGCTACGGCGAGAATCCGCACCAGCCAGCCGCGCTCTACCGGCACTGGCGCGGGGGTCTGGCCGCCGCGGAACAGCTGCACGGCAAGGAGATGTCGTACAACAACTACGTCGACACCGACGCGGCACGCCGAGCCGCATACGACTTCGAGAAGCCGGCCGTCGCGATCATCAAGCACGCCAATCCGTGCGGCATCGCGGTCGGGGCTGACGTTGCGGAGGCCCACGCTCGTGCGCATGCCTGTGATCCGGTCTCGGCCTATGGCGGCGTCATCGCCGTCAACCGGCCGGTCAGCGCCGCCATGGCAGAGCAGGTTGCCGAGGTCTTCACCGAGGTCATCGTGGCCCCGGACTATGAGGACGGCGCGCTGGAGATCCTGCAGGGCAAGAAGAACATCCGCATCCTTCGCGTGGCCGCCGATGAGCATCCCGACCCGATCGAGTTCCGTGGCATCAGCGGCGGCGTACTCGTGCAGCAGGTCGACCACGTTGACGCGCCGGGTGACGATCCGTCGACCTGGACCCTTGTCGCCGGCGATGCCGCTGACGAGGCGACGCTGGCCGATCTCGCCTTCGCCTGGACCGCCGTCCGTGCGGTGAAATCCAATGCGATCCTGCTCGCCAAGGATGGCGCGTCAGTCGGTGTCGGCATGGGCCAGGTCAACCGGGTCGACTCCTGCAAGCTCGCGGTCGAGCGCGCCGGTGCCGATCGTGCCCTCGGATCGGTGGCGGCGTCCGACGCCTTCTTCCCGTTCCCCGACGGGGCCGAGATCGTTTTCGCCGCCGGCGTACGCGCGATCGTCCAACCGGGTGGCTCGATCCGCGACGATGCGGTCATCGAGGCCGCGCAGGCTGCCGGGGTCACGATGTACGTCACCGGGACCCGGCACTTCTTCCACTAGATCCCACTGTTTCAGGCCAGGCCGAGGCCTTCGAGCACCTGCGCGCCCGGCAGGTCAGCCAGTGACGCGCCCGGCACGGCGAGCTTCGAGCGGCGCAGGCCGCTGCCGATCAGGACCCACGGCTGCTCGGTCACGGCTCGGTCGACCAGGATCGGCCAGTCGGCCGGCAGGCCAACCGGCGTGATGCCGCCGTACTCCATCGCGGTCTCGTCCACGGTCCAGTCCTGTGGGGCGAACGAGCACTTGCGCACGTCGATCGTCCGGCGAACCAGGCCGTTGACGTCAGCCCGGGTGTTGGCAAGGACCACGCACGCGGCATGGCGGTGTTCACCGCCGCGCTTGCCGAGCACGATGACGCAGTTGGCCGAGACCTCCGCCGGCAGGTCGAACTCCGCCATCAGGGCTGCGGTGTCCGCGAGGTCAGGGTCGATCGCCACGGTATGGGCGCCAGCCGCGATCGAGGGTACGGCGCGTACTGCTGCGGCAACGGACGGAGCGAGGAGCTCCTCGTCGAACGGCCCGAAGGCCAACGACCCGAGGGTCAGCGTCACGCCTTTGCCCTCCGGAGATCGGCGAGCGTACGGTCGACTGTTTCGGGGCCGAGCACGTGCGCGGCGACCAGGTCACGGATCGCGGAGGTGAGCAGCAGCGCCTCCGACGGCTCGGAATACAGCCCCGACTGACGCCGCAGGGCCGTGCCGGCGATGAGCGCGACGATCGCCGCGGCAAGGGCAGCACCGTCCGACACGCCGACCCGCTCCAGGATCGCAATCGTCAGTGACTCGAACGCCCGCATCGCGTCAGCTGCGTTGTCCCGCAGCTCGGGCACTCGCGCCGAGGCGAGGAAGATCGACAGCTCTAAAGCCGCGACCTCGGGTCCACGGGCTGCGAAGATCGCGGTCACGAATGCCGCTGCGTCATTGATGCCGACATCGGCCTCGAACTCGACGCGGGTCAGATCGGTGAGGTCGGCGGTCCACTGATCGATGTGGGCGCCCAACGCCTCGCGGATCAGGTCGTCGATCGTCGCGAAGTAGTACGTCGTCGACGCTGGTGGGAGATCGGCGCGCGCAGCGACGGCGCGGTGCGTGATCGCGCGGGAGCCGCCCTCGGCGAACAACTCGATCGCCGCGGCGAGGAGCTCGTCGCGTCGGGCCCGGCTGCGGCTCTGCGTCAGCTGCGCTTTGCTGCCCATCGACGCCCCATCCATTTCACTGCGTTTGTACGTTCGTACCATTTTATCGTCGAACCGAATGTCGTGCCGGGGGAATTGTACGCACGGAGGTCGTGAAAGACTCGTCCTCGTGACAGCGCAGATCCTGGACGGCAAGGCGGTTGCGGCCGCGATCAAGGCCGAGCTCCGCGAGCGGGTGACCGCCCTGGCCGCCAACGGTGTGACACCCGGACTCGGCACGATCCTGGTCGGCAGCGATCCGGGCAGCTTGTGGTACGTCGCGGGCAAGCATCGCGACTGCGCTGAGGTCGGCATCAACTCGATCCGTATCGACCTGCCCGAGACCGCGACCCAGACCGAGGTCGAGGATGCCGTTGACCAGCTGAATGCCGATCCGACCTGCACGGGTTACATCGTGCAGTTGCCCCTGCCGAAGGGCCTCGACGAGAATGCCGTGATCGGCCGCATCGATCCGGCGAAGGATGCCGACGGCCTGCACCCGACCAATCTCGGCTGGCTCGTGCTCGGCAAGGAGGCACCGTTGCCGTGCACGCCGCGGGGCATCATCGAGCTGCTGCGCCGTCACGACGTCCCGATCGCCGGCCAGCACGTCGTCGTGGTCGGCCGCGGCATCACCGTCGGACGGCCGATGGGTCTGCTGTTGACCCGCAAGAGCGAGAACGCCACCGTCACGCTGTGCCACACCGGCACCCGCGATCTCGGTGCTGAGGTGATCCGCGCCGATATCGTGATCGCCGCCGCCGGCGTCCCGGGCATCATCTCTGCCGACATGGTCAAGGCCGGGGCGGCGCTGCTCGACGTCGGGGTCAGCCGGGACGAGAACGGCATCGTCGGCGACGTCGACCCCGCTGCGCATGAAGTCGCCGGCTGGATCTCGCCCAATCCCGGCGGGGTGGGCCCGATGACGCGGGCGATGCTGCTGTCCAACGTGGTCGACACCGCCGAGCGGCTCAATCCGTGATCACCCCTCGCAGCCGCGGCTCGCAGATCTATCTGCTGCAGCTGCTCGGGGTCTTCATCGGGATCGTGCTGGTGGTGGCCGGCCACTGGCGGGTTGGGATCGTCGTCGTCGGAGCGACATTCCTTGTCGGCGCCGCGGCTCGTTCGGTCGTGCCGCTGAGCCACACCGGAATGCTGCGCGTGCGCGGCAAGGCGTTCGACATGTTCTGGATGACGACCCTGGGAGTCGCCCTCGTCGTCCTGGCGATCGTCATCCCGCCCCAGCCGCGCTGAGCGCCTCAGATCAGGCCGAGCTCCTTGACCGCGTCGCGCTCCTCGACGAGCTCGGCGGCGGTGGCGTCCATGCGGGCACGTGAGAACTCGTCGATCTCGAGGCCCTGGACGATCGTCCAGTCGCCGCCCGTGGTCGTGACGGGGTAGGAGTAGATCAACCCCTCGGGGATGCCGTACGAACCATCCGACACGACTGCCATCGAGGCCCAGTCACCCTCGGGTGTGCCGTGCAGCCAGTCGCGAGCCGCATCGATCGTCGCAGAGGCGGCGGAGGCAGCCGACGAGGAGCCACGCGCCTCGATGATCGCTGCACCACGCTTGGCAACGGTCGGGATGAAGTCGCTCTCGAGCCAGGCCTGGTCGTTGACGGTCTCGGCGGCGTTCTTGCCGCCGATCTCGGCGTGGAAGATGTCGGGGTACTGAGTCGCCGAGTGGTTGCCCCAGATCGTCATCTTCTTGATCTCGGTGACCGACGCGCCGGCCTTGGCGGCGAGCTGCGCGATCGCGCGGTTGTGGTCGAGCCGCGTCAGGGCGCTGAAACGCTCCTTCGGGATGTCGGGTGCGTTGGTCATCGCAATGAGCGCATTGGTGTTGGCCGGGTTGCCGGTCACACCGATCCGGACATCTGATGCCGCGACCTTGTTGAGGGCCTTGCCCTGTGCCGTGAAGATCGCGCCATTGGCCTCGAGCAGGTCACTGCGCTCCATGCCCGGTCCGCGGGGACGGGCGCCGACCAGCAGCGCGAGGTTGACACCATCGAAGATCGTCTCGGCGTCGTCGCCGATCTCCACACCCGCGAGGGTCGGGAACGCGCAGTCGTCGAGCTCCATGACGACGCCCTCGAGCGCCTTGAGGGCGGGCGTGATCTCGAGAAGCTGCAGCTGGATCGGGGTGTCCGGGCCGAGCAGGGATCCGCTCGCGAGACGGAAAAGCAGGCTGTAGCCGATCTGACCGGCCGCGCCGGTGACGGCGACCTTGACGGGGGTTGTGCTCACGGGTGGTGCTCCTTGTGAGGTGCGGAATTCATGGGGACTACCTTCCGAAACTAGCGCAGCCACCCCCGGGATTCCTCCCTGGGGCGGCTGCGTGTGACGTACGGAACTCGTCGTGGTGCTCAGTCGTCGGCGCCGACGATGACCGCGTGCGTGACTCCGGCGATGACCGCGCCGATGATCGGCGCGACGATGAACAGCCAGACCTGGCCGAGCGCATCAGCGCCGGCGAACCACGCCACGCCGAGTGACCGCGCGGGGTTGACCGAGGTGCCGTCGATCGGGATCGAGATCAGGTGGATCAGGGTCAGCGCCAGCCCGATCGACAGTCCGGAGAAGCCGACTGCCGCACGCTTCGCCGAGGCGCCGAGGATGACGTACAGGAAGAACGCGGTCAGCACGATCTCGGTGATCAGTGCGGCGAGCAGGCTGTAGCCGCCGGGGGAGTGGTCGCCATATCCGTTGGAGGCGAATCCACTCGCGTGGGCATCGAAGCCATCCTGACCGGAGGCGATCACATACAGGACCGTTGCGGCGACGGTGGCGCCGACGACCTGGGCGACGATGTAGCCGAGGACGTCGTTCCACGAGAACCGCTTGGCAGCGGCGAGGCCGATCGTGACCGCGGGGTTGAAGTGGCCGCCGGAGATATGGCCGAAGGCGTACGCGCCGGTCAGGACGGTGAGGCCGAAGGCCAGCGCGATGCCGAGATTGTGAACATCGTTGCCGGCGAGGACCGCCGTGCCGCAGCCGCCGAGTACGAGCCAGAACGTGCCAAGTGCCTCGGCGCCGAGCTTGTGGGAGGTGGTCGGTGTTGCCATCAAAGGCTCCTTTGCCTGCCGGTCACAGCCGGGCGGCTGTGACCGGATCATATTGGGATATCTTGATGTCAAGCAATCTTTTTGGCACCCGCATAGGAGTCGCTGTAC
>JAOPXO010000179.1 GCA_025965115.1 Aeromicrobium sp.
GCATCGGGCAGAGCCACCCGGCGTACGACCGAGCAGGACACATCGCCTTCATTCCACTGGTCACCAGCGAGCTCGCCGACCATCGATGCGTAACCGCGCAGGACGACGGCGAGACCGTTGACCCGCTCGCAGGAGCGGGTGTTCATCTTGTGCGGCATCGCGCTGGACCCGACCTGGCCGGGCTTGAATCCCTCGGTGACGATCTCGTTGCCGGCCATCAGCCGGATCGTCGTCGCAAGATTGGACGGTGCGGCAGCCAGCTGCACCAGGCAGGTCACGGCGTCATAGTCGAGCGACCGCGGATAGACCTGGCCGACGCTGGTCAGCACCTTGTCGAAGCCGAGGTGTTTGGCGATGCGCTGCTCGAGCTCGGCCAGCTTGGCCTCGTCGCCACCGAGGAGATCGAGCTGATCCTGCGCGGTGCCGACCGGACCCTTGATGCCGCGAAGGGGATAGCGCGCAATCAGGTCGTCGAGTCGATCCATCGCGACGAGGAGCTCATCGGCGACGGTGGCGAAGCGCTTGCCGAGGGTCGTGGCCTGGGCCGCGACATTGTGGCTGCGGCCGGCCATGACCAGCTCGGCATGCTCGGTCGCGAGGCGCGCAAGCCTGGCGAGGGTGGCGATGCCGCGGTCACGCATCAGCTCGAGCGATGCCTTGATCTGCAGCTGCTCGACGTTCTCGGTCAGGTCGCGCGAGGTCATGCCCTTGTGGATGTGCTCGGTGCCGGCGAGGGCGGCGAACTCCTCGATGCGGGCCTTGACGTCGTGACGGGTGACCTTCTCGCGCTCGGCGATCGAGTCGAGATCGACATCGTCGATGACCGACTCATATGACTCGATGACGCCGTCGGGGGTCTCGACACCGAGATCCTTCTGGGCCTTGAGGACGGCGATCCAGAGCCGGCGTTCGAGCGCGATCTTGTGCTGGGGTGACCAGATGCGGGCCAGCTCGGGCGAGGCGTAGCGGCTGGCGAGAACGTTCGGGGTGGTCACCCCTCCATTGTCCCATCTACGGCCGCGAGAGCGATATCCGTACGCGCGTGGGCGCCGGCAAAGCTGATCTCGGCGACACCCGCGTATGCCCGGTTGCGCGCCTCGGCCAGCGTGCTCCCGGTCGCGGTGACCGCCAGGACGCGACCTCCCGCGGTGACGAGCTCGCCGTCGACAATCGCGGTGCCGGCGTGGATGACGTCGACGCCTTCGAGTGCGTCGGCGGCCTCGACTCCGGCGATCGGATCGCCCTTGCGGGGTGACTCGGGATAGCCCTCGGCGGCCATGACGACGGCGACGGCGGCGTCGGTGCTCCACTGCGGGAGGCCGACCTCACCCAGAGTGCCGGTTGCGGCTCCGTGGAGCAGCGCCGACAACGGTGTGCGCAGCAGAGCCAGGAGCGCCTGCGTCTCGGGGTCTCCGAAGCGGGCGTTGAACTCGATGACCCGGACGCCCCGGCTGGTCAGGGCCAACCCGGCATAGAGCAGTCCCTGGAACGGTGTGCCGCGGCGGGCCATCTCCACCACGGTCGGCACCAGCACCCGGCGGGTGACCTCGGTGACCAGATCGTCCGGCGCCCAGTCGAGCGGAGTGTAGGCGCCCATGCCCCCGGTGTTGGGGCCCTCATCGCCGTCAAGTGCACGCTTGAAGTCCTGCGCCGCCTGGAGCGGCAGGACGGTCTCGCCGTCGGTGATAGCGAACAGCGAGACCTCGGGGCCGTCGAGGAACTCCTCGATCACGACCCGGTCGCACGCCGCCGCGTGATCCAGCGCCGCCTGGCGCTCGTCCGTCACCACGACGCCCTTGCCGGCGGCAAGCGCATCGTCCTTCACGACGTACGGCGGTCCGAACGAGTCGAGGGCGGCCGCAGCCTGTTCGGGGGTCTCGCACACGCGCGCCATGGCTGTCGGCACCTCGGCGGCGGCCATGACCTGCTTGGCGAACGCCTTGGAGCCCTCGAGCTGGGCCGCCTCGCGACTGGGTCCGAAGCACGCGATACCGGCGGCACGTACGTCGTCGGCGACACCGGCCACGAGCGGCGCCTCAGGACCGACGACAACCAGGTCGACGCCGAGGCTCACCGCGAGGGCGGCCACCGCCGAGCCGTCGAGCGGATCGACCTCGTGCAGCATCGCAATGGCCGCGATCCCGGGGTTGCCCGGTGCCACGTGCACCTCGGTGACATGCGGATCGCGAGACAGGGCCAGTGCCAAGGCGTGCTCTCGACCGCCGGTACCAATCACGAGCGTCTTCACAGAGCTGGGGCCTCTCGGTAGGTCATCAGAGCAGGTCGTGGACGACGATCGTCTGTTCGCGGTCGGGACCGACGCCGATCGTGGAGATCCGGGCACCCGAGATCTTTTCGAGGGCCGTCACGTAGTCCTGGGCAGCCTGCGGGAGGTCGGCGAACGTACGCGCTCCCGAGATGTCCTCGGACCAGCCTGCGAAGAATTCGTAGATCGGCTTGGCGTGGTGGAATCCGGTCTGCGTCATGGGCATCTCGTCGACCCGCACGCCGTCGACGTCATAGGCCACGCAGACCGGGATCTGGTCCCAGCCAGTGAGGACGTCGAGCTTGGTGAGAACGAAGTCGGTGACGCCGTTGATGCGAGCGGCGTAGCGGGCGATCGGAGCGTCATACCAACCACAACGCCGGGGACGCCCCGTTGTGGTGCCGAACTCCGCGCCATTCGTGCGGAGCCGCTCGCCATCGTCGTCGAACAGCTCGGTCGGGAACGGTCCCTCACCGACCCGGGTCGCGTAGGCCTTCACGATCGCGATGACCCGGGTGATCTCGGTCGGCGCGATGCCCGATCCGGTGCAGGCTCCGCCGGTCGTCGCCGACGACGACGTCACGAACGGGTAGGTGCCGTGATCGACGTCGAGCAGCGTGGCCTGGCCGGCCTCGAGCAGCACGGTCTTGCCCTCGCTGAGCGCCTCGTGCAGCAGCAGCGGGGTGTCGGCCATCATCGGGCGGAGACGGTCGACGTACGAGAGCAGCTCCTCGACGATCTCGTCGACCTCGACCGCGCGACGGTTGTAGATCTTGGTGAGGATCTGGTTCTTCAGGTCCAGCGCGCCCTCGACCTTCTGGCGCAGGATCTTCTCGTCGAACAGGTCCT
>JAOPXO010000196.1 GCA_025965115.1 Aeromicrobium sp.
AGCCCGGCGACAAGGTGGCACTGTCGTGCCCCAACCTTCCCTACTTCACGGTGATCTACTACGGGATCCTCAAGGCCGGAGCCACCGTCGTACCCCTCAACGTCCTGCTCAAGGCGCGCGAGGTGGCTTATCACCTGGCCGACTCCGACGCAAAGGCGTACTTCGCGTTCGAGGGCACCCCCGACCTGCCGATCGGGGAGGCCGCCTGGGACGGATTCCAGGCGACCGAGAGCTGCACCGAGTTCTTCCTGATCAAGCTCGACTCGCAGCAGCCCGAACCGCTGTCGCCGCCGGAGTTCTATGGCCCGCTGGTCGCGCAGCAGCCGCCGACCTTCGACACGGTCGAGACCGATGACGACGACACCGCCGTCATCCTCTACACGTCCGGCACCACGGGCCAGCCCAAGGGGGCCGAGCTCCGGCACCGCAACATGCGCGACAACGCGCTCGCCGGTGCCGACCTGTTCGGTGCCGATGCCGCGAACCCTGACACCTACCTCTGCGTCCTGCCGTTGTTCCACTCCTTCGGCCAGACCGTGATCCAGAACGGCGCGTTCGCCTTCGGCGGCACTGTCGTGATGCTGCCGCGGTTCGAGGCCCACGCGGCACTGGGGCTGATGCTCAAGGAGAAGGTCACCTTCTTTGCGGGCGTTCCGACGATGTACTGGGGTCTGCTCGGTGCCCTCGACGAGACCGTCGATGTCGCGGAGCTGGCCAAGAACCTCCGCGTCGCGGCGGCAGGTGGCTCGGCTCTGCCGGTCGACATCCATCGACAGTTCAAGGAGCGGTTCGGCGTCACGATCCTCGAGGGCTACGGCCTGTCGGAGACGTCGCCGGTCGCGAGCTTCTCGCGCTTCGGCGAGGAGCCCCGGGTCGGCTCGATCGGCATCCCGATCCCGGGCGTCGAGATGCGGTTGATCAACGACGACTGGTCTGACGTCCCCGATGGGCCCGATGCCGTCGGCGAGATCGCGATCAAGGGTCACAACATCATGAAGGGCTACTACGACCGCCCGGAGGCTACAGCCGAGGCGATCCACGACGGGTGGTTCCGCTCCGGCGATCTGGCCAAGAAGGACGAGGACGGTTTCTACTACATCGTCGATCGCTCCAAGGACATGATCATCCGCGGCGGTTTCAACGTCTATCCGCGTGAGCTCGAAGAGATCCTGATGGAGCATCCTGCGGTCTCGCTGGTCGCGGTCATCGGCGTTCCGCACGCCTCGCACGGCGAGGAGATCAAGGCGTTCATCGTCAAGAACAAGGACCACGACGACGTCACCGAAGACGACCTCGTGGCCTGGGGCAAGGAGCAGTTCGCGGCCTACAAATACCCGCGGACGGTCGAGTTCATCGACGAGCTGCCCATGACGAGCACCGGCAAGATCCTCAAGCGCGAGCTCAGCTGACCGCGGGAGTCGATCCAGTGACGGACACAATGATGGGCACGGTGGGTGAGGACGCCTCGACCGGCGTCTTCCACATCAATCCCGAGACGGGTATGCCCAATCGGTGTCCGGACCCGCTGAACTGCAAGTTCGGCGGAGACGACTTCCATTACGCCTCGAAGCACGATGCGGAGGTGGCATGGAAAGCGCGTCAGCTTGAGCGCGGCATCATCGCGTACCGCTCGGTCATGCAGGCGCACGAAAAGCAGGAGGAGAAGCGGACGCTCGAGGCACTGACCGACAGGGCGCAGGGTGGCGCCAAGAAGGTGTCGTGGGGCGTGCTCCGCTCGTTGGCGGTCAAGAACTTGTCGAAGTATCTGGTCAACTTCTTCGGACTGTTCTTCTCCTACCTCGTCGTGTCGGGCCAATGGCTCTCCGACGACTGGGCGCGACGACTGCTGCCGGTCATCGCGTCGGTGACCTTGGTCGGGTTCTCGATCTGGTTCGGTGTCCGGATCTACCACGGCAGTCGTCACACGGTGCATGTGGTGAAGAAACGCCGCAGGGCGCGGCGGGTCGCCCGCGCCGCCCGATAGGCTGGGGCCATGCCGCGAGTCATTGTCGATGTCATGCCGAAACCCGAGATTCTCGACCCGCAGGGCAAAGCCGTCCACGGCGCGCTCCCGCGGCTCGGCTTCAACGCCGTGACCGACGTACGCCAGGGCAAGCGCTTCGAGCTCGAGGTCGCCGCCGCCGATGAGGCAACCCTCGCGGAGGTCCATCAGCTTGCCGGCACGCTGCTCTCCAATCCGGTGATCGAGGACTACACGGTGAGAGTGGACGCATGAGCGAGCGTCAGCGAGTGAACCGACAAGGGCATTTCATGCGGGCCTTCCCGCATACTGCACTCTCCGCGGGGAGGTCCGCATGAAGATCGGCGTCGTCACGTTCCCGGGTTCACTCGACGACTCCGACGCACGGCGGGCCGTACGCATCGCCGGTGGTGAAGCCGTCGCCCTGTGGCACGGTGACCACGACCTCAAGGGTGTCGACGCGGTCATCCTGCCCGGTGGCTTCTCGTACGGTGACTATCTCCGTTGCGGCGCGATCGCCCGATTTGCCCCGGTCATGACCGAGGTCATTGCTGCGGCCGACGGCGGTATGCCGGTGCTCGGCATCTGCAACGGATTCCAGATCCTCTGCGAGTCCCACCTGCTGCCCGGCGCCCTGATCCGCAACGATCACCGCCACTTCATCTGTCGCGATCAGACCCTCAAGGTCGAGAACGCCGCCACGTCATGGACCTCGGAGCTGAGCGTCGGCCAGGAGATTGTCATACCGCTCAAGAACGGCGAGGGCGGATTCGTCGCGGACGCTGACACGGTCGCGCGCCTCGAGGGTGACGGCCGCGTGGTGTTCCGCTATGTCGACGTCAACCCCAACGGCTCGATCAATGACATCGCCGGCATCACCAACGAGCGCGGCAACGTCGTCGGCCTGATGCCGCACCCCGAGCATGCGGTCGAAGACCTCACCGGCCCGGGCATCGACGGCCTCGGGCTGTTCACCTCGGCCCTCAAGTCACTGACGACCGCGTAGCCCGCATGCTTCCGATGCTCGCGGGCGAGATTGAGCGTCGGATTCTCGTCAACTATCGAGTCGATCCCGCGGCCGCTGCGAAGATTCTCCCGGCTCCGTTCAGACCACAAACCGTCAATGGTTTCGCCGTCGCTGGGATCTGTCTGATCCGTCTCGGGTCAATGCGTCCACGCACTTTGCCGGCGTGGGCCGGACTTCGCAGCGAGAATGCCGCTCACCGGATTGCGGTCGAATGGGACACCCCGGCCGGCATCAAGACTGGCGTGTTCATCCCACGCAGGGACAGCAACTCCCGAACGAATGTCGCAGTCGGTGGGCGTCTCTACCCGGGCGAGCACCATCGCGCGCAGTTCGACGTGTCAGAAACGCCAACTGAGCTCCGTGTCGGCTACTCATCCGGTGACGGCGTCACTCATGTGCAGGTAGCCGTTCGCTTGCAGGATGAGCTGGTTGGCAGCGGACTGTTCGAGGACACCGCGACGGCTTCGGCGTTCTTCGAAGCGGGATCCGTGGGGTTCTCTGCCACTCGGGACGCGAACCGATTCGACGGGCTCCAGCTGGTCACGTCGAGCTGGACGGTCGAACCGGCCGAGATCACGAGCGTCCGGTCGTCATTCTTCGAAGACGCTACGAGGTTCCCTCGAGGGTCGGCGGAGCCTGACTGCGCTCTCGTCATGCGCAACGTGCCTGTGGCCTGGAGGCCGCTCGAACGCCTCCACGGCGGACAGGAGTCGTCCGCGCCGCTCAGCAATGCGTGACCGTTCACCGGCCACGACGCTCGATCTGTCGGTGGCAGCCTTCAGTGTTGACGTATGACCATCGCGCTTCCCGACCTCATCCGCACCTACTTCGACACAGCCGTCGCACCAGACCGCGAGCCGTGGTTCTCGCTCTTCGCCGATGACGTCGTGGTCGAGGATGACGGCCATATCTACCGGGGCATCGATGAGGTACGCGCCTGGCGCGTCGACATCCCCAAGGTCACCTACTCAGTGACCGACCTGGCCGACGATGCCGGATATCCGGTGGCGCCCGCCGTGGTGGCTGGCGACTTCCCGGGCAGCCCGGTGCCGTTGTACTTCCACTTCATCGACATCGGCGACGACCTCGTACGTCACCTCGCGATCCGCGCCTAGTCCCGCAGACCGCTCACATCGGGACGGGCTCGAGCAGCTCACGACGGCTCTCGCGCTTGCCGGGTGAGCCGATTGCCCACGACAGCGCGGCCGCGACGACACACAAGCCGGCGCCTCCGAACCACGCCAGCGTGTAGCTGCCGGTTGAGTCTCGGATGACGCCCGCGACCAACGCGGCGATGGCGGCCCCGATCTGGTGCGACGCGAACACCCAGCCGAAGACGATCGTGCCGCGCTCACCGAAGATCTCACGACACAGTGCGACGGTCGGTGGCACGGTGGCCACCCAGTCGAGCCCGTAGACGACGACGAACAGCACGATGCTCGGGCGCACGGTCTGGCTCAGCAACGAGGGCAGCATCACCAGGCCGACGCCGCGAAAGGCGTAGTAGCCCACCAGCAGGATGCGCGGGTCATACCTGTCGGTGAACCAACCCGATGCAACCGTGCCGGCGATGTCGAAGATGCCGACCACGGCAAGCAGGCCGGCGGCAGTCGTTTCGGGGAGTCCGTGGTCGTGGGCCGCGGGGATGAAGTGGATGCCGACGAGTCCGTTGGTCGTAGCCCCGCAGATCGCAAATGCCGCGGCAAGCGCCCAGAATGCCCGATGGTGAGACGCCCACCGCAGCGCGTCGATCGCACGCCTCGCAGAGCCGCCGGTCTCGCGGGCGGGCGGCTCCCAGTCGTCAGCTGCGCCGTACGGCGTGAGTTGACGATCCTCGGGGAAGTCGCCGATGAAACGTATGACCAGGGGTACGACAGCGAGAGCAGACCCGGCGATGACCAACGAGGCCGTGCGCCAGCCGACCGAGTCGGCGAGTGCAGCCACGATCGGCAGGAACACCAGCTGGCCGGTCGCTCCACCTGCCGTGAGGATGCCCATCACCAGACCCCGCCGCTCGACGAACCAGCGGTTGGCGATCGTCGCCGCAAACACCATGGCCATCGATCCGGTGCCGAGTCCGATCAGCACTCCCCAGGTGATGAGCAGCTGGTACGACTCGGTCATGAACACGGTGAGACCGCTGCCCAGCGAGACCATCAGCAACGCGACGGTGGTGACGGTGCGGATGCCGAACTTGTCCATCAGGGCCGCGGCGAACGGGGCGGTGAGCCCATAGAGCAAGAGATTGACGCTGACCGCGAGCGACATGACGCTGGTCGACCAGCCGAACTCATCGTGCAGAGGCACGAACAGCGCACCCGGCGCCGCGCGGAAGCCGGCCGCACCGACCAGGGCTACGAATGCCGTGGCCGCTACGAGCCACGCCGGGTGAAGGCGCGGACGGGTGCGGGTCATGAGTGGTGCAACTCGTTCCAGTTGGTCGTTGTTCCGGCTCAGCCGGTGGACAGACAGAATGGTCGCATGCATCTCCCCGTCGCCTGGTCATTGTTCCTGCTCGTCGCGGCCATCTGGAACTTCGTCATCTGGCCACCCTTCCTACGGCGCATCGCCAAGGACGACCGTGCGCGTGACGCGGACGGCAAGCCAACGACGTTCCTCCGGGTCCACGCGGTCCTGATCGGCATCTCGCTGAGTCTTGCCGTGGCGGTCGCCGTACTCGGAATTCTGACTCTCGGCTAGGCGTTGAGACAGTCATGAGTGAGCGCCAGCGAGCGAATGTTGAGACAGGGATCATGACGCTGTCTCCGTATCGTTGGCTTGTCATGGAGGCAGCGGCATGAGCACCAAGGTCATCCACAACGCCGGCGAGCAGCGCTATGAGATCGAAGTCGATGGCATCCTGGCCGGCTTCACCCAGGCCTTCGAGGCCGGGGACATCGTCACCTTCCCGCACACCGTGATCTTCGATCAGTTCGAGGGCCAGGGGCTTGCCTCCGAGCTGGTCGCGGGGGCGCTGGACGACGTACGCGTGCGGGGCAAGCGGATCGTCGTCACGTGCCCATACGTGACGCGATTCATCGACAAGCATCCCGATTACGCCGATCTCCGAACGTGAGAGCGGCGTCACAGGATTCGTCGTCCGAGGCAACAAACTGCTAGTATGTGAATACGTGAACGCGTCAATTCTTGACGCTGTTCTGCCCGGCGAAGTAGCGCGATCCCGCGTGAAATGGATTTCGGGCAATCATCCCGAAACGTCTGTGAGAACCGCTCTGTGAGCAACAACGCTGTAGGCAGCCCTGCGCTGCCCACCTTTTCCCATCTCAACCTTCCTGCCTCGCTGGTGTCCGCACTGGCCCGCCAGGAAATCGTCAACCCGACTCCTGTCCAGTGCGCGGTGATCCCCGACGCGCTCGAGGGTCGCAACGTGCTGGGCCGGGCCCGCACGGGCTCCGGCAAGACCCTCGCCTTCGGCCTCCCCGTCCTCGTACGTCTCGCCGGCAAGACCAGCCGTCCCAAGGCTCCGCGTGCCCTGATCCTCCTCCCGACCCGCGAGCTCGCCACCCAGGTGCGCACCGCGATGGAGCCGCTCGCCCAGAAG